>CACIQQ010000025.1 GCA_902588835.1 uncultured Pelagibacteraceae bacterium | reverse complement strand
ATAGAAATCAGAGAAAGAAAAGCGAGTTCAACAGCAACAATTGATGGTCTGTCAAAAAGAAGAATTGATTTGTTAGAGAGAATTGAAAATGAATTAAATCTTGCAGAAAAAGATGTTTTTGAATTCTCAAACTTGAAAGATCAAAGTGATCTCCCGGACGCACTCACACAAGAAGAATTGCTTGATGAAAAGAAAAGAGAGAGAGATAAACTAGGATCAGTAAATCTAAGAGCAGATGAAGAAACAAGTAAATATGAGATTGAAATTAAAAAAATGGAAAAAGATCGATCAGATTTAGTTACAGCCATTGTTAAACTTAAAGAAAGTATTAATGAACTCAATCAAAAAGGTCGAGAAAGACTCCTTGAGGCTTTTGAAAAGGTAAATAGAAAATTTAATGAAGTATATACAAAATTATTTAACGGTGGCAGTGCGAAACTAGAATTGGTCGACTCTGATGATCCGCTTGATGCAGGTTTAGAAATGTTGGTAAGTCCTCCAGGAAAAAGACTTCAATCAATAACTCTTCTTTCAGGTGGAGAGCAAGCGCTGACTGCTTTATCTTTAATCTTTGCAGTTTTCTTAACTAACCCTTCACCAATATGTGTTCTTGATGAAGTAGATGCACCTTTAGATGACGCAAACGTTACTCGTTTTTGTAATCTCTTGGATGAACTCATAAAAATTACTAAAACAAAATTTATTATTGTTACTCACCACGCTCTTACGATGTCAAAAATGAATAGACTTTACGGTGTAACCATGCCAGAGAAAGGCATAAGTCAGCTAGTTTCAGTTGACCTTGAAAAAGCTGAGAGCATGGTTGCCTAGATGGGTAAAGAACAGCTTAAAGACCGCCTTAAAAATGCACGTAAAAAGTTAAAAATAGAAAAAGAAAATCCTCAAACATCTAATATTGGACAAGCTTTCAAATTGAGCACTGAGTTAGTGGCGGCTGTATTAGTAGGGACAATTATAGGGTTTATTTTAGATAATTGGTTTGATACTAAACCATGGTTAATAATAATATTTTTTTTTGTTGGTGTAGTTGCGGGTATATTAAATGTAATTAGGTCAGCAAAAAAACTACAGAATTGATTTTATGGCAGCAAATCCAATGTACCAATTTAATGTTTATAGAATTGGTCCAGAAATTAAAATAGGTGAAATTGATTTATCCTTTACTAATGCAAGTTTATTCATGGTCATAAGCTCATTAGCAATATTAATAATTTTTAATCTAGGTGCGCAAAAGAAAAATATAATTCCTGATAAAATACAATTGCTCTCAGAACTTAGTTATACATTTGTGTCTAAAATGATAAGCGATACAGCTGGCTCGAAAGCAAAACCATATTTTTCATTTATATTTTCACTTTTTATGTTTGTTCTTTTTTGTAACATGTTCGGTATGATCCCCTACTCTTTTACAGTAACGAGCCACATAATTGTGACATTTGTTTTAGCAGCATTTATTTTCATTGGAGTGACAATTATTGGATTTATTAAACATGGATTTGGCTATTTAAAACTTTTTGTACCCAGCGGAGTGCCAGCCGTCTTGTTACCACTTATAGTAGTTATAGAAATTATTTCTTATTTAAGTAGACCCATCAGTTTATCTGTAAGATTGTTTGCAAATATGATGGCTGGACATACAATGATGAAAGTATTCGGAGGCTTTGTAGTAAGTCTTGGAATTGTCGGTGGATGGCTTCCACTGAGTTTTTCAGTTGCATTAACAGGTTTGGAGATATTAGTTGCTTTTCTTCAAGCTTATGTTTTTGCAATTTTAACATGCATTTATTTAAATGATGCATTAAATTTACACCATTAATCATAAGGAGGATAATATGGAGTTAGAAGCAGCAAAAATGATTGGAGCAGGATTGGCGGCAATTGCTCTAGCAGGAGCAGGAGTGGGGATAGGTATTATTTTTGGTAACTATCTATCTGGCGCTATGAGAAATCCATCTGCAGCTCAAAAACAATTTCCAAATTTACTTTTAGGTTTCGCATTAGCTGAGGCCACTGGGTTGTTTGGACT
>CACIQQ010000024.1 GCA_902588835.1 uncultured Pelagibacteraceae bacterium | reverse complement strand
GACAAGAATTTTTGTCTTAAATTATCTATTGGCACGAAAGTATTTCCTAATTCGCAATGCCAATAAGTCCATCCATTACAGCTTTCTGCTCCTAAAATTGTAGCTGCAACCTTATGAATTGAACCTTCAGTTTGAGCATGTTTGATACTCCCATCAACCATAATTTTTGCACTGATTTTCTTTTTATTATCAAAAATAATAGTGCCAGGCTTAATTATTCCCAATTCAACCAGTGAACCAAAAGGTATTCTTGGTTTGGATTTATTGTTTTTAAGTGTATCTAAATAATGATCTTCTATTGGTTTTGTATTTTTCAATCTTTGTTCGGCAGCTTTGAAATAAGATTTTTCTTTTTCTATACCGTAATAATTTCTACTCAATTTTTTTGCAACCGTTGCAGTTGTGCCTGATCCCAAAAATGGATCAAGAATTAAGTCATCTTTGTTTGAAGTTGCTAATAAAATTCTATGAAGTAAAGCTTCTGGTTTTTGTGTAGAATGAACCTTCTTTCCATTTTTTTTTAAACGTTCTGTTCCATTGCAAATGGGCAAATCCCAATTAGATCTCATTTGTAAATCATCATTCAAACATTTTAATGATTGATAATTAAAAGTATATTTTGAATTCTTTGATTTTGAAGCCCAAATTAAAGTTTCATGAGCATTAGTAAATCTTGTCCCTCTAAAATTTGGCATTGGATTTTTTTTGTTCCAAATTACATCATTTAAAATCCAAAATCCTAAATTTTGAATAGCTGTACCAACTCTAAATATATTATGATAACTTCCTATAACCCAGATTGCTCCATTCTTTTTTAAAATTCTTTTACACTCACTTAACCACGCATATGTGAATTCGTCATATTTCTTAAAACTTTCAAATTGATCCCATTTATCATTTACTGCATTAACTTTTGATCTATCTGGTCTAGTTAGTTTATTTTTTAGTTGAAGGTTGTAAGGTGGATCTGCAAAAACTAAATCGAAAGTCTCATCTGGAATTTTTTTTAATTCTTTAAGACTATCTCCGTTAATAATTTTGTTTTTTAAGTCAAACTCTCTCATTTTTTAAAGAAAGAATTAGACTCTAGGTCGGAGTCCAGGTCAACTCATGATTGAATTAATTTTAGATTTATGAAACCCTTAGAAAAAATAATCTTTTTTAATTCATCTATTAATCTTTCTTTAGAGATTTTAAGCAAGCCATCTAAATTTTGTTTGATAATTTTTTTTTTGTTTTTTTTATTAAAGAAAAATCTTTTCGTTTATATGAAATACAATTTATTCTTATTGGACACTTGTCGCATAACGGAGAGGTGGGCCTGCATACTAAAGCACCTAATTCCATTATAGCTTGAGCGTAATCACTTGCTCTTTCTGATAAACCAAAAAATTTTTTTGAAATTTGCATATTTTCTTTTGATATAGCTTTTTCGCTTCTAAGGTATAGAACCCTTTTAAGAATTCTTTCAACATTTCCATCCAAAGGAATAAATTTTTGATTGAAAGCAATAGCCATTATTGCAGTAGACGTATAGTCACCAACTCCAGGCAAAGATTTTAAATCTTCAATATTAGATGGTAAAGTTCCACCAAATTTACCATTGATCATTATCGCAGATTTTTTTAGATTTCTAGCTCTAGAGTAGTAACCCAGTCCTTCCCACAACTTCATTAGTGTTTGGTCATTTGCTTTAGACAACTTTTTAAAGTTTGGAATTTTTTGCACAAATCTTTTGAAATAAGGAATTACAGTTGAAACTTGAGTTTGTTGCAACATAAACTCACTAACCAACGTGAAATAAAGTTTTTGTTCCTTAGAATTATTTTTTCTCCATGGGAGAATTCTCTTATTATTATCGTACCAAAATAAAATTTTTTTTGATATAATTGATTTAGTCATGAAATTTAATTCTAATCAGAGATTTAAAGTCATTCAAGGATTAAGATCTTTTAAAGACACTTTGCCCACAAAGGTAAAAAAATTATTGAAACAAAAAGGAGAGGTTTATTCTGAACTTATAGAAAATTGGAGAATGTTTGTTGGTGATGAGCTATTTTCTTTAAGTTATCCAAAAAAATATTTGAGTTCTAATAAATTTAGAAAATCCGTATTGGAAGTAATGGTTAAGAGAGGTCACGAAGTCGAGTTAGAGTATTCGAAAAAAAATATAATAGATAAGATCAATTCTT
>CACIQQ010000023.1 GCA_902588835.1 uncultured Pelagibacteraceae bacterium | reverse complement strand
TGAAAATTTTTTTTTTTGTAATTTTTTAAGAGACATGCTCTTTTCAAAAATAAAAAATTTGAATTTATCTTTTACAATTTCTAATTTATTCAATGTATTAATTAAGACTTCTATGAGTTCCCCATTTCCTGAACCCAATTCTACTAAATTGATTTTTTCTGGCTTATTTAAATTTTCCCAAAACGATACAACCCAAATAGCAATCATTTCAGAAAAAAGTTTTGAAATCCCTGGAGATGTAATAAAATCTCCTCTTCGACCAAATTCTACTTTTTTTTGATAATAACCTTTATTTTTTTCATAAAGAGATTTATCAATAAAATTATCTAGTGATTGAGCCTTAGCGATCATTTTTTTACTAATTTAAAAAGTATTACTCCAGAAATAAAAAATGCAATTGATAACATTTGCCCGTATGTAAAAATATCCATTAAGATACCTAGATGAGCATCTGGCTCCCTTGTAAACTCAATTATAAATCTAAAAAGAGAATAAAAAATCAAAAATAATGACGATATTACTCCAGGAACTTCTGAAAATTTTTTCCAAAGGAAATTTAGAATTATGAATAAAACAATACCTTCAAAAAAACTTTCGTATAATTGCGAAGGATGTCTAAAAAGATTATCTACCTTATTAAAATTAACTGAAAAAATGAAATCAGTTTCTCTGCCGTAAAGTTCAGAATTTATAAAATTTGCAACCCTACCTAAAAAAATTCCTATCGGTGCTACAAGGGACACCAAATCTGTATATCTGAAAAAGTTTAAATTATATTTTTGAGTAAATACATAAGTAGCTAAGCAAACACCCAGCAAGCCACCATGAAAAGACATACCACCTTGCCAAATAAAAAATATTTCAAAAGGATGACTTAAATAATAAAAAAAATTATAAAAAACTACGTAGCCTACTCTTCCACCAATAATCACCCCTAAAATTAGATAAGTAACAAAATCGTCAACTAAAGTTTTTTCTCTCAAATCTTTAGACAAGAAATTTTTGATATAAAACCAACCTATCAAAAAACCAAAAATATATGCTAATGAATACCACCTTATTTGAAGGGATAAAAATTCAAACGCGACAGGATCTAGATTATTTACAAACATTATAAAAATGAAATATAAGATATACTATCGTAAAAAAAAAAAATATGTCAAAGTCTAAATTTATCATCGAAAAATTTGCAAAATTATTTGAACAAGGAATTATATCTTATAAAGATTTAAGCGAAGAAATCGTTAATATTGTAAGATCTCAAAGGGATGAAATTGTTTTAAGAATGAAGATTTCTACAAAAGAGGAAACTGAAGTATTAAAGAAACGAATAGAAAAACTAGAAAAGGAAATCAAAACTTTAAAGTCTAAAAAAATTAAAAAGGCAAAGAGATCTTAACCCTTAAACCGCCCAGACTAGATTTATCTAATGTAATACTACCCCCGTGGGATCTCACTACGTCTGATGAGATTGATAAACCTAAACCAACACTAGACTTAGAATCGCCTCTCCCTTTATTTATTTTGTAAAATGGTTTAAAAACGTTTTCATATTCACTTTCAGCTATTCCAGGACCGTCGTCGTCAACAGTAATTATCAAGCTTTTATGAATCTTTTTTAAATTTACCAAAACTTTATTTGAGTATTTAAGGGAATTATTAATTAAGTTATCTATGCATCTATTTATTAAACTTTTTCTTCCATTAAAAAAAATCTCTTGCTCTATGTTAGAAGTAATATTGTTATTCTCATATTTCATTATTGAATGATTTAGTAATTTTGAAATATCAAAAAGTTCAGTTTTTTCAGATGATGTAGAGCTAGTAAATTGAAGGTATTCATTTAACATTTTTTCCATATCCTCCACATCTTCAGACAATTTACGTGAAATCTTTTCGTCTTTTATTAGAGCAAGTTGAAGTTTAATTCTAGTGAGTGGAGTTCTCAAGTCATGGCTTATACCTGAAAGCATTTCAGATCTTTGGTTTAAGTGTCTCAATATTCTCTTTCTCATTCTTTCAAACTCAAAACCTGCTTGTCTTATCTCCAGAGCACCCGAAGGTCTAAACTCCTCAACATCTTCACCTCTGCCAAATTTTTCTGATGCTTTTGCTAAATTAATTATTGGACGAGTTTGATTTTTTAAGAAGATTAGAGCGATTGTAATTAACAAAAATGCTGGGAATGTTATCCATAACGCAAATAATCTA
>CACIQQ010000022.1 GCA_902588835.1 uncultured Pelagibacteraceae bacterium | reverse complement strand
TGTTAAAATTCATGATACCAGGCCAGTTTTACTTTTAATAATATTATATTTGTATCTTATTTTTAACTCACTTATTTCCAACGATATTACAGAAGGGTTTTATAGAAATTTTGGTTTCGTTAGATTCATTCTTTTTTTTCTAATGACAAACTATCTTTTTTTTGTTTTCAAAAAAGGTCCAGATACGTTTAAAATTTGGACCGTAATATTTTTTATTGTTTTGGTTGATATTTATATAGAAAGATTTACTGGGAGTAATATTTTTGGTTTTGGAAAAATAGAAATCGATGGTGTTCCTCAACCACATGGAGTAAGAGTAGTAAGTTTTTTTAGAACCGAACCTATAGCTGGTGCTTTTATTTGTGGTTTTACATTTATAATTGTTGGTTATATTTTAAATTTTTTAAAGTCAAAAAATAAATTAAAGGTACTTGGATTTATTATAATTTTATTTTGTTTAGTTGGAGTAATGTTAACGGGCGAAAGATCAAATGGATTCAAAGCTTTAATAGGTTTTTCTATTTTTATCCTAGCAATAGATTATGTTAAATTAAAAAATAAAATATTAGTATCAATCATTTTTTTTTCAATCTTCCTTTTTACAATTAATTTTTCAGATTACGTGAAGGGTAGGTACATTTATTCCTTTTATAACAAAATAAAAACCAAAGATGAAAGGGAGGAATTTTTAAATAACAGCTTATATATTAAACTTTATAAGTCTGGAATGTATGTTTTTAAAAATAATCCCTGGTTTGGTGTGGGCAATAAAAATTATAGGGTTGAGACATGTGATACCAAAAAAAATTCAATCCACAAAGAGTATTATTGCTTAACCCATCCTCATCAGGTCTATATAGAAATGTTGTCAGAACATGGAATTATTGGAACTATAATAATAATGTCTATAATTTTTTATCTTGCGTTTAGAATTATTAGAAAAATAATTGACAGCAGGAATTATATTCAGGCAGGTTGTCTTGTTTTTTTGTTAATTAATTTCACTCCAATATTACCAAGTGGTTCTTTTTTTAACAATTTTAATATTACTTTATTTATGATTAATTTTTCTTTAATGTATGCAGTAAATAAAGAAACAAATATTTTTAAAAAAAATTGATATAAATATTTTATTTTTATTCGGGCCGTTAGCTCAATAGTAGAGTACTGCATTGACATTGCAGGGGTAGTTGGAGCGTAACCAACACGGCCCACCAATCTTTAAATCAATTTAAAGATTGATTAAATAAATTAAATATAAGTATGCTTAAGAACAATTTTAAAAATAAAAAAGTAGTTTTTGCTGGATGTGCAAAAGATTGTGAAAATTATTTAGAAAAAACACTAAGTAACATTAATTATTATAGCTCACTTTTTGAAAAGAGTTATCAAATAATTGTTGAAAATGGCTCAAAAGATAGAACTAGAGAAATTTTAAAATCAAAAAAAAAACCAAACTGTTATTATTTATTTGAGGATCATTTAGATGCATATAAAACAAGAGGTGAAAGGTTAGAAAGAGCTAGAAATAAAATAATTGAAAAAATTAAAAGTGAGTCCAACCTTCGTAATTGTGACTTACTAATAATCTTAGATTTGGATGACACTGGAGAATATAGAATTGATAACAAAAACATCTTAAAATCCTTGGAGTTTTTATTTTCAAAAAAAAAAATTGCGGGAATTTTTGCAAATCAACTAGGTACTTATTTTGATATTTGGACTTTGAGAGATGATAAATATTGTAAAAATGATTTTTGGGCAGAAGTTCTTCAGAATATTTGTGCCAAGGCTTACCCCATTGATCAAATTTCTACTGAAATTCTAGAGGAAGTAAAAGACAATTATATTAACAAAAAAACTTATTCATTTGATATTAATCAGGACCCAATTAATGTTCATTCTGCTTTTGGTGGGTTTGGTATTTATAAGATGGAAAATGTTCTTATTAATGAAAGATTTTATGAAGGGACGCAAACAATTGATCTAAAATTTAGAGATAACTCCACAACAAAGACAAAATTTCAAAAATGTGAGCATGTAAATTTCAATTACGGGTTTATTGATCAAAATTGCGAGTTATATATTTTACCTTACTTAGTTAATAGAGACTTTATGGATGTAACATTCCCCCCAGAAGTTGCTTTAAAATTAATTATTAAAAATTAAAACAATCTTTTTTTTAATACTTGTAAGAGTAAGTTTATTAATATAAATAAATAATTACTTTCTAGGGCCTGTAGCTCAGTTGGTTAGAGCAGTACACTCATAATGTATTGGTCCCAGGTTCGAGTCCTGGCGGGCCCACCAAATTAAAATAGCCTAATTTCCCTGAATTTTTTAAAGATCATGAAGATAAGATCTATTAAAATTTTCAAACCCATTTTGCTTTTACCTTTCATTCTAGAGTCAAAATTAATATTTATATCAATCACTTTAATTTCTTGGTCTTTATTATAAAGAAGGTCTAAAAGAATTTTATAA
>CACIQQ010000021.1 GCA_902588835.1 uncultured Pelagibacteraceae bacterium | reverse complement strand
TTTACTGAGTCAGGTTGATTCATCGATTGGTGGTAAGACAGGGATTAATTCTTTATCTGGAAAAAATATGATCGGATCTTTTTACCAACCCTCATTAGTCATTTCAGATATAGATTTTTTAAAGAGTTTACCTAAAAGAGAAATGATATGTGGGTATGCTGAAATTCTTAAACATTCTCTAATAAAAGATAAAATATTTTTCAAATTTTTAAAAAAAAATTTTATCAAAATTTTGAGTCATAATCACAAGTTTTTAGAAAAAACAATTTATAAAAGTTGTTTAATCAAAAAGGAAATAGTTGAGAAAGATGAGAAGGAAAAAAATATAAGAAAAGTTCTTAATTTAGGTCATACTTTTGCTCACGCCTATGAGGCAACAATTGGGTATAATAAAGGTCTAAATCACGGTGAGGCTGTTTTATTAGGAATTATGTCAGCTGTTGAATTTAGTAGAAAAAAAAATATTTTAAAAAAGAATGATTTTGGACAAATCGCTGAGCACTTAAGAAAATTAAATTATGATAATTTAAATAAATATTTTAAACTTAAAGATATATCAAAAATTATTTTTTATATGAAACAAGATAAAAAAAATAAAGATGATAAAATAAATTTGATACTCCTTAAAGGCATCGGAAAACCTATACTGAATAAATCATTTAGAGAAAACAATATTAGATCATTTTTAAAAACTTTAATTTATTGATAATTGAATAGAGTGAATATGGTTTTTTAACTCATTTTCTAAAATCTTGTAAATTCTTTTAGTAGTGTCAATTTTTTTTTTAGGCTTAAGCTCATCAGAGATAATTGAAATCTTGATGTGAAATTTGTTTGGAGAATTATTTTTATGATCTTTATGCAAAAATGATTTGTCCTCTACATTTATTTCTTGTAGAATAATTTCTTTTGAAATTTTTTCTTTTACTATTTCAATTAATTTATTTATTTCCATAAAATGTATTATAATAATACTATAATGAAAATTATATGCGACTGGAATAACTGTAATAAAATTGGTGAGTACAAAGCTCCAATTGAAAAGGATAATAGTAAAGAATTTAGGTATCTTTGTTTAGAGCATATAAGAGAATTTAACAAAAATTGGAATTACTTTGCAAACATGACTGATAGTCAAGTTAATGAGTTTATTAAATCTGACATGACTTGGCATAAACCAACTCAAAATTTTAGTGGGCAAGACAACTTTTTTAAAATTTTATGGAATAATACTCTTAAGGAGAATTTAGACGGAATTAATAACGACGATATTAGAGCTTTCAAATTGCGACAATTCAACTTTTCGGATGACGATATAAAAGCTTTCAACATTTTGAGTTTAAATATTGGCGCAGAATGGACCATTATAAGAGACAAGTTTAAAAAACTTGTCAAACGATTTCACCCTGATAAAAACTCTGGGAATAAGAAATACGAAGAAAAATTAAAGATAATAACATTGGCTTATACACAACTAAAAAGGTCTTATAAAAAATGAATGAAAACATAAATACGGTACCAGACATTAAAATTTCTGTGATGCAAACTTTTGGAATTGATTCAAATCTTGAGGTAGATGCGTTCTCAAAAAAAAATGAGTATGTTCCAGAAATAGACAAAAACTATAAATTTGATAAAGATACTACGCTTGCAATATTATCTGGTTTCTCTTTCAATAAGAGGGTATTAGTTCAAGGATATCATGGTACAGGTAAATCTACCCACATTGAACAAGTTGCGGCAAGATTAAATTGGCCCTGCATAAGAGTGAATTTAGACAGTCATATAAGTAGAATTGATTTAATTGGAAAAGATGCGATTACAATTAAAGATGGTAAACAAATAACAGAATTCCAAGAGGGTATTTTACCTTGGTCTATACAGAATCCTATAGCATTAGTTTTTGATGAGTACGATGCAGGTAGACCTGACGTTATGTTTGTAATTCAAAGGGTTTTAGAGGCAGAAGGTAATTTTACTCTTCTTGATAAAAATAAAGTTTTAAAACAACATAAATACTTTAGATTATTTGCAACTTCAAATACAGTTGGTCTGGGTGATACTACCGGATTATATCACGGTACACAGCAAATAAACCAAGGTCAAATGGATAGATGGAATATAGTTACATCCCTTAATTATTTAAGTTTGGAAAGAGAGATGGAAATAATACTTGCTAAGAATAAATCTTATAATAATTCAAAAGGTAAAGAAGAAATTGCCAATATGATTAAAGTCGCCTCCCTCACTAGAAAGGGATTTGTATCTGGTGATATTTCAACAGTAATGAGTCCACGAACGGTCATGCATTGGGCTGAAAATAACCTTATATTTAAGGATCTCGGGTATTCATTTAGAGTTACTTTTTTAAATAAATGTGATGAAGTAGAGAAAAATATTATTGCTGAATATTATCAAAGATGTTTTGGTGAAGATTTGCCAGAAGCGGTTATTAATAAGCAACCAAATGAGTAAAAAAGAGGAATTCTTTAAAGATAAATTTAAACAAGCATTAGACTCAACATATAAAGTTCTTTCAGAAGAGTTACATAATTTAAGTAAAAAAGAAAATCCAAAAGACATAGAGGATTATAAAATTTCCAGTTTATATTCTAGAGAAGATTACGTAAAATTTCGTGCCTTAACTGACTCCAATGCATTAAAAAAAAGGTTTTCAGATAAAAATATTTTTAAT
>CACIQQ010000020.1 GCA_902588835.1 uncultured Pelagibacteraceae bacterium | reverse complement strand
AGATTGATAAGGTAAACTTTCACATTCAATTTGTTTTGATTTATTTGGAATATTAATTGAAAAAGAATCCCAACTTTTAATTACACAATCCTCGAAATTGTGCGGAAATGTTTTCCAAAATGACCATGTTTTATCTCTTTGGTATTCAGTTCTTGGCTCAATAATAGCTAAGGTTTTATCACTTAACTTATTGTTAATTTCTAGCTCGTAAGCTAAGGAGAGGCCAGCGCAACCGCCACCAATTATTGTATAATCAAATTCTCTCATCTATGTTAATTTCTAAGCCAATTTCATTATGCTCTTCATTTCTGTAATAATTATCTGATCGAATAAATAATAATCTAAAAAAATCAAAAATACTTAAAATAGTTTGAACGATTTTGCCAGTTTTAGTAACATAAATTTTTCCAGATCGATTATATTCCTCAATGTCTCCTTTTTTAATGATTTTATAACCAATCTCTCTATAAACTCTGCGAGCGACTAATATAGCGAAACGGCACCTAATTGGAATTTCTCTGATTGAATTAAAACAACTATTATAAAACAAATCTGCAGTAGTAATTGTATTTTTTATATTTGAAAGATCATGCTTAATATATTCTCTGTTTTTCTTTCTATCTTCTATTACATCTCTAGAAATATTTGTAAGCTGCATCGCTATCCCTAAATCAATTGCAGATTTCAGAGCTGTTTTAGATTTTACTCTAAGAATTTTCGCCATCATCAAACCTACCGTTCCAGCCACTCTATAAGAATATACCAGCAGCTCTCTTTTAGATTTAAATTCTATTTTTTCTTTTAAATCAGACTCAATGCCATCAAAAAGATCAAAAACAATTTTTTCTGATACATCGAAGTTTTTAATAATGCGATGTATCTTTTTGATACTATCATTTTCGAAGTTGTGGTTAATAAAGTCATTTTTATAGTTAAGGAATTTCTTTTTTTTAATCTCTAAAGATATTTCTTCATCAGCAATATCGTCTAATATTCTACAAAAATCATATAGGTCAGATCCATTTTTATAAACATCGCTAGGCAAGAAAAATCCAGCCCAGCTAAAAGACTTTGCATGAATTGATAAAAGATTATTCACCATTAAAGAATTTTATCTAAAACTTTTGCCGATGATAAAACTCCAGGTACACCAGCACCAGGATGTGTTCCAGCACCAACAAAATATAATCCATCATAAATTTCAGACTTATTGTGAAATCTAAAATAAGCAGATTGCGTAAATTTTGGTTGAATTGAAAAGCCTGATCCAAATTTTGTGTTAAGATCTTTTTCAAAGTAGTCGGGCGTTAAGTAGAAATCCTCTATTATGTTTTCTCTTAAATTTGGAAGTAAATCCTTTTCCATTTTATCAATTACTAAATTCTTAATTTTTTCACCACTTACCGACCAATTTATATTTGATTGATTATTAGGAACTGGGACTAGAACATAGAAACAATCGCATCCATCTGGTGCCATCGAATTATCTGTTGCTGTAGGTCGATGCAGATAATAGCTAATATCATCGTTAAGTTTCTTTTTATCAAAAATATCAACCAAATGTTCTTTGTATTTGTTACCAAACTTAATTGTGTGGTGAGCGACATCGTTATAAACTTTTTTAGTTCCAAAGTAATAAACAAATAAACCCATTGAATAATCCATTCTTTTTCTCTTAAAATTGAAAAAAAAATTCAGGTCTTTTTTATTTAATAATCTCTCATAGACATCGGGTGGATCAGCATTACAAACCACATTATTTGCAGAAATTTCATCACCGTTTTCCAATCGAATACCTTTAATTGTTTTTCCATTTGAAATAATTTTGTTTACCTCAAAGCCTTTTTTTATTTTTATATTTTCCTCATTCATTAATGTCTCAAGACCCTTAATTATATTTCCGGTCCCCCCCATCGAGTAATGAATTCCCCATTTCTTTTCTAAATATAGTATTAAGCCATAAATCGAAGTTGTTGTGAAAGGATTACCACCCACAAGAAGAGGATGCATGCTAAGAATTCTTCTAAGTTTTTCGTGTTTAACATATGAGGACACAAGAGAATAAACAGATTTATAACTTTTTAACTTTAATAAAGATGGAATTTGTTTCATCATGAAAAAAGGTTTTGTAAAGGGAACATCTGAAAGTTCTAAATACCCCTTTTCAAAAATTTTTTTAGTGAAATTTACTAATTTGATATAACCTTTCAAATCATCTGGAGAAATTGCAGATATTTGCTTTTCCATTTCTTCTTCATTTCCTGAGTAATTGAATTTTGTTCCATCTTCAAAAACGAATTGATACCAAATATCTAAAGGTTTTATAGTTAAATAGTCTTTTGGATCTTTCCCAAATAGTTCGAACAACTCATATATCAGATAAGGTGCGGTAATTACTGTCGGTCCAGCATCAAATGAAAACCCATTCTTTCTAAAAATTCTTGCTCTACCACCTAAATCATTTTGTTTTTCAATTAAGGTCACCTCGTGGCCTTTTGCTCTCAGCCTAAGAGCCGCAGATATACCACCAAAACCTGAACCTATGACTATGGATTTCATAACAATAATTTATATTTTTTTTCTAAAAATGTAAGAATTTATTTTAATTTGAGCCAGCTTTTTTCAAAGCATCTTTAGCGTCTTCTAAATTTTTTTGAAATAAATTGTCGAGCTTTGATTTTTCAATAGAATTCTTAATTAAATTTTCTGAAGCAGAGAATGCAACATCAACTGAAGTATTTTTAATTTCTCTAACAGCTTCATCCTTCATTTGTTTAATTTTGCTTAAAGATAGCTCTTTTTTAATTTTAGCCGAATTCTCAAACTTAAGCT
>CACIQQ010000019.1 GCA_902588835.1 uncultured Pelagibacteraceae bacterium | reverse complement strand
CACGAAAAATTGAGATTACAACTACATCAAATGAAAGTGAGGCACTACTTCTTGAAGCTAATCTAATTAAAAAACATAAACCAAAGTTTAATATCTTGCTAAGAGATGACAAATCTTTTCCATTTATTTTTATTGGCAATAAAGACAGGTGGTCTCAAATAAAAAAACATAGAGGTAAAAAAACTAAGGAAGGTTTTTATTTTGGTCCTTTTGCATCTGCTGGATCTGCAAACTGGACTATAAAAATGATCCAAAAAATATTCCATCTTAGAGTTTGTGATGATACTGTTTTTAAAAATAGACAGCGACCTTGTATTTTATATCAGATCAAAAGATGCTCGGGTCCTTGTGTTGGTTATATTGATGAAAGTGAATACAAGAGAACAGTTGATGATGCTATTGAATTTGTCTCTGGTAAATCAAGAAAGATACAAAAAAATTTATCTAATCAAATGGAAAAAGCTAGCGAAAGTCTTGATTTTGAGAAAGCAGGAATTCTCAGAGATAGAATAAAATCGCTTAATATAATTCAATCATCTCAAAGGATAAATGAGGCAAACTTAGTTGAAGCCGATGTTATTGCGGCATATAAAGAATCTGGACAAACTTGTATACAAGTATTCTTTTACAGATCTAAACAAAATTGGGGTAACCAAGCTTTTTTTCCAAAACATGATCCTGATGAAAATTTAAGCAATATTTTAAATTCTTTTGTTTCACAATTTTATGAAAATAAAAGTGTCCCATCCTCAATTATTCTTTCCCAAGAAATTAAAGAGAAAATTTTGATAGAACAGACGCTTTCACAAAAAGAGAGTAAACAAGTGAATATTTCAGTAGCCAAAAAAGGTTCTAAGTTAAAAGTGATTAATCAAGCAATTAAAAATGCAAAAGATAGTTTAAATAGAAAGCTTCATGAAGCTCAAAATAACAGAGAGCTATTTGAGTCGGTTGTCGCAAAATTTAATTTAGAAACAAACATTAATCTTATTGAAGTTTACGACAATAGTCATATTCAAGGAACAAATAGTGTTGGAGCATTAATTTCTTATGGAGATGGGGGATTTATTAAAAAAAGATATAGGAAATTTAATATTAAAATGAAAAAAAATGAACAAGACGATTATGGTATGATGAAAGAAGTACTTACAAGAAGATTCAAAAAAGCGGTGCAAGAAAAAGAAGGTCATCTTTCATTTCCTGATCTTATTTTTGTTGATGGAGGAAAAGGTCAATATTCAGTAGCAAGAGAGACATTAAATGAACTTGGACTTCATGATATTCCATTAATAGCAATTGCAAAAGGGAAGTTTAGAAATAGTGGAAATGAAACTTTTTTTCATAATGGAAAAGAATATAAGTTTTCAAAAAACGACCCTACTCTATTTTTTCTTCAAAGAATAAGGGACGAGTCTCACAGGTTTGCGATTAGCGCTCATAGAGCTCGAAGAAAAAAAGGTATAAGTAAATCCTTATTGGATCAAATAGAAGGTATAGGATCAATTAGAAAAAGAGCTTTACTTAACCATTTTGGTTCAGCAAGAGCAGTGGAGTCTGCTAGTTTGGATGAGATTAAGTCAGTGGAAGGAGTTGAAGAAAAAGTTGCAAAAAAGATATATAATTTCTTCCACGAATGAAAATAAAATTTCCTAATTACCTAACCATTGGACGAATTATAATAGTCCCAGTTTTTGTTTTAACATATTACTTACCTGGTTTTTATGGAGATATAATTCCATTTACATTATTTGTTATTGCATCTTTTACTGATTTTTTGGATGGCCTTCTTGCACGATTATACAAAGAGGAATCTAAACTCGGAGAACTCTTAGATCCTATAGCAGACAAAATTATTGTAGCAACAGCACTTATTTTACTCGTAATGGATGGAACAATAAAAAATTATGAGGTAATTGCAGCAATAATTATTTTAACTCGTGAAATTTTAATTTCAGGTCTGAGAGAATTTTTAGCAAAAGGACAAGTGAATTTGCCAGTATCAGGATTAGCTAAATTAAAAACTTTCTTACAGATGTTTTCAATATCATTGCTTTTAACTGGTGAAACTGGAAATAAAATAATTAATTTTCAAGACTACAACGCGCAAACTATTGGTATTATATTGTTATGGCTTTCAGCTTTTATCACTTTGTATACAGCTTACGATTATCTGAGAAAAGGTATTGATCATGCAATATCAGAAGACAACAAATAATTAAGCTGCAATTTTTTTTCTAACGAAAGATTGATAACTATCTGATAAATCTATTATTGTTTTGCAAACTTTGAAAGAATAATTTGATATTTTCGAAACAGGTGTTACTTCTGCTGCAGTGCCTGTTAAGAAGCATCCAACAAAATCCTTTAATTCGTTGGGTGAGATTTTTCTCTCAATAACTTTGATATTTTTAGATTTTGCAATTTCAATCACAGTTCTTCTAGTAATTCCATCTAAGAATGAGTCTGGTACTGGAGTATGTAGTTCCCCTTTAGTATCCTTGAAAAAAATATTTGCACCAGTTGCTTCTGCAACATTTCCCTCGTGATCTAGCATTAGAGAATCTGTATAGCCTTGTCTCTCTGCCTCGTGTTTTGACAAAGTACAAATCATGTAAAGTCCTGAAGCTTTTGTATCCCATGGTATTGAGTCAGGAGAAGGTCTTCTCCAATTTGATATATTTAACTTAATACCTTCAGTTTTAAGTTTAGGATCAAAATAAGATCCCCACTCCCAAGTTGCAATGGCCACATGAATTTTTGTTTGTTGAGCCGAGATTGCCATCATCTCACTACCTCTCCAAGCTACAGGTCTTACATAGCCATTTTTTACATTTTGAGCTGATACAATTTTTTTTGTTGCAATATTTATATCGCTCTCAGAATAAGGAATTTCAAAACCCATTCTTTTTGCTGAATAAAAAAATCTTGAAGTATGTTCCTCAAGTTTAAAAATATTTCCGTCATAAACTCTTTCACCTTCAAATACACAACTTCCATAATGTAAACCATGACTTAAAACATGTAGCTTTACATCAGACCA
>CACIQQ010000018.1 GCA_902588835.1 uncultured Pelagibacteraceae bacterium | reverse complement strand
TTATTGGATAATAACTAAATTCGTTTGTTATTGATATCCATGCCATTATTAGTCCATAATTAAAAGTAATCCCTAAAAAAAGTTGGGGCCAATAAGTGTATCTCTTCATCAAAGGATATGAGAACGCAAAAGGCATTGATGCCAAACCTAGTATGATTGTTTTTTGATTAAATTGAATCAAAATAAGAAAAGCTACTGAGCATAATATTAGGACATAAATCAAACTTTTTTGAACTGAAATTTTTCCAGAAGCAATTGGTCTATTTTTGGTTCTGTCGACCATAGTATCAATTTTTCTATCTAAAATATCGTTAACAATACATCCTGCCGATCTCATCAACACAGCTCCAAAAAAAAATAATAAACAATGTTTAAAATAGAGATAATAGTTATTAGAAAATTGTTGAGCAATTGTGAGACCCCATAGACATGGCCAGAATAAAAGCATAAAGCCGATTGGCTTTTTAATTCTTGTTAATTCTAAAAATAATTCAATATTTTTCATGATAATTTTCTTGTAAATAACAAAGCATCGTTTCATAATCAAATTGATTCGTTATGGATATTGATTACACAGTTACAGCGTTAATGTTTCCAGCAATACCACTTATAATGGGCGTTTACAGCAACAGATTTCATACATTAAGTAATTTGATAAGAAAAATACACGATGAGCATGTTTTTGAAAAACACACTCCACCTGAGTGGAAAAACCAATTGATAAATCTAAATGACCGGATTGGAGTTCTTAAACTAACAATTATGTTTGCGGCGTTTGGATTTTTATTTAATATGCTGACTGTTTTTGCTCTATACTTGGATAAAATATTGATAGCTAGAATAATTTTTGGCTCATGTTGTTTATCGATGATGATTTCTATAATCTTTTTTATAAGAGAAATTCAAATTTCAACTAAAGCTCTTAAATTGCATATTTCAGATATGGATGTACAATTTAAGGAGTAATAATTGCAGGTCCCAAAATTTTTCTTCCTTCTAAATCCTGATGTGCAAGTGATGCGTCTTTTAAAGAATATTTCTTAAATATTTCAACTTTAACTGCTCCTGATTTAACCATTTCAAAAAGTTTATTTGATGCTTCGTCTAATTCTTCTCTTGTAGAAGTATAGTGTGCAATACTAGGTCTTGTTAGATATAATCCTTTTGGTGCAATAAGTTTTCCAACATCAACGGGATCTAATTTTCCAGATGCGTTTCCAAATGAAACCATTGTTCCACGCATTTTTAAACAACCCAATGAGTCTTCTAAAGTATTTTTTCCAACGCCATCATATACAACTGGTAAACCCTCATTGTTGGTTAATTGTAAAACTTTATCTTTAAAATTTTCTTTATTATAATTTATTACTTCATCACACCCAAATTTTTTTGCCAGTTTAATTTTTTCGTCTGATCCAACTGTTCCTATTACTTTACAGCCCAAACTTTTAGCCCATTGGCAAAAAATTTGACCAACTCCACCAGCTGCAGCATGGAACAAAACTGTTTGCCCTTTTTTAACAGGATATGTTTTATGCAAAAGATAGAAGGTTGTTAAACCCTTTGTCATTAAACAAGCAACAATTTCAAGATCTATTCCATCTGGTACTTTTACTAAATTTTTTGTTGGATAAATTCTATGTGTTGAGTACGAACCAAGAGGCGCAGCTGCGTAAGCTACTTTATCACCCTCTTTAAAATTTCTAACACCTGGCCCAACTTTTTCTATAATCCCTGCACCCTCAAGTCCAATTCCTGATGGAAGTGGTACAGGATATAGTCCCGATCTATGATATGTATCTATAAAGTTTAAACCTATAGCAGAATGCTTTATTAATACTTCACTCTCCTTAGGTTCTGAGATAGAAAGCTTTTCATATTTTAAAACTTCAGGACCACCAGTTTTTGAAAAATTTATAGAATACATTTAATATTTTGCAAAAGTTCCATTTTGATAATCATTTATTGCCTCAACAATTTCAGCTTTTGTATTCATTACAAATGGACCCCCTCTAGCTATTGGTTCGCCAATTGGTTTACCTGCAATAAATAAAAATTCGCTATCTTTATCAGCTGTAACTTGAAGGTTGTTACCTTGTTTTAACAATATTAAATTTGAGTCATTTGTTTTTTCGTGATTAATTTTACCAACTTTTATTTGACCTTTAAGCAAATAAATAAATGAATTATGTCCTTCTGGAACCTCGCAAGAAAATTCCTTTTCATTTTTTAATACAATATGAAAATAGATTGGTTCAACATTATGATTTTTTTCAGGACCTTCAACATTTTTGTACTTTCCTGCAATTACTTTTACAACCTTTTCTTCATCGCTATAAGTTCCAAGCTCTTTATTTTTAATGTAAATGTATTCAGGTTTATTTTTTTTTAATTTTGCAGGCATGTTAATCCACAATTGAAAACCAAGTAATTGACCATCAGACATTGCAGGCATTTCTGAATGTATTATTCCTCTTCCAGTTTTCATCCACTGCACATCTCCTGACGACATTATTCCTTTAGCACCTGTGCTATCTTCATGCTCAAATTTTCCCTTGAGCATATAAGTAACTGTTTCAATACCTCTGTGAGGATGAGGAGGAAAACCTGCAACATAATCATCTTTATTTTCTGAACCAAATTCATCTAACATTAAAAAAGGATCGATATAATCTGCCTCTGGTGTCCCTATACTTCTTTTAAGTTTTACGCCTGCACCGTCAGATGTTTCAATAGATTTGACAATTTTTTTGATTTCAATATTTGACATAGCTTTAGTTTAATAATGTTTCAAACTATTTCAAGTAGTCCTTTTAAATTTTTAATTTCTTTTTTTGGTTTATAATCAAGGTTATCAAAATGTGAGTTGTTACGGTTGACCCAGACAGCATTGTAACCAAAATTTCCACCGCCTGATACATCCCAAGTGTTAGCACTCAAAAAAACAACTTCTTTGGGTTGAATTTTGTATTTATTAACTGGAAGATCGTAGACCTTTGAGTCAGGCTTATAAATTTTCACCTCTTCAATTGAAAAAAGATCATCAAAGGCATCTAATTTGTTGGAACTTACTAATTCATTTATTAAATCTGGAGTACCGTTTGAAAGTATCGCGAGCTTAAGATTTTTCTTTTTTAAATCTGTCAAAACCTCTTTTACCTCTGGGTAAGGGGATAAAACTTTATAAAGGTTAAGCAATTCATTTTTCATGCTTGTATCTATGTTAAAAACTTTCATAGATTTATCCAAACTATCTTCAGTTATCTGCCAAAAGTTTTTATGTCTTTTCATTAAACTTCTCAGCCAGGTATATTCAAGTTGTGTAGTTCGCCAAAAATTTGCAAAGGCTTCCCATCTATCTCCTATTTTATGTTTACATTTCTCTGCCGCCGAATTTACGTCAAATAATGTTCCATAAGCATCAAATACTACTGCTTTAAAATCCATACTTTAATTTAAGTTTTTATATTATACTATATTTTATGAATATTAGATTATATCACCCTAACAGTATAGTTGAAAATACAACTAAGTCGCTTTCAAAAGAACACAGTCATTATGTAGCAAACGTAATGAGACTTAAATTAGGTTCATGTATAAATTTTTTTAATAAAGATGGCGAGTGGGAAAGTGAAATAACTTTTATTCAAAAAGATAAGGTTGAAGTAAAATTTATAAAAAAAGTAAAACAAGCAAACAATTCATCCAAAATTGAACTTGCTATTTGTTTAGTCAAAAAAAGTCCAATGGAAACAATTTTACAAAAATCTACTGAACTTGGTGTGAGTAAAATAATTCCAATTGTTTCGGAGAGAACAGAAGTTAAAGACTTAAATTATGAAAGAGCAAGAAAAATAGTTATTGAAGCTACAGAACAATCCAATCAATTAAATCCTCCAGAAATTTCAGAAGTAATAAAACTTAAAGACTATCTAAAAAAATTAGATAGCTCTACTAAACTATTATTTGCCGATGTGAATTCTCAAAACATTTTAAAAAATAATAATATCAAAAAAGGAGAAGCTTTAAGTATTTTGATAGGACCCGAAGGTGATTTTTCACCAGCTGAACGCGAGTCGATTTTGAAAGTTCCTGATGTGAAATCTTTTACTATATCAAAGAATATTTTAAGGTCAGATACTGCTGTTATAACCGCTATTTCATTAGTTAATTTCGTCTATTTCAATTCGTAATTGTCGCATTAATTGAATTTGTTAATTGAATTAAAAACTGTATAAAAACGAAATAAAAATGCTGAAAAAATTATTATACACATTTGCTTTATTAATACCATCTACCTTGTATGCTAACGAGCCAAAAGATTGGCAGTTAGGATTCCAGAAACCAGCTTCTCAATCTATGTACGAAATTGTTAAATTTCACGACTATATGTTGGTGCCAATAATTGTTGCGATTAGCGGGTTTGTATTATTTTTGATGGCTTATACATGTATTAGATTTAGAGCTTCAAGAAATCCTAATCCATCTAAAAGAACTCACAATGTTGCTGTTGAAATACTTTGGACACTCATTCCATGTTTAATTCTTATTGTAATGGCAGTTCCATCTTTTAAAATTCTTTATTCACAAGATACAATCCCTAAAGCTGATGTTACGATTAAAGCCGTAGGTTACCAATGGTATTGGGGCTATGAATATCCTGATGAAAATATAATTTTTGACTCTTACATGGTAGAAGAAGAGGATTTAAAACCAGGTCAACCTAGACTTTTGGCAGTTGATAATGAGGTTGTAGTGCCAGTAAATAAAGTTGTTAAAGTTTTAATAACAGCTAACGATGTTTTGCATGCTTGGGCTCTACCATCATTTGGAGTAAAAAGAGACGCAATGCCTGGAAGAGTTAATGAAACTTGGTTTAAGGCAGATAGAGTTGGAACGTATTACGGACAATGTTCAGAATTGTGTGGTATTAAACATGCATTCATGCCAATCACAGTTAGAGTTGTAACAGATGAAGAGTATAACGCTTGGTTGGAAGAGGCTAAAGTAAAGTTTGCAAAAGAGGAGATAGAAACTAATAAGAATAAATTATTAGCAAAAAATTAATATGACAACAATTACTTCACAAGATCATTCACATCACCATCCAACAGGATGGAAACGATGGGCTTATTCCACAAATCATAAAGATATAGGTACAATGTATTTAATCTTTGCAATTATTGCTGGAATAATTGGAACTGCTTTTTCAGTTTTAATGAGAATGGAGTTGATGCATCCAGGCGATGGAATACTAGGTGGCAATTATCACTTATATAATGTTTTAGTTACTGGTCACGGTTTAATAATGATTTTCTTTATGGTCATGCCGGCAATGATTGGTGGTTTTGGAAATTGGTTTGTACCAATTATGATAGGGGCACCTGATATGGCTTTTCCAAGAATGAATAATATATCTTTTTGGTTACTACCAGTGTCATTCATTTTATTACTTTCATCAATATTTGTTGATGGACCTCCAGGTGCGCAAGGTGTAGGTGGAGGCTGGACAATTTATCCACCACTGTCATCTAAAACTGGTCAACCAGGTCCTGCAATGGATTTAGCAATACTTAGTCTTCATATAGCTGGAGCATCTTCGATACTCGGTGCTGTAAATTTTATAACTACGATATTAAATATGAGAACCCCAGGCATGACTTTACACAAGATGCCATTGTTTGCTTGGTCAATTCTTGTGACAGCCTTTTTATTATTATTATCTTTACCAGTTTTAGCTGGAGCAATAACTATGTTATTAACAGACCGGAATTTTGGGACAGCATTTTTTGATGCGCAAACTGGTGGAGATCCACTTTTATTTCAACATTTATTTTGGTTCTTTGGTCATCCAGAAGTTTATATTTTGATTTTACCAGGTTTTGGAATGATAAGTCATATTGTATCAACCTTTTCTAAAAAACCAGTTTTTGGATATTTAGGTATGGCTTATGCGATGGTCGCGATTGGTATTGTTGGTTTTGTAGTTTGGGCACATCACATGTATACGGTAGGATTGAACACTGATACAAAAGCTTATTTTCTAGCGGCAACAATGATCATTGCTGTTCCCACAGGAATAAAAATTTTCTCATGGATAGCAACTATGTGGGGTGGCTCTATATCTTTTAAAACTCCAATGATGTGGGCACTTGGTTTCATTTTCTTATTCACAGTCGGAGGTGTTACTGGAGTAGTTCTAGCTAACGCTGGTGTTGATACAGCCTTACACGATACATATTATGTAGTAGCGCACTTTCATTATGTGTTATCACTCGGAGCAGTTTTTGCAATTTTTGCAGGATTCTATTATTGGTTTGGAAAAATGTCTGGCTATGAATATTCTGAATGGCTTGGACAACTACATTTTTGGCTAACATTTATCGGAGTAAATTTAATATTTTTCCCTCAACACTTTTTAGGACTAGCTGGTATGCCAAGACGATATGCTGATTATCCAGATGCTTTTGCAGATTGGAACTATATCTCCTCAATTGGCTCATATATTTCAGTTGTAGGATTAGCTGTATTTTTAATTAATTTAGCTTACGCATTTATGAAGAAAAAAGCAGCAGCCCAAAATCCATGGGGAGAAGGCGCAACTACTTTAGAGTGGACAGTGCCATCACCACCAAACTTTCATACATTTGAGGAATTACCTAAAGTAAATGAGTATGGGGAAGCTGAAAAAACAAGCACATAATTATTGGCATTAGATGACAACTTATAATTCTAGAGCAAAAAGTATTTCACTATTTGATGCATCCATTTTCTTAGAATTACTAAGACTGATGAAACCTAGAGTAATGTCATTGGTGATATTTACCTGTGCGGTTGGTTTATTAACTGCCCCGGGTGAAATCAGTTTTATCAAATCAATAACAAACATTTTTTTTGTGACACTTGGTGCTGGAGCAGCAGGGGCTCTTAATATGTGGTATGAGGCAGATTTGGATAAATTAATGAGTAGAACATGTTTAAGGCCGCTTCCAACTGGAAAACTAAAAAAGAAACATGCACTAATTTTTGGAATGGTCCTTTCGGTAGTTTCAGTATTAGGACTTTACTATTTTTCAAACTTACTATCAGCTTTGGTGTTGCTTTTTACAATAAGTTTTTATTTATTTGTTTATACAATTTGGCTTAAAAGAAGAACGCCACAAAATATAGTAATTGGCGGAGCATCTGGTGCGCTGCCCCCTGTAATCGGATGGACAATTGTTACTAATTCTTTAAGTTTGGAAGCATTATCATTTTTTTTGATAATATTTTTTTGGACACCTTCACATTTTTGGGCTTTAAGTTTGTATAAAGTAGGTGATTATAAAAGGGCCA
>CACIQQ010000017.1 GCA_902588835.1 uncultured Pelagibacteraceae bacterium | reverse complement strand
TGCCGTGTCTTTCTAGATGATCGACTGAAACATTTAAAATCGCTGCGAAATTAGTTTTATAGTATTTGCTATATTCGATTTGATAAGAAGAAGCTTCAACAACAAATAATGTTTTTTTGGTAAAATGATAATTTGATAAAATAGATTTTCCGATATTGCCTACTAATTTTGTATGAATTCCTTGAGACTTAAGAACTTGATATAGAAGTTTGCAAGTTGTTGATTTTCCATTTGTTCCCGTGATTGTGATAAAAAAATTTTCTGGAAAACTTTTATAAAACACATCTAAATCAGAGATGATCTTTTCTTTATTTTTTATTATTTCATTCGATAATAAACATTTTCTGTAATTTATCCCAGGGCTTAATAAAACATAGTCAAAATTCCTTACTCTATCACTTCCTCTGGTAAACTTTTTGTTATAAGGAAGATTTGTTAAAGGTAAATTATCATCAAAAACTTTTAAATTATTTTTTGTTTTCAAAAAGTTAAAGGCGGACTTGCCAGTTTTGCCATATCCATAAATTAGAATTTTTTTATTCTGGAAGAATTCCTTTGTAGATTTCATCTTAGTTTTAAAGTGGCCAAACCAATCATTGCCAAAATAAGAGATATAATCCAAAATCTTATGACTATTGTAGACTCAGCCCAACCTTTTTTTTCAAAGTGATGATGAATTGGTGCCATCATAAAAATTCTTTTACCTGTTAGTTTGAATGAAACAACTTGCACAATTACAGAAATTGCTTCTAATACAAATAGTCCACCAGTAATAGCTAACACTATCTCGTGTTTTGTTGTTACTCCAATTGCACCTAAAGAACCGCCCAAAGCCAATGAACCTGTATCCCCCATAAATATTTTAGCAGGTGGCGCGTTAAACCATAAAAAACCAATTGATGCTCCGATGATTGCTCCACAAAAAACCGCAACTTCTCCAACACCCTCTATATAAGGAATTAATAAATAGTCTGCAAAAATTACGTTTCCCGACACATAACTTATAAAACCGAAACAGCCAGCAACGAGTATAACAGGAACAGTAGCTAATCCATCCAAACCATCAGTTAGATTTACTGCGTTAGAGGAACCAACTATAACAATCAAATAAAAAGGTATGAAAAACCAACCTAAGTTAATTACTAAATTTTTAAAAAATGGGAAATACAAATTAGTTTTAATATCGGATTCTATAAATTTATAAAAAATAATTAATGAAATTAGACAAAGAAAAATTTGAATTAATATTTTTAATTTTGAAGAAATTCCATTTGAGTTATTATTTTTAATTTTTTTATAATCATCAAACGCTCCTAAAATTCCAAAGGATAAAGTGATGAATATTAGTAACCAATTATATGGATTTAATAAATCAGCCCACAAAAAAACACCTGTGAATAAACCTATTAATATTAAAACTCCACCCATAGTGGGTGTTCCAATTTTTTTGATCAAATGATCTTCTGGCCCATCAGAGCGAATAGGATTTGTAATTTGTTTTGATGAAAAAAAATTTATAAATCTATCCCCTATTAAAAAAACTATGATCATTGCAGTAATCACAGCCAAACCTGTTCTCACAGTTAAAAAATTGAAAAAATTAAGGAAAGAATATGTATCCGAATAGCTTGTAAGTATATTATATAACATTGTTACAAATTTTTTATTATCTTATTTAATCCAGTTGAGTTAGATCCTTTTATCATTAAAAAACTATTATTAGGTAATTGTTTTTTTATCAAATTCAAAATCTCTAATTTATTGTTTAATATTTTGCCTCTCATTTGTGGTTTTAATTTGTTAAATGTATGTTTTGTATAGTTGCCATAAACATGAGTTTTATTTATGTTAGATTTATTAATATACTTCGCAATTTTAATGTGAAGTTTTTTTGAAAATTTTCCTAATTCAAGCATATTTCCAATCAAAATAAATTTTTTCTTACTATCCTTATAGTTTTTGTCAAATCTATCTAATGCAAATTTAAATGAAAGAGGATTTGAATTATAACTTTCATCAATAATAGTTAAGTTTTTTTTTCCATTTTTATAATTTATTATAGTGCCTCTGCTCTGAGAAATTTTGAAATTTAAAAATAAATTTGTAGGTAATGAATCAATATTAAAATAATTAACAATAATACTCAGTGTAGATAAAACATTTTCTTTAAAATCTATTAAATAATCAGGAATTAGAAAAAATTTTATTTTCCCCTTTATTAAAAATTTACATAAAAATTTATTTCTATTTTTTCTTTCCCCTAGGTAAACGACATCAGCTAATTTATTTTTTTTACTGAAAGTAATAATGTTTAAATTTCTCATTTTTGCTTTTGAAATAAAATAGTTACAGTATTTATCGTCCTTATTTATAATCATAACTCCAGAGGGAGAAATATTATTTATTATTTCACCCTTAGCTTTTGCAATCTCATCTAGATTCCTAAAATTCTTAATATGAGCGTATGAGATATTTGTAATTAAACCAAGATTAGGTCTTATTAGTTTTGTTAAAGTGTCTATTTCTCCTTTTTTATCCATTCCAACTTCTAAAACTGAGAACTTTGTCGATTGAGGTGAATTTATTATACTTAAAGGCACACCGTATTTATTATTAAAGGAATTTTTTGAATAATATGTTTTGTCTAATTTATCTAAACAAAATCCAGTTAAATCTTTAACTGATGTTTTTCCAGCAGATCCGGTTATTGCAATATAATTACTGTCTAAAGACTTTCTATAAATTGAGCTAAATTTATTTAGTTTCTCGAAAGGATTTTTACTAAATATATTTCTGGAATTTTTAGATTTTTTATTTGTAATTGCTAAAATTGCATTATTTTTTATCGCTTCAATTCCAAATTTATTTCCATCAAATTTTTGACCCTTCACCCCAAAAAATACTGAATTTTTTTTAACATCTTTAGAGTTTAAAGATACTGAGTTTATTAGGATTCTTTTATTTAAAATTTTATTACTGAAAGTTTCACTTAAGATGTTTGTTTTAAGAGAATTCGATAATAAGTTATTCTTCTTTCTAATAGCTTTAATAATCTCTAATTTATCCGAGAAAAAAAATCTTTTTTTATATTCTTGATAATTTTCGTGTCCCTTTCCAGCAACAATTAAAATATCACCTGAATTTAATTCACTAACAGCTTTTGAAATAGCGTCAGACCGTGAGGAAATTTCAATATATTTTTTTTTCTTAATTTTTCTCTTTATCTGGTCTCTTATTACCTTTGGGTTTTCAAACCTTGGATTGTCATCAGTTAAATATATTTTATCACAATACTTGTTTGCAATATCTCCCATTAAAGGTCTTTTACTTTTATCCCTATCCCCTCCACATCCAAATACTAATGAAATTTTACTTAAAGGGTAATCTTCTTTTATATTTGATATAACTGTTTTTAAAGCATCTGGGGTATGTGCATAATCAAGTATTACTCGTGATTTATTTTTTAGTTTACCAATTTGCTCTAGTCTTCCATTGACAGGCTTAACCTTACTTATATTCCTTAGAATGGTATCAATTTTAATGCCTGATAAATATGCTGCCAAAATTGCAAAAAGTAAATTTTTTATCTGAATACTACCAATCAGATAAGAATTGAAAGAATAATCTTTTTTTAAAAGACTAAATTGAATTCTCTTTTTATCATTGATTTTTTGAATTTTTTTTAAATTAATGAAAGAATTTTCGTTACCTATTTTATAAGTCTTCAATTTCTTTTTTTTTGAAATCCTATTAAGTTCTTTTTCTTGAGGTATTCCATTTTCAAAAATTATATTTCCTTCATTAAGCAACAATTTATTAAAAAGAATAAGTTTAGAATTCAAATAATCTTTAAATGTTTTATGATAATCTAAATGATCCCTTGTCAAGTTTGTAAACAATGCGGTTTTAAAATTTAATCCATCCAATCTATGTTGTTTTAAGCCATGACTTGATGCTTCAATAATTACGTTATCAATATTTGAATTTTTCAATTTCTGTAAAATTTGATGCATTTTAACAGGATCTATTGTTGTATTATTTGTCTTTAATTTAATTTTTTTTGATAAAACGCCTAAAGTTCCAATTGCAGCACACTTTTTTTTACTTAAAGACAATATTTGATAAAAAAAGTTTGAAATTGAGGTTTTACCATTCGTACCGGTTAAAGCGATAATATTTTTAGGTTTTTTTTTATAAAAATTGCTTGCAGCGTCTGCTAATGCTTTTCTTGGATTTTTATTTTTAATAAATAAAATTTTTTCTTTATTCAACCCCTCAAAATTAAGGTTTGAAATAATAATTTTTGAGCCATTTTTTATAGCGTCTTTAATATAATTATTTCCTTTTAATTTATTTCCTTGGATTGAAAAAAAAATATCGTTCGTTTTACAATCTTTGCTGTTAAATCTAATATTGTTAAATTTTATAGATTTATAAGCTGGTTTAATATTTTTAATTAATTCACCCAATAACATTTTTTTTAAATTCTTAGTATTTTGTGGCTAAAATAGGTCCTATTTTTTCTATTATTTTTGCTGCTACTTCTACTGAAGTCCACCCAGCAGTATTAAAAGGCGTGCCTACAAATGAACCTGGTTTGTTTCGATATTTATAAACATAATCTTTTGATAATTTTGTATCTTCCAACATAATAATCAAAACATACTCTGGCTCATTTGTTGGAAAAATTGATGCAAAAGTATTAATTTTTTTTTTAGTATATTTTCCGTTTTCTACAATAAGTGCAGTACCTGTTTTTCCCCCAACATTATATCCTTTTACATCTGCTAAACTTGCAGTGCCCTCTGTAACGACTCTTCTCAAAATTTGATTTATCTTTAAACTTACATCTCTGTTTAAAACTCTTCTTCCTTTTTCTAATTTGATATTGTCATTTTTGACTAATGTTGGTGTAATATTAAACCCACCGTTTGATATTATTGCGTAACCTTTAGCAAGCTGTAGAAGTGTAGTTGTAATACCATGACCGAAGGAGACAGTTAAAAGTTTACACTTTCCCCAGTTAAAAGGGATCGGTGTCCCGATCTCTGTTATATCAAATTTTATATCCCCAATTATACCAATTTTATTTAAAAAATTTCTAATCTTATCAACACCTAGCTTTTGACCTATTTTGACAGATCCTATATTTCCCGAGTTAATTAAAATTTCTTCAACTGATAAATTTTGTGATAAATTTTCATCATACTCTGAGATTGTTCTGCCACCACATTTAATTTTTTTTTCAAGATTATTGAACATATCCTTTGGTTCAATTAATTTTTCATTAAATCCAGCAGCTATTGTAAATGTTTTAAAAACTGATCCAAATTCATAAACTCCTTTAGTTGCTCTATTAATATACATTTTATCAGAAATGTTATTACGTTTATTAATGTCAAAGTCAGGTAAGGATATTAATGATAGTATTTCTCCACTATTAATATTCATTAAAATGCCTGCGCTTCCAACATTCTTGAAAATTTTTTCAAAATTTAGAAGTTCTTGTCTAATTATAAATTGAATTTCTTTGTCTAAAGTAATTGTAAGGGGTTTGGTATTTGTTTTAAGATAATTATCGAAGCTTTTTTCAATACCTGACACTCCAAAGTTTTCATCATCTATCTGGCCAATCGTATGAGAAAATAAATTGTTATCGGGATAAATTCTTGTAATTTTTGGTTCAAGAATTATTGACTTTTCACCTAATAATTTAATTTCTTCTGACTTTTTAGGTGTAAGTTTTTTTTTTAAATAGAAGAACTTTTTCTTATCAAGATTATTTTCAATTTTTCTAAAGTCTAATTCGGGAAATGAATATTTTAATTTTAATAAAAATTTTTTTTTGTCATTAATTAAATTTGGTTTTATTCCAACATTGTAAGTAGTTACTGATTTAGCGATAAACCTACCATCAACATCAATAATATCAGCACGATAATTCTGAATTTTATTTGTTATTTGATATTTTTGTTTTGGGCCACTTGATCCTAAATATACGATCTTAGTTGAATAGAGCAAAAATATAAAAAGAATAAAAAAAAATAAAAATGCTATTCTATTAAAGGAAACTATTCTTTTTTTTTCTGAAAATTTAAAAACATCTTCATTTTCTGTTATATACAATCTTTTTTTATTTTTATTCATTATTATCTATCTTTTTTATATCTCCAGGATCTATAGGAAAAAATTGGTCTTTAAATATTTTTTCTTTTAATCTAATTAATCTTTCTGGTGTGGTTAAATAATCGTTTTCTAAAATTAAAAAATTAAATTTCTCCTCTAAAATTTTCACTTCCTCCTCGAGTATAAAAATATTTTTTTCTAATTGCCTTGTGGACGATTTAACAATTGATGTGGTGATAATAAGGGAAATAATGGAAAAAAAAATTATATATTTTTTCATAGTTTTTTGGAAAAGTTTTCAATTTTTAATAAACTTACGTATTTCTCAAATACATCTATATTATTTTCATATATACCAATTTTTTTTATCGCTCTTAATTTTGCAGATCTAGATGGTGGATTTAATTTCAATTCCTGAGCACTGGGTGTGACAGGTTTTTTCGTTATAAGACTGAAAGATTTTTTTGTCGTTTTTTTCTCTGGTAAATATCTAGAAACCTTATCTTGTTTTGAAAGATAATTAAAAAAAAATTTACAAATCTTGTCTTCTAACGAATGAAACGATACTGTTAATATAATTCCATTTTGACTAACAATACTTGCAGATGCTTCTAAACTCTTTGAGAGTTCACTTATTTCTTTGTTTACAAAAATCCTTAAAGCTTGGAAGACTTTTGTTGCTGCATTAGTTTTAGTATAATGCTTTTTTTTTACTCTTTTGACTATATTAACTAAATCCTGAGTATCTAAAATTTTTTTTTGTCGCTCAAGTACAATTTTTTTGGATATAAGTTTCGAATTTTTTTCTTCACCGAAATACTTAAAAATTTGCTCCAATTCTTTTTGATCTAACTTGTCTATTACGTCTTTGGCAGAAAAATCATTTAGCCCCATCTTCATATTAAGTTCGCCTTTGCTATCAAATGATAAACCTGTTGAGAGATCTTTGACTTGGTTTATAGAATAACCTAAATCAAAAATAATACCTTTAATTTCATCTTTAAGATTTAAGTCTTTTATTTGGCTAAACTTTATATTGTGAAAGGAAAATCTATCTTCAAACTTTTTTTTTAAATCTGATGCAATGTGTTGGGAGTTTTTATCTCTATCGATAGCTATTACTTTGGTATTAGGATATTCCAATATTTTTTTTGAGTAACCACCCTGACCAAAGGTACAATCTATGAAAGTGCCACCATTTTGAGGGGTTATAATATTTATTACTTCATTAAGAAGTACCGGATAATGTAAATTTTTTTCCGGTAAAATAGTGGCACTCATTTATTTTTTCGAAGACCATTAATTTTTTTGTCTTCTTAAAAATGCTGGTATTTCTAGTTCATCTTCTTCGTTTATTTCACTATCCTCACTTATATTTGTCTCTTGATCAGAGTTTAAATTTTGACTCTCATCAAATAGTTGAGGATCTTGTGCATCCAAATTGAAGTTTTCAAGTCCATTAGACTCATCGTTTGAAATATTTGCATCATTATCGCTTAAAATCAATTTTTCATCGAGAGGATTATCTTCATTTTCGGACTCACTTATGACAGGATTTTCAACTGCCATTTTTTCATCTACCATAGATGAAATCAAATCATTTTCTGAAACTTTGATATCGTTGGTTTCTATTTTTAATGCATTGGCACCACTCGTGGATAATCCTTTGTTCATTTCATAAGAGTAATTTGGTCTCAAATTTGAAAAATCTGAATAGCCTGGATTTCGGTTTTGAATTCTGTGCACCATATTGATAACTGACTTTGACTCTGGTTGTTGACCATCTAATGAAGTTGCAACAATAGATACTCTAAATTTTTCCTCTAATGATGGATCAATTATACAGCCCTTAATAAATTCAACTTCTGCATCAACCTCAGAAGTAATTTTTTTAACAACCTCATCAACTTCAAAAAGTGTAGGTTTTTTTGCCGTTATATTGATTAGTAAACCTTTTGCACTTTTCAAAGAATAGTCATCGATAAGAGGATTGGTCATAGCTTGCTCTGCGGCTTTTAAAGCTCTGCCCTCACCCTCTGCTTCTCCTGTGCCCATCATTGCCTTACCCATTGAGCTCATGATAGTTTCAACATCAGCATAATCTAGATTTACTAGACCGGGACGTACCATTAAATCTGTAACACTTTGAACACCTTGTAAAAGAACATCATTTGATAGCTCAAATGCTTCTTCAAAACCTGTGTGTTCATTTGCAATTTTAAATAAGTTTTGATTGGGAACTACTATTATCGTATCTACATGTTTTCTTAATTCCTCAAGACCTTGTTGAGCTCTTCTCATTTTAGATGACCCCTCATATAAGAAGGGCAAAGTTACAACACCTACTGTTAAGATATTAAGTTCCTTTGCAGCTCGTGCAATTACATGAGCAGAACCAGTTCCTGTTCCACCACCCATTCCTGCAGTTATGAAGACCATGTTTGCTCCTTGCAAACAATTTACAATTTCATTTAATGACTCGTCTGCAGCAGCTTGACCAATATCAATTTTTGCCCCAGCTCCAAGACCTTTTGTTAAATTTAAACCAATTTGTATTTTTGCTTTTGCTTTGCTGTGAATTAAATCTTGTGCATCTGTATTTACTGCAACAAATTCAACGCCCTGTAATCCACTTTCGATCATTTTGTTTATCGCATTTCCTCCAGCGCCACCTACACCTAAAACCAGTATTCTAGGTTTGAGCTCTTTTATCTCTGGTGTTTTAAAATTAATTGTCATTATTCCCCCTTCTTTATTAGTTTATCTTTTTTTCCCATTTAAGACTTGCCCTGTTTAAATTTGATTTTTTAATAGCTTTCGTCTTAAATTTTTCAAATAATGTTGGATCCCAAATTTGGAAAGTTTTACCTAAACCAACAAATAAAATTCTTGTTTTAATTTTAGAATGTTGAAGAAGTTTTTTTGTTAAAGATATCCTGCCCTCTGTATCAAAAATTAAATTTACACTTTCAGATAAAATTGAAGTAGCAAAATAATCCTTTTTTTCTTCAAATGGATTTAAGTTATCAATTGCATCTGATATTTTTTCAATTCTATCTTGAGGCCAGGCCTCTAAACATTGTTGGTTAAAAGACGGGAAACAAATAATGCTATTAAAACCCAAGCTGGACAAATGTGATCTAAATTGCGCAGGCACAGATACCCTTCCTTTTTTGTCTATATTGTTTTCGTACGTCGATAAAAACATAATCCATAATTAACCCATTTGGGTATTTATGGGAATATATGGGTTTTTAATGCAACCGTCAATACCTATATTTATACCACTTATTGGGTAAGAACATTTGGTAAACAAAATTTTTTTGATGATTTGCTAGATAAGCTATAAGCCGGGTTCTGTCATTTAAACTTATCATTTATCTAGACCTTAAGTCGCCTTAAGGCTCAAGCAACTAACCCTGATGACTAGCCAAAGACTGCTTTTAGTTTTCACAATGTCATCTCTACTCAGTCTTGCTCTCAGTGGGGTTTTCCATGCGTTATTTGTTACCAAACAACCGGTGTGCTCTTACCACACCTTTTCACCCTTGCCTTGATGAGGCGGTTTATTTTCTGTGGCACTATCCCTAGGGTTTCCCCCGCCAGCTGTTAACTGGCACTGTGTCTCTGTAGAGCCCGGACTTTCCTCTTTTTCAAGCGATAAGTCACTTATCTAGCAGTATTTTTTTATAGAAATTTATCGATTTTACAATACTAATTTAATCCACGTTTTAATAGGTTT
>CACIQQ010000016.1 GCA_902588835.1 uncultured Pelagibacteraceae bacterium | reverse complement strand
ATAATTTTATTAGAAACACAGCTAAGAAGAATGTAAAATTGATATTAAAAAAAATAAGTAAATGAAAGAGATTGTATTAGATACAGAGACTACCGGCCTTTCAGTTGAGAATGGACATAGGATAGTTGAGATAGGATGTATAGAGCTCGATAATCAAATTTTAACGACTAATCGTTTTCATTGTTATTTAAACCCTCAAAGAAAAGTTTCAGAACAAGCTTTCAAGGTACATGGATATTCAGATGAATTTTTATCTGATAAAAAAAAATTTGATGAAATAGCTGACGATTTCATAAAGTTCATAGGTGATAAGAAATTAGTAATTCATAATGCACAATTTGATTTATCACACTTAAATAATGAACTGAAAATTATAGGAAAAAAGCCGATACAAAAAGATCAGGTTATTGATACTTTGGATATAGCAAGAGAGAAATTTCCAGGCTCTCAAATTAGTCTGGATGCATTGTGTAAAAGATTTAGGATAGATAATTCAAAAAGAAAATTACATACAGCATTAGTTGACTGTGAATTATTATCAAAAGTTTATATAAACCTAATTGATCAGAAAGAGCCCAAACTAAATTTTTTCGAGAAAAAGGACGAAATAGAAAATGTCAAAACTTCTAACATAAATTTTTGTAAGCATGTTGTTCAACCATCTGCAAATGAACTTAAAGAACATCAAAATTTTCTAAAAAAATCACTTAAAAAAAACTACTTCTGATTTTTTTCAAATAAATCTTTAAAATTAATTCTCTTTTCCAATTGAATGTCCGGGTAGCCTATTGATTTTACTATTTCAAAAAATTTTTTTTCTATGACAGGATACATTTCAGTAGGAACTTCACTTAAAAAGATTTTTTTTAAATCATCTTTGTTTACCGCAGACTCATCAACCCTAACAACCGTTGAATGTGTCATTTCAAAATATGCTTTTTGATCTTTTTCACTTTTATTGCTGAAATTTAATTTTATATCTACTTCGGCCATATTGTTCTTTAATGGAATTGAATTTATATCTATTCCTAAAGAATATTTTGGAATATTATCTTTTAAATAAATAAAGCTTTCCGTATCATTTATTTTCGACGAGATGTGTTTGACATAAGAAGTAAGTATTTTATAATTTTTTGTCATTTTCGTTATCCTTATCTTCATATTCTCCTTCAATCAAATCATCTTTAACATAGACTTCGTTTTTTCTATTTTTAGCAAATAAGTTAAAAATGATTTTTCTTGTAAATGGAAAAATTATTAAAAAACCCAATAAGTCTGTAGCAAATCCAGGTAAAATTAATAAAAATGCTGCAACAGCTAATGCAGCACCGGACATTAACTCAAATAAAGGCATTTGGTTTTTATAAATTTGAGAAATTCCTGATCTAAGAGTATTTAAGCCTTCGTACCTTGCGTAATAAACACCAATTATAGCTGTAACAAATATTAAGGAGATTGTTGTAAAAGCTCCAATTTGGCCCCCAATTTTTATAAATAAATAGATTTCTAGAATTGGGACTAAAATTATCAACAAAAGTACTGTGTTCATTTGTCTTTAATTTAAATTGCTTGTTGAAATTAAGCAATAGAGTAAATATTATTTAAGTATGAATTATAGTTTCGAATATTTAGATATTATTTTATTAGCTATGATAGCTGGATTTATCTTTCTAAGATTAAGAGGTATCTTAGGTAAGAGATCGGGCTATGAAGATGATATTTCTAACAGCTTCCCGCATGAAATGCCGGAAATGAAGACCGCAGAAAAAACGAATTATAAAAATTTTGACGAAAGTGCAAAAAAAGATTTTATTGAAGGAGCAAAGGTTGCCTACGAAACGATTATCACCAATTTTTCAAAGGGAACAATAAAAGAGATTAAAAACTTATTAGATAAAAAGGTTTTAAATCAATTTCAGGAAGCAATCTCTAATAGAGAAAAAAATGGGATAAAGTCGGAGACTACTTTTATTGGAATAAACTCGGCAGAAATTAAAAACCACGAGCAAAAAGATAATGTGCTTGAAGTTACAGTAGACTTTATAAGTGAAATCATATCATGCAATAGGGACAAAAATTCTAAGATTCTTACAGGTGACCCAGAAAAAGTTAAAAAAGTTTATGATACTTGGAGATTCTCAAGAAACTTAAATTCTAATGATCCAAATTGGGTACTAGTCGAGACTAATATTTAATATTTGAACAAAAAACTATCAGATAAAGATCTTAAGGACTGGAATAAATTTATAAAAAGTAAAGATAAGATAAATCCTAAAGATGAATTAAATGAAAATTCAATAAATAAAAAAAAATCTATATTCGTTATAGATTTACATGGTTATGGTCTGGATCAAGCAAATAAATTTGTTGAAAAAACTATTAACGAATGTTTTGAGAAGCAATTTTCAATAGTAAATATAATTACTGGCAAAGGAATGAGATCTAAATCTACTGAAGATCCTTACAAATCATCTGAATTAAGCATATTAAAACACTCTATACCTGAATTTATTAGTTCCAATGCTGAGCTTATGAAAAAGATTAAAAACATTGATAGTACTGACGAAAAGAATTTAGGTTCTTTTAATGTTTATTTAAAATCAAAGAATAAATTTAGATAAATCGTTATCTTTTACTAATTGCCCAAGATTTTCTTTTACATATTTTGAATCAATCACTATTTTTTCACCTGATCTATCAGTTGCTGTGAAACTTATTTCATCCAAAACTCTTTCAATTATAGTGTGAAGTCGTCTTGCCCCAATATTTTCAACAGATGAGTTTACTTCGCTTGCTAGATTAGCAATAGTATCAATTCCATCATCTGAGAATTCCAAATCAACATTTTCAGTTTTTAATAAAGCTTTATACTGTTTAATTAAACTGTTATCTGGCTCTTTTAAAATTCTTTTAAAATCAGAACTGTTTAATGCATCAAGTTCGACTCTTATTGGCAATCTTCCCTGTAATTCTGGAAGTAAATCAGATGGCTTTGCAAGCTGGAAAGCTCCTGAAGCTATAAATAATATATGATCTGTTTTTACTGGTCCGTATTTTGTACTTACAGTTGTTCCCTCTATCAATGGTAATAAATCTCTCTGTACTCCTTCCCTTGATACATCTCCACCTACCCTATCAGTTCTCGCAGAAATTTTATCAATTTCATCTAAGAAAACAATTCCATTATTTTCAGTCACATTTTTTGCAGATTTAATAATTTTATCTTGTTCAATAAGTTTATCAGCTTCTTCATTTAATAAGATTTCATGAGACTCTTTTACTGTCATCTTTTTCTTTTTTGATTTATTGCCCATTGATTTACCGAGCATGTCACCAATATTTATCATTCCAATGTTCGCTCCAGGCATTCCGGGTATTTCAAAACTTGGCATGTTTCCAGCTTCATTAACTGGAACTTCAATTTCATTGTCGTCTAAATCTCCGTTTCTCAGTCTCTTTCTAAAACTTTCTCTTGTTGCTACGCTTGCTTTATTTCCTACTAGCGCATCTAAAACTCTTTCTTCAGCGAGCTTTTGAGCTTTTGCATGAACTTCCTTTCTTTTTTTAACCTTTTCCATTGCAATAGCAATTTCAAGCAAATCTCTTATAATTTGTTCTACATCTCTTCCGACATAACCAACTTCTGTAAATCTTGTAGCTTCAACCTTTACAAAAGGTGCCTCAGCTAATTTAGATAGCCTTCTTGATATCTCAGTTTTACCGACACCAGTTGGTCCAATCATTAATATATTTTTAGGCAAAACTTCATCTCTCAGTTCACCTTTCAAAGCTTGTCTTCTCCATCTGTTTCTAAGAGCAATAGCAACAGCCCTTTTAGCTTTATTTTGTCCGACAACGTACCTATCTAACTCAGATACAATTTCTCTTGGTGAAAGAGAATCTAAATCATTCTTTTTTTCCTCAGAATTTTTTTTTGGAAAAGATTTTATATTTGATTTTTCCATTATATTTTCTCGATTCTAATATTATCATTTGTAAAAACACAGATATCAGCTGCAACTTTTATTGCTTTTTTTGCAACATCTTCAGCATTCAATTCTGTATCCATTAAAACTTTTGCAGCTGCTAGCGCATAGTTTCCACCAGATCCAATTCCAATTACATCTCCCTCAGGTTCCAAAACATCTCCTGTTCCCGAAATTATAAAACTTTTTTCTTTGTCACCAATTGCCATTAACGCTTCAAGACGTCTTAAATATTTATCTGTTCTCCAGTCTTTTGCTAGCTCTACTGCGGCTCGAGTTAAATTTCCTGCGTGTTTTTCAAGTTTAGCTTCCAATCTTTCAAAAAGAGTTAACGCATCTGCTGTTGAACCAGCAAAACCTGCGATCACATTTCTTTTCTCAATTTTACGAACTTTGTTAGCATTGCTTTTTATTACAGTATTTCCCATGCTGACCTGGCCGTCACTTGCCACAACTACGTCATTTTTTTTTCTTACTAGTACAATTGTTGTCATAAGTTATAAATGGATACGAATTTTAAATCTTCAAGAGGCAAATTAGTTTTGTTGATATGATTAGATAATATAGATATACGTAGGTATATATGAAGAGAAAAGCATCAATAACAAGAAAAACAAAAGAGACAAAAATTGAAGTTGAATTAAACATTGACGGTAAAGGTCAATATAAAATCAATACTGGAATAGGTTTTCTTGATCATATGCTTGAACAACTTTCTAAACATTCATCAATAGATTTAAAGGTAAAAGCAAAAGGTGATACACACATAGATCTCCACCACACAACAGAAGACACAGGAATTGCTATTGGTGAGTGCCTTAAAAAAGCGTCAAAAAAATTTATTGGTATAAAAAGATATGCTCACGCAATGATACCAATGGATGAAACATTAACTAGAGTAGCATTAGATGTTTCAAACAGACCTTATTTGATTTGGAAAGTAGATTTGAAAGTAGAAAAACTTGGTGAAATGGATACAGAACTATTCAAAGAATGGTTTCAAGCTTTCTCACAATCTGCAGGAATAACATTACACATTGAAAATTTGTACGGTGACAATAGTCACCACAAAGTAGAGTCATGTTTTAAAGGTTTAGCAAGATCACTTAGAGCTGCATTGGAAATTGATCCAAAAAATAAAAAGATAATTCCATCTACTAAGGGTTCTTTATAAATATTAATGAACGTAACTATTGTTGATTACAAATCAGGGAATATAAGCTCTGTTATAAACTCATTTAAAGAAGTGGCTCAAGATAAAGTTAAAATTGAAGTTACGTCTGATGTAAGTAAAATCAAATTAAGCGACAAGGTTGTTTTACCAGGGCAGGGATCTTTTAAAAGTTGTGTGGATGCACTTAAATCTATTAATGGACTTGTTGACTCTTTAAATGATTTTGTAATGATCAATAAAAAACCTCTTCTTGGAATATGTGTTGGATTACAAATGTTTGCTGATGTCGGATATGAAGAGACTGAAACAAAAGGATTAGGTTGGATTTCTGGAAAAGTAACTAAAATTAACAACCAAAATGGCAAATATAAGCTTCCTCACATAGGTTGGAACCAAATCAATATATTGAAAGAGAGTAAAATTTTTAAAGATATAAAAGATAAATCTCATATGTATTTTGTACATAGTTATGAGTTTATGCCAGTCGACAAAAATTTTATTACAGCGACAACTGACTATTCATCCAACCATGTTTGCGCTGTTGAAAAAGAAAATATTTTTGGCACTCAATTTCATCCTGAAAAAAGTGATAAAATTGGATTAAAAATAATTGATAATTTTATAAATTTATAATTTGTTTAATTTTATTCTTTTAGATAATTAAGTTCGTACAGAAGATTTTTATATTTTTTGTTAATTTCTTCTAAAATACTAGGATCCAAATCTTTGTTAAAATTCTGTTCAGGCCCTTTATTGAAGAAGAAATTTTTATTATCAGAAATTCCCATAATTTTATTTTCAATGAATCCTTCTTTTTCTTCAAGTTGTCTCAGGTATTTAAAGTTTGTTGTTTTAATAACATTTTCAATTTTTTTTTGGTCAATTTCAAAGTTAATGAACTTTTTTAATTTATTAAGTATGTATGTAAATGTTTTCTCTTGTTCAAACACTAAATCTTCAAATTTTACAAATATAGTGTTTATGTATTTTTGATTTTTCCAACTTAAGTAATTAGAGGCCCAATCAAGTGTTAGTGTATACCCTTTTGATAAGTCTTTGTTATTCATGGAAATAAAGTTTTTTTCATTAGTCAAAAGACTAAAACTTTTTTTTATATCCAAATTATAATGATTTTTTAATGATAAAATTACATTTCTGGGATCCCTTACAATGTAAATCGAGCATACTGTAAAATCTTTATTAATTGTTGGAAAAGTTTCATTAATAATAAGATTTGCAGAATGAGTTTTTAAAAAAATAACGTCTTTATCTGAACTTGATATTTTTTTTTGTATTTTTTCATATTCTTTAACCTCATTTAAGAAATTGTTTTTCGGTTTAAAATCAAAAAAATCTCTTGGAAATTCAGAAATTTTTTTTAAATAATCTTGTTTAAAAGTTCCATCTTTTGAATAAAAAAAAGCAGAGAGCATAGCTCTTAAAAAAGTATTTCCACTTTTTGGATATGAGCTTATCCAAACGATTTTTTTCATAGATTTAAGACTCCAAACTACCTATTGACTAATAAAATTGATCTTATTTAACTTTACTCAATAATAAATTATATTACAAATCTATAAATGAAGATATTTCCAGCAATTGACATTAAAGATAAAAAATGTGTAAGACTAATTAAAGGTGACTTCAATCAAAAGACTGAATACGAAATATCACCAGTCGAACAAGCAACACAATTTATTGATAAAGGGTTTAAAAATCTTCATATCGTCGATTTGGATGGAGCCTTAACTGGAGAAACGGTAAATCTTGATATTATAAAAGAGATTGTGAGAAAATTTGATTTTAAAGTGGAGGTAGGTGGAGGAGTGAGAGATTTTGATAGTATTCAAGAATATGCTGATATAGGTGTAGATAAAGTTATTTTAGGGAGTGCAGCAATAAAAGATAAAAATTTTTTAAAAAAAGCTTGCAAAAGATTTCCAAAAAAAATTGCTTTGGGTTTGGACGCTAAGGATGGAAAACTCTCAGTTTCAGGATGGAAAGAAAGTTCAGGCATATCAACTATAGATTTTTTAAATGAAGTAAATGATTATAGTATTAGTAGATTAATTTTTACTGATATAAATAAAGATGGAACAAAAGAGAGTCCTAATTTTGAGGAAACATTGAAAGTTGCTGAGATTTCTAATTGCCCTGTGGTAATTTCTGGTGGAGTATCATCAATTGAAGATATCAAAAAAGCTAAAACACTTAAAAATGTTGAAGGTGTTATAGTTGGTAAAGCAATATACGATGGCGATGTTAAACTAGAGGAGCTAGCTAAAGAAGATGCTGAAGAATAGAATTATACCCTGCTTAGACGTTAAGAATGGTCGTGTAGTTAAAGGTATAAACTTTGTTGATTTAAAAGATGCTGGCGATCCTGTTGAACAAGCAAAAATCTATAGTGATGGTGGAGCCGACGAGATTTGTTTTTTAGATATTACTGCTTCTAATGAGAATAGGGATACTATTTATGAGGTTGTCGAGAAGACTTCAAAGAAATGTTTTGTGCCTCTTACAGTAGGAGGTGGAGTAAGAAGTGTTGATGATATTAATAAATTATTGAACTGTGGAGCTGACAAAGTTTCAATTAATACTGCTGCAGCAGAAAATTCTAAAGTTGTGGTTGATAGTTCTAAAAAATTTGGTTCCCAATGTATTGTTGTTGCAATAGATGCAAAAAAAAATGGAGATAAGTGGGAAGTTTTCACTCATGGAGGAAGAAACAATAGTGGCATTGATGCATTGGAATATGCAAAAAAAATGGAAAATAGTGGAGCTGGTGAGTTATTAGTAACTTCAATGGATAGAGATGGAACACAGGTTGGTTATGATATTGAACTAATGTCCAAAATATCTTCAAGAGTAAATATTCCCTTAATTGCATCTGGTGGTGTTGGAAATCTTGATCACTTAGTTGAGGGTATTAAATCAGGTAAAGCCAGTGCAGTTCTTGCAGCATCAATTTTTCATTATGGAAAATACTCAGTGAAAGAAGCAAAGCAATATTTGGAGTCTAAAGGAATTCCTGTTAGAACATAATATGCTTAAAACTCTGGAAGATATAATTTTAATGGTTAGGGAGAGGAAGACTAAACCTCAAAGCGAATCTTATACAAATAAATTATTAGCCAACAAAGAATTGTCAGTAGAAAAGGTTAAAGAGGAAGTTGAAGAGTTAATTGAGGCTGTGGAAAATAATACAAATAAAGTTCATGAGACGGCTGATGTATTGTATCATCTAATTGTGTACCTCGAAGCAAATAATGTCAAAATTGAAGATGTTATGAAAGAGTTAGATAAAAGAAAAAAATGAGCTACGACGATAATAATATCTTTGCAAAAATTCTGAGAGGTGAGATTCCTTGTAAAAAAATTTATGAGGATAATTTTGTTTTATCTTTTCACGACATAAACCCACAAAAAAAAATTCATGCTTTAGTAATTCCAAAAGGGAAATATGTAAACTTAGAAGATTTTACATCTAAAGCCAGTTCAGACGAAATAGTTGGACTCTTGAAAGGTATTTCAACTGTTGCAAAAAAAATTGGAATTTCAAGTGTTGATAATGACGGATTTAGGACCTTATCAAATGTTGGAGAAAATGGCGGTCAAGAGGTACCTCATTTGCACTTTCATTTATTTGGCGGCGAAAAAGTAGGGAGAATGGTTCAATGATTATTAGTGTTAAAAGAAATTTTTTAGAGTTAAAAAATATAAACGAACTTATTAAAAAGAATAAACCAGAGGATAATTATTCTATAATAAAAACAAAACCAGATTTCCAACTGAATAGGTTTTTTTATAAACAAATTGGAAAAAAATACAGATGGACTGATAGGTTGATTTGGACTGATCTTCAGTGGTCTAATTATGTTTCCAATAAAAATCTAGAAACTTACGTAATTAAGAATGATGAAGATTTAGTTGGATATTTTGAACTTATACATCACCCTGAAAAAAATGAGACTGAACTTGCATATTTAGGTTTGTTCGAAGATTATTTTGGTAAAGGAGTTGGTGGTTATGCTTTAACAACTGCAATTTTAAAATCCTTCGAAAAAAAAATTAAAAGGATTTGGGTTCATACATGCACACTAGATCATCCTAATGCCATAAAAAATTATTTAGCAAGAGGGATGAAAATTTTTAAAGAAGAAAACCTTAATATTAGAGCTAGCTAGTTATAAAGATTAAGATTAAAAATATTATCAGACAATTCTTGATTAATATTTTTAACGATAATATTGGACCTTACTCTGTTACCGTATAAATCAATAGTTTCCCACCCTTTAATTAAGTAATTTTTTTTATCAAAAAAAATACTTAATTGATTACTTTGATCATTAATTAATAGGAGAAAATTTTGTTCTTTTTCGACTACATTCCCAACGATTTTCGAGATTAAAAATTCTTTATCAAGAAAATATTTAAAGTAAGTATTTTCAGTTTTATAGGTATTCGCAAAATTTGAGCTTTTGTTTTTGATTAAAAGTGTCTTTCCATTAGATACGATTAACTTCCCAGTCTCATCGTATTTGCACATCATTTTATTATTGAATGAAATAATACAGTTGCCAGTTTCTTTTTTATCGTTAATTAGTTGTTCAAAATCAAATGTAAAATTCTCAATCTCAGAAATTTTTTTAATAATTTTAGGTTCTGTGTAAGCATGTTTTTGAGTAAATATAAAAAAAATGATTAAAATCAGAAAAATTGTTCTCATTACAACAATTCTCTTTTGCCAACATGATTGGCTTTACTGACAATGCCTCTACTTTCCATAATATCTATTATTCTCGCAGCCCTATTGTAACCTATTTGAAGTTTTCTTTGCAAAAAGGAGGTTGATGCTTTTCCCTCAGATTTGACTATTTCAAGGGCTTTATTGTAAAGCTCATCATCTTGATCTGAGTCGTCAGATTTATCATCAGATGGACTTTCAGAAGATAAATTTAAAATTTCATCAACGTATTCTGGATCTCCTTGTGATTTAAGAAAAGAATTTATTTTTTCAATTTCATTATCTGAAACAAATGGAGCATGTATTCTTGTAATTCGATTAGCAGAAGACATGAAAAGCATATCCCCCTTCCCTAATAATTGTTCAGCACCTTGTTCTCCGAGAATTGTTCTACTATCAATTTTTGAAGACACTTGAAAAGATATACGAGTTGGGAAATTTGCTTTGATAGTACCCGTTATTACATCAACACTCGGTCTTTGCGTTGCCATTATTATATGAATACCTGCGGCTCTTGCCATTTGAGAAAGTTTCTGAATACAATTTTCAATGTCCTTACTAGCAACCAACATAAGATCTGACATTTCGTCTACTATAACTACAATGTAAGGCATAGAAATTTTGTGTTTAGCGTTGTAACTGTCAATATTTCTAACGCCAACCTTAGTCATTAACTTGTATCTATTTTCCATTTCTTTTACTACCCAACCTAAAACTGAGGCAGCTTTTTTTGCCTCAGTTATCACAGGACATAATAGATGGGGAATTCCTTCATATGTCGAAAGCTCTAACATCTTAGGATCAATTAAAATAAACTTACAAATTTCTGGTTTGTGTCTGTATAGCAATGAAAGAATAATCGTATTTATACATACAGATTTACCAGAGCCGGTGGTACCAGCAATTAGAAGATGAGGCATTGAGGTTAAATCTCCAATTAATGGTTGACCAGAAATACTTTTACCAAGGGCTATTGGTAATTTTAAATCCCTATTGTTAAATTTTGGGCTAGATATTATTTCTCTTAACATAACATTGTCTCTAAATGAATTCGGAAGTTCAATACCGATTGTACTAGATCCTGGAATTGTAGAAATCCTCGCAGACTCAGAGCTTGTATTTCTGGCTATATCTTCCGAGAGGTTTACGATTTTTGAAACTTTAACTCCCGCAGCAGGTTCAAACTCGTTAAGAGTAACAACTGGGCCAGTGCTTATTTTTGTTATTTTTCCTTGTACACCAAAATCTAACAGTACTTTTTCCAAAAAATCAGCATCAACTTTTTTTTCTTCTTTTGCATTTTTAACTTTCTTTTCTGGAACCTTGAGGAAATCAAGTGACGGAATTTTGAAAGCGCCTACTTTTTTAGGCTCAGAGATGGACTCACTGAGGTTAAAAGTTTCTTGAACAGATTCTTTTTCTTTAAATTGTGGATCCTGACTTATGATTTGATCTTTAACTTGGTCACCTTTTTTCTTTCTAATGAATATTTTAATCCAATAAGAATTTGGATTTAAACTCAATACAAATAAAAGAATAAAAGTTATTAAAGAAAAATAATAGGTAATTTTATTATTCAAAAACTCAAGTTTTAAAAAAACTGACTCATTTAAAAAGTTACCAACAAATCCACCATTTCCATTTATGTAAAGAAAGTAGGGTGATGTTAAAAAAACACTTAAAAAGAAAGTTCCGATTAAACTATAGCAAACTACCAAAAAAATATTATTTACAATAAGACTCGGTGTCTTTTTAAAAAAAATATTAATTGCTGAAAAGATAATTGTTATAGGAATGAAATAACTTATTAATCCAACCGATTGAAAAAAAAAGTCTGATATTATACTTCCATTAATTCCGAGCAAATTTTTAACTTTTTGTCCCTCAGAAAATATAAAATTTGGATCATCTGGTGTGTAAGTTACCACTGCCAAAGATAGTAAAATTGCTAACAGAAACAGCCCAATTGCAAAAATTT
>CACIQQ010000015.1 GCA_902588835.1 uncultured Pelagibacteraceae bacterium | reverse complement strand
TCTTGCAAAACATTTAATAATATCTTGATCTTTATTAATTACGACTATTCCTGCGGTCCCCAACCCACTTTTATTTTCAACCAATGAGTCAAAATCCATAGTTATCTTTTCTGAAATTTCTTTATTTAACAAGGGCATTGAAGAACCACCTGGTATAACTGCTTGTAAATTTTCCCATCCACCTACTACTCCACCTGCGTGGGTTTCAATTAAATCTTTCAAAGGAACTCCCATTTCCTCTTCAACATTACAAGGTTTGTTTACATTTCCAGAAATACAAAAAATTTTAGTACCAGTATTTTTTGGTTTGCCTAATGATGCAAACCATTTAGAACCTTTTCTTAAAATTGTAGGAACAACTGAAACAGTTTCAACATTATTAACTATAGTTGGACAACCATATAATCCAACTAGCGCAGGAAAAGGTGGTTTTAATCTTGGTTGACCTTTGTTACCCTCAATACTTTCAAGCAAAGCTGTCTCTTCGCCGCATATGTAAGCTCCAGCTCCATAATGAATGTAAATATCTAAATCCCAACCAGTTCCAGAAGCATTTTTGCCAATTAAATTATCTTTATAAGCCTCATCAATAGCTTTTTGTAATTCTATTCCTTCGTTGTAATATTCACCTCTTAAGTAAATATAACATTTATGTGAGTTAACAGCGTAGGCAGCAATTAAACAACCTTCTAAAAGTTTATGAGGTTCAAATCTTAGAATATCCCTATCTTTGCAAGTTCCAGGCTCAGACTCATCTGCATTTATTACAAGGTAGTGAGGCCTTGATCCAACTTCCTTAGGTGCAAATGACCATTTTAACCCAGTAGGAAAACCTGCGCCACCTCTCCCTCTTAATTCTGATTTTTTAATCTCATCAATAATCCAGTCTCTACCTTTTTCACATAAATCTTTAGTATTTGTCCAATCACCTCTTTTTTTTGAAGAGTTTAAGTCAGCTCCTAAATCATTATACAGGTTTTTAAATATTCTATCTTCGTCTTTAAGCATTTTTTAAATCCAATAATGTTTTTCTGTTATTTTCAGGCTCTGAGTTAATTCTCCCTCTATAAGATCCTGGTTTTGGTTTTTTACCCAAAAGCACTTCATCGATAATTTTTTCACTTTGTCTTATATCTAAATCTTCATAGTAATCATTGTTAATTTGCATCATTGGAGCATTAATACAGGCACCAAGACATTCTACCTCTGTCCAAGAACAATTTCCATTTTCAGATAATACATTTTCTTTTTCAGATATCTTTTTTTTACATACATCTACAATCTTGTATGCTCCTCTGATCATACAGGGAGTTGTAGTACAAATTTGAACATGAAAATTCCCTACAGGTGAAAGATTATACATTGAGTAGAAAGTGGCTACTTCGTACACTTTGATGTAAGGCATATTTAAAAACTTAGCAATATATTTAATTGCTGATAAAGGTATCCAGTTATTGTTTTGCCTTTGAGCAATATATAATAAAGCCATCACGGCACTTTTCTCTTTTCCCTTAGGATAATTTGATAAAATTTTTTTTGCAGCTTCTAAATTTTGTTGATCAAATTCAAATTTATCAGGTTGATCTTTTGAAATTTTTTTTAAACTCATCTGTCTATTTCCCCGAACACAATATCTAATGAACCTAATACAGCTGGTACATCAGCTAACATATGTCCTTTAATTAAATAATCCATTGCTTGAAGATGAGAGAATCCAGGTGCTCTGATTTTACATTTATATGGTTTGCTTGAACCATCAGAAATTAAGTAAACACCAAATTCACCCTTGGGTGCCTCTACTGCAATATAAATCTCATCTTTTTTTACTCTGTAGCCTTCTGTAAATAATTTAAAATGATGAATTAATGCTTCCATCGACTCTTTTATTTCTTTTTTAGGTGGAGGAGTGATCTTATTATCTTGAGATTTTACAGGTCCTTTTGGTAACTGTTCTAAACATTGTTTTATTATTTTTACACTTTCCCTCATTTCCTCAACTCTACAAAGATATCTGTCATAACAATCTCCATTTTTTCCAATTGGCACTTTAAATGATAACTGTTCGTAACAATCGTAAGGTTGAGATTTTCTTAAATCCCACGCAACACCTGAACCTCTCATCATTACACCTGAGAATGAATAATCTAATGCATCATCTTTTGAAACTATTCCAATATCGACATTTCTTTGTTTAAAAATTCTGTTATCAGTAAGTAAAGTCTCTAAATCATCTATAATTTTTGGAAACTCATTACAAAATTTTAAAATATCAGCATCTAGACCTCTTGGTAAGTCTTGGTGTACACCTCCTGGTCTAAAATAATTTGCATGTAATCTCGATCCTGAGACTCTCTCATAAAATTCCATAAGTTTTTCTCGCTCCTCGAAACCCCATAATGAAGGAGTTAAGGCGCCTACATCTAAAGCTTGAGTAGTAATGTTCAATATGTGGCTTAATATTCGACCAATCTCACAAAATATAACTCTAATGTATTGACCTCTAATTGGGACTTCGATATCTAAAATTTTTTCTATAGCTAAAGCAAAAGCATGCTCTTGATTCATTGGTGCCACGTAATCAAGTCTATCAAAATAAGGTATTGCTTGAGAATACGTTTTATTCTCAATCAATTTTTCTGTACCTCTATGAAGCAAACCAATATGGGGGTCAGCTTTTTCTACAATCTCTCCATCTAACTCTAATATCAATCTTAAAACTCCATGCGCAGCCGGGTGTTGTGGTCCAAAATTAAGATTAAGTGTCTTTGTTTGTTTACTCATTGTTTTTTTTAATTTCTTTAATGTATTCAGTTCCTTGCCATGGACTATTATAATCAAAATTTCTATAGTCCTGTTCTAATTTTACTGGTTCATAAATTACCTTTTTTTTCTCCTCACTATATCTAACCTCTTTATGCCCAGTAATTGGAAAATCTTTTCTTAATGGATATCCTTCAAATTCATAGTCTGTCAAAATTCTTCTTAGGTCTGGATGATCTTGAAAATCAATACCATACATGTCAAAAACTTCTCGTTCCATCCAATTTGCTGATGGAAAAATACCTGTGATTGAAAAAACTTTTTCATTTTCGTTTAACGGAAAATCAACAATTATCCTTTTGTTAAACTCATGGCTAAGCAACAAATAAATCATTCTAAATCTATTTTTTTTATTTGGGTAATCTACTGCAGTTATATCTATCAACTGCTTAAATTTCATATCAGGATTTGATTTTAAAAATAAAAGAACTTCTTTTAGATCATCTTTTTCTATAGAAACATTTAATGTTTCGTGTACAATTTTTGATGAACTCACCTTAGTATTAAGTTCTGAATTTATTTTTTTTTCTAAATCTATATTATTTAACATTATCTGCTTATTGAACCTTGGTCTCTTATCTTTTTTTGTAATTGCATGATCCCGTATAATAAAGCCTCAGCTGAGGGAGGGCATCCTGGTACATAAACATCAACTGGAACAACTCTATCGCATCCTCTAACAACAGAATATGAATAATGATAGTAGCCACCACCATTTGCGCAGCTTCCCATAGATATCACATATCTTGGTTCAGGCATTTGATCATAAACTTTTCTTAACGCTGGAGCCATTTTATTAGTTAAAGTTCCAGCAACAATCATTACATCTGATTGTCTTGGTGAAGCTCTTGGTGCAGCTCCAAATCTCTCAAGGTCATATCTTGGCATAGATGTTTGCATCATTTCTACTGCACAACAGGCAAGTCCAAATGTCATCCAGTGCAACGAACCTGTTCTAGCCCAGTTAACCAAATTATCTAAAGAAGTTGTTATAAAACCTTTATCCGCAAAATCTTTTGCAAGTTGTTTAAATTCTTTTGGAATTTGATCTTCTTTTTCTTTTAAGTTCATTCCCAGTCCAAAGCCCCTTTCTTCCACTCATAAATAAATCCTACTGTTAAAATAAACAAAAATATCATCATTGATACAAAGCCAAATATTCCAATTTTGCCTAAAGAAATTGCCCATGGAAAAAGGAAAGCTATTTCTAAATCAAATATTATAAATAGAATTGCCACTAAATAAAATCTAACATCAAACTCCATTCTGGAGTCATTAAAAGGTTCAAAACCACACTCGTAAGCAGATAGCTTTTCAGGATCAGGGTTTTTAGGCGCAAACACAAAATTTAAAAAAATAAACCCAACGCTTAGAATGAGCGCAACTCCAAAAAATATAATGATTGTTAGATAATTATTTAAAAAATCTCCGTACATATACATTTATATATAATCTTTTTGATTAATTGAAAGTGCAGTTAAGTCACGTTATTGGGGGCTAATTTATTGAATGATTTGTGTTATTGATAATTATTATCAAAAAATGGCGGGAGTGACGGGACTCGAACCCGCGACCTATCGCGTGACAGGCGATCGCTCTAACCAACTGAGCTACACCCCCCATATATTTTTTTGGTGGGCGGTAAAGGACTCGAACCTTTGACCCCCTCGGTGTAAACGAGATGCTCTACCAACTGAGCTAACCGCCCTCCAAAGTGAATTACTAATACATCAGTGAGAAGATAATGTAAATTGCTAATTATTGAATACTTGCTTGTGTTTTTTCAGATTTTTTGTTTTCTGAAATTTTATCTACCTCAACCCAGTCGGTTGGTTTTAGTTCCTTGGTAAGTGCAATTTTCAAAACTTCATCAGCTGTACTTACAGGAGTAATTTTTATATCATCAATTACTTTTTTTGGGATATCAACTAAATTTTTCTCATTATCTTTTGGAATTAGCACTTGTTTAATTCCCGCTCGGTGCGCTGCTAAAAGTTTCTCTTTTAATCCACCAATTGCTAAAACCTGACCTGTAATTGTAACTTCACCAGTCATTGCAATTTCTCTTTTAACAGGAATCTTAGTAATTGATGAAACTATTGATGTTACCATCGCAATTCCAGCGGATGGACCATCTTTAGGCGTAGCTCCTTCTGGGACATGAATATGAAAATCTTTTTTCTCAAATGTTGGGGGAATAATTCCAAACTCTAAACATTTAGATCTTACAAAGGATTTTGCTGCTTTAACTGACTCTTGCATTACATCGCCTAATTTTCCTGTAATTTGCATTCTACCTTTTCCAGGCATATTCACAGTTTCAATTTTTAAAATTTCACCACCAAATTCTGTCCAAGCTAAGCCTGTAACAATTCCAATTTTGTTTTGCTCTTCTAGCTCACCAAATTTAAATTTTTTAACACCAAGAAAATCACCTAAATTTTTGTCGTTTACAGTTACATCTTTGCTTTCATTGTTAACAACTTTTTTTACAACCTTTCGTGTAATTTTAGAAATTTCTCTCTCAAGATTTCTAACCCCTGATTCTCTCGTATAATATCTAATGATATCTTTTATGGTGCCGTCAGACAAATTCATCTCGCCATCTTTAACACCATTATCTTTAATTTGTTTTGGTAACAAGTATTTGTTAGCAATATTAATTTTTTCATCTTCAGTGTAACCAGGTATTCTTATTACTTCCATTCTATCTAATAGTGGAGGTAGAATATTTAATGTATTTGCAGTTGTTACAAATAAAACATCAGATAAATCATAATCCACTTCTAAATAGTGATCGTTAAAAGTAGTATTCTGTTCTGGATCAAGAGCTTCCAATAAAGCCGAAGATGGATCACCCCTATAATCATTTCCAACTTTGTCAATTTCATCAAGTAAGAACAAAGGATTTTTTGTTCCAGCTTTTTTCATCATTTGAATAATTTTTCCAGGTAAAGAACCAATATAAGTTCTTCGGTGACCACGGACTTCTGCTTCATCCCGAACGCCTCCTAAAGACATTCTTACAAATTGTCTGTTAGTTGCTTTTGCTATTGATTTACCTAAAGATGTTTTTCCAACTCCAGGAGGGCCAACCAAACATAAAATTGGACCTTTCAATTTATTCATCCTTTTTTGAACCGCTAAAAATTCAATTATCCTCTCTTTTACTTTTTCTAGTCCGAAATGATCCTCATCCAAAACTTTTTGAGCTTTGTTCAAATCTATCTCAATTTTATCTTTTTTAAACCAAGGTAAATCTATCATCCAATCTAAATAGTTTCTTACAACTGTGGCCTCAGCAGACATAGGACTCATATTTTTCAGTTTTTTTAATTCAGACAAACATTTTTTCTCAACGTCTTTAGGCATTTTAGCTTTAAGAATTGCTTTATTTAAATTTGATGTCTCATCTTTCCCATCTTCGATTTCACCTAACTCTTTTTGAATAGCTTTTAATTGCTCATTCAAGTAGTACTCTCTTTGAGTTTTTTCCATTTGAGTCTTAACCCGACCTCTAATTCTTTTTTCGACACCAATGATACTTGTTTCATTTTCCATTATCTTAATTATAAGATTTAATCTCTTCTTGACATCCTGGGTTTCAAAAATTTGTTGTTTTTCTGAAATTGACGTATTTAAGTGAGACGAAATGCTATCTGCAATTTTTGAAGGCTCTTTAAGAGCTTTAATATTGTTAATTGTTTCACTTGAAATTTTTTTATTTATTGAAGTTAATTTTTCAAGTTTTTTAACAGCAGAAATAGCCAATGGCATCAAATCTTCATCTTTATTTATTTGATCAGTTACTTTTTCAAATGAGCAAGTTAAAAAATCTTTGTTATCAGTATAGTCAGTTATTTTTACTCGATTAATTCCTTCAACAAGAACTTTAACAGTGCCATCTGGTAACTTTAAAAGTTGAAGAATATTACTTTCACATCCATAGGTAAAAACATCATTTTTAGTTGGGTCGTCAACTTCTGAGTTTTTTTGAGTTACTAAAATAATTTTTTTTTCTTTTTTCATTACCTCATTAAGAGCATTAATTGATTTATCTCTCCCAACAAATAATGGAATTACCATATTTGGGAAAACAACAATGTCTCTTAATGGTAACAGAGGTAAACTAAATTTCATTTCCATCATATAAATATGGATATTAAATTAAAATTTGCAATACTTATTTATCGTTTGTTAACTATATTTATGCAGCAGAGGTTTTGGATTTATCTTTATCTTTATCTTTTTGAGCATTTTTGGAGTGGACAATAATTGGTTGACTTTGCCCTTTGGCCGCACCTGAGTCGACAATAACTTCATTGACATTTTCCATACTTGGTAAATCAAACATTGTTTTTAAAAGAACACTCTCTAAAATTGATCTTAATCCTCTTGCTCCAGTTTTTTTGCTAATTGCTTTTTGAGCAATTTCTTTTATTGCATTATCTTTGAACACAAGTTTAGCTCCCTCTAACTTAAAAAGTTCCTGATACTGTTTAATCAGAGAGTTCTTTGGTTCTTGTAAAATTTTGATCAAAGATTTTTCATCTAGGTCCTCTAAAGTAGCTATTATTGGAAGTCTTCCTATAAACTCTGGTATCAATCCATATTTTAATAGGTCCTCAGGTTCCAAACTTTTCATCCATTCACCTGTCTTCTTATCTTCTGTATTTTTTACCTCTGCTCCAAATCCTATTGATGATCCTTTGTCTCTTTGAGAAATTATTTTATCCAGGCCAGCAAAAGCCCCTCCACAAATAAATAAAATATTTGTTGTATCCACTTGTAAAAATTCTTGTTGAGGGTGTTTTCTTCCTCCCTGAGGTGGTACACTTGCAATTGTGCCTTCCATTATTTTTAAAAGGGCTTGTTGAACACCTTCTCCAGAAACATCTCTTGTAATAGAAGGGTTTTCTGATTTTCTACTTATTTTGTCTACTTCATCTATATAAACTATTCCTCGTTGAGCTTTTTCAACATTGTAATCAGCGGCTTGTAAAAGTTTTAAAATTATATTTTCAACATCCTCTCCTACATATCCAGCTTCTGTTAATGTTGTTGCATCTGCCATTGTAAAAGGAACATCTAATATTCTAGCTAAAGTTTGTGCTAGTAAGGTTTTTCCACATCCAGTTGGACCAATTAATAAAATATTTGATTTAGCTAGTTCAACATTTTTACTAGTTTTACTTTCATAATTTAATCTTTTGTAATGATTGTGAACAGCTACAGATAAAACTTTTTTTGCAAGTTGCTGTCCAATTACATAATCGTCTAAGACTGAACAAATTTGTTTTGGAGAAGGTAAACCATCTTGATGTTTTACAAATGTATCTTTGTTTTCCTCCTTAATTATGTCCATACATAACTCAACACATTCGTCACAAATGAAAACTGTTGGCCCTGCAATTAATTTTCTTACTTCGTGTTGGCTTTTTCCACAAAAAGAACAATATAAAATGTTTTTACTACTAGACATATTTTTTTAAATTATAAAACGAATCACTATAACTACTTTATTATAAAATGTGTTTATGAGGCAAGCGTAGTGTTTAGATTGAGCTATATCTTGTGGAATACTAAGATCTTTTTTCAACAACTTGATCTATCAAACCAAATTCTTTAGCGTTTTCAGAAGTCATAAAATTATCTCTTTCAAGAGCAATCTTAATTTCATCCTCACTCTTGCCAGTATGTTTAGAATATATCTGGTTCAATCTTTTTTTTAGAGAAAGAACTTCATTAGCATGTATCTCTATGTCTGTTGCCTGACCTTGAAAACCTGCAGATGGTTGATGGACCATTATTCTTGAATTAGGAAGAGAAAATCTTTTTCCTTTTTCCCCTGCAGCCAAAAGAAAAGACCCCATTGAAGCAGCTTGGCCAATGCATAATGTTGAAACATCAGGTTTAATGTATTGCATGGTATCGTAAATCCCTAAACCAGCCGTCACTAAACCACCAGGACTGTTTATGTATAAAGAAATTTCTTTTTTAGGATTTTCAGACTCTAAAAACAAAAGTTGTGCAGTTACTAATGACGCGACATTATCATTAATTGGACCAACTAAAAAAACGATTCTCTCTTTTAATAATCTTGAGTAAATATCATAAGCTCTTTCACCTCTACTTGATTGCTCAACAACCATTGGTATTAAAGTATTCATTTGTTCTAATATTTTTTCACTCATATTATCGAATCACTCACTTATACAACTTGCGATTACTTTTTACTAACTTTTTTTGCTTTTTTTTTAATCGGGGCTTTTTTTGGTTTCTTTTCAGATGTCTTTGGCTTCTTTTCCGTGACATCAGTAGTTGATTGGGCTTTTAGATTTTTTTCGTTTTCCTCTTTTAAAATTTTTTCTGCTTCCGATTTATCGATTTCTTTAACTATTTTTTTAGCTTTTGATTTTATAAATTCTATTATCTTTTGTTCATAAATGTTTCCTCTTAATGAGGCTGCTGCTTCAGGATTTTTTTGATAATAATCCATTAAAAGTTTCTCTTGTCCGGGCATCATCCCTATTTGTTTTTGAATTTCAGATTGAATTTCTAAATTTTCTACTTTTATGTTATTTTCCTCACCGATTTGATTTAGAATTAAACCAAGTTTAATTCTTTTTTTTGCATTTTTTAAATTATTATTTTTATTTTTTTCTATAGTTTCTTTATCAAGACCTTGATTAAGAATGTTTAATTCTTGTTCAATTAAAGTACTTGGAATTTCATCAGTCTTGAAATTTTCAATTTCTTCTAAAATTTGATTTTTTGAAATTTGATCAAGAGAGTTTTTATATTGATCATTTAATTGTTTTGAGACTAAATTCTTTAAATCAGTTAAATCTTTAGCCCCAAGTTTTTTTGCAAATTCATCATCGATAGGTAATGGTTTATGTTTTTTAACTGAAATAATTTTACACATAAACATCGCTTTTTTTCCAATTAATTCTTTTTCTGGAAAGATTTCTGGCAAAACTGCTTCTACGTTAATTTCTTCATCTTTTTTTGCTTTTAATAATTGTTTATCAAAACCTTTTATGAATAAATCTTTACCTAACTCTAATTGTGTATTTTTGCCCTCACTACCTTTAAATTCTTTTCCATCTACTGTTGCTTTATAATCAAATGTAACTAGATCACCTTCGTTAGCAACTTTCGCTGCATCAACTTCAACAAAATTTTTTTGATTTGAGGCAATTTCTTTAATTCTTTTGTCTGTCTCCTCTTTGGACAAGTTTACTTTATATTCTCTGTACTTAATGCTATCTAAGGAGTTAATCTTAACTTTAGGCATTTCTGTTACGCTAATTACATATTCAAGATCCTTTCCTTCTCCAAATTGTTTCAAATCAATTTTAGGTTGGAGCGCAGGTTTAATTTTCTTTTCATCTAAAGCTTTAGTAGTAGTTTCTTTTAAAATTTTATCTATCACCTCTCCATAAATTGCTTTACCAAATTGTCTTTTTATTAAATCTCTTGGAACTTTTCCCGGTCTGAAACCTTTAAGAACTACATCGTTTTTTAATTGGTCATACTTCACATCAAGTTCTTTGTTAATAGTGTTTTTATCAACAAAAACTTTTAAATTTTTCTCAAGACCTTTTTTTGTTTCTACTGTTACTTTCATATAAATATGGTAGGCGAGAAAGGACTCGAACCTTCACATGTTGCCATATTGGTTCCTAAGACCAACGCGTCTACCAATTCCGCCACTCGCCCAATTTAAAAAGGTTTATATCTTATAGAATGAATTTGTCCAATTAGAATAATTGTGTAATTATGAGAAAAAATTAAAAAAATTTATGATTGTTTCGCCATGTATAAGTATTTGTAAAACAGATCCTGTCTCAGGTTACTGCTATGGTTGTGCTAGAAAAACTGAGGAAAAAATTGCCTGGAAAAACCCAGAGACTACTGATGAATGGAAAAAGAAAAATTTAGAAGAATTAAAAGGTAGGATGTCAGGTTGGCAATTAGATGCATTTTTAAAATCTTATGATAATAAGATTAAAGAAGGAGTTTCTTTATTTAAAAAGGTTTTAAAATGAGTAAGTCAACAACAGTTATTATCATTTATGTATTAGGTCTTGTAATTGGTGCATTATTCTTTGATCTGTGGGGCGCTGAAACTAGTATTAAAAAAGGGCTGATTGGTATTGGGTGGACCGCCTTATTTTTAATTTTTCTTTTTCTTGCTGAAAAAAAAGAAGATTAATTAATTTTTATTGATGAAAGAATCTCCAGGTTTTTATCAGTAATTACAATCTCGCCAGAGCTTGTTGCTAAATCTAAAATTTCAGAAATTACAACATAATGAGTGACTAATACTAAATTTCCAGAGTAATCCCAATTTTTAATAAATTTTTGAAAGTCTAAAATTTGCTTGTCTTTATTTTTCGAAAACCGCTCATCATAAAAAGAGTTTAGAAAATTTTTTGTCTCATAATTCCCAAATGCTATTTGAGCAGTATGTTTACATCTGCACCATTCGCTCGAGAGTACTTTTGTAAACTTTATGTCGTTTTTTTTAAAAAACTTACCAATTTTTAATGCTTGTAGTTCACCGTTTTTGCTTAGATTTCTTTGAGTGGAACAATCTAAAATATCAAAATTTGGGGGATCTCCATTTCCTGGAGCAATAGCATGACGAATGAATATTATGTTGTTCTCTTTTTTTAAGATTTCCACAATATTTTCATTAGCGAAGCTAGTCTCGTTTAATAAAAATAGAAAAAAGATTAATATTATCTTAAAATATCTCATTATGAATTTAAATTTTCAAAAACTAAATCAATCTATTATTAAATGTAGCAAATGTCCAAGATTAGTAAAATTTAGAAAAAAAATTTCTGTTGAAAAAAGAAAACAATATGAAAATGAAACTTATTGGGGCAAACCGATTACTGGTTTTGGAGACACAAAAGGGAAAATTCTTTTCGTAGGATTGGCGCCCGCGGCTCACGGAGGAACAAGAACTGGAAGGGTATTTACCGGCGATAAATCATCGGATTTTTTATATAAATGCTTGCACGGTGTAAAAATTTCAAATCAGTCGAATTCAGACAACATAAATGATGGGTTAAAACTAAAAGATGCATATATAACTACTGCACTGAAGTGTGTTCCACCTGGTGATAAACCTAATCGAGAGGAATTAGTTAATTGTTTTCAATTTTTTAATAATGAAATAGACAACTTAAAAAATCTGAGGACAATTGTTGCTTTGGGAAAAATTGCTTTTGATAGCTGTGTTCTTTTTTTTAAACAAAATTATAGTTTTAAAGAAAAAATAAGTTTTTCGCACGGAAAAATTTATACACTTCCAAAAAGTATTAAATTAGTTGCTTGTTATCACCCGAGTCCAAGAAATGTTAATACCGGTCGAATTAACGAAAAAAAAATGAAAAATCTTTTTAAAAGAGTATTAAAGTTAAATTAGTTTTTCTAGCTCTACTTTTAATGTTTCAGGAATTTTGACAGGCTTGCCTTTTTTGTCAATTGTTACTAAATGAATTTCCGCATCTGTAATTTGATCATTACCTTTAAATACTTTTTGAGACATAAAAAAAGAAGTTTTTGTGATTTCTTTTATATTCGATTTTATCTCTAAGTTATCTTCAAGAAAGGCAGATTTTATATAACTTATATTGCATGATTTAACTATTATATAAGTTCCGTTTTCATCGATTAGTTTTTTATTAGTAAACCCTAATGACTCTAAAGCATCACTTCTAGCTCTTTCCATGAATTTAAGGTAATTTGCATAGTACACGACACCACCAGCGTCAGTATCTTCATAATAAACTTTTAATTTAAAAGTAAAAGTTTTCATTAATTCTTTAAACTAACTTATTCTGCAGAAAAATATATATTTTTATAATAAGAAATAGCTTTAGATTTTGATTGATCAGTATCAACCATGATTGCTACACCATCTAAAATATCAACATTTAAATTGTGAAATCTTTTGTAGTCTTCCTTAACGTTTGTTTTGACTGTAACCCACTCATTTTTATTCTTATCAATACTGGATAAAACATAATCAATCGAACTTTTGGTATATGGGCTTGGCCAATTTTCTCCTATGGAAGAATTACTTGAGAATACGTAATTTATTGCCTTGTTCGATAATGGAGTCATACCTGTTTTCTTAACAACAAAAAATCTTGCTGCAAAATCATGACCTTTTTTGGATTTTTCATCCAAACCAGGTAACCCCTTTTCAACCTTCCAAGTGATATTTAAAAATGGAGTTTGATTTAGATCTATAGGCGCCTCCTTACCTAATCCTGAACCGCCATTTTCTACCTCAGCTTTTAGTATATTTGAACCATCTTCAACTAAAATGCTGTATTCAGTCATATTTTTGGCTCCACGAACTTTTCTGACTTTAAGATTGCTTAACTCTTCATCAGTAAACTTAAACACTTCAACATTTTGGGAGTAGCTAAAAGATATAGAGGATAAAAAGATTAAAAATGCAATTAATAATTTAGGCATGAAATTCATATAAACTAAAATAATTTTTTTTCAAATTTTTTTTAAAATCTTACTTTTGACAATTTTCAGTCATTCAAAATACATTTTTAAGGCTTATAAAGTTAATATGAAAAAATATATCTCCTTAATCTTGTTGGTTATGTTAACAAACTGTTCAACTCATACAGTAAAATTGGGTAAAAAATGTACAAAATTAGCTTCTGATAATACCTATGAGAAGTCATATGTATGGATCATAAATAAAGGAAATCTTGAGACATTTGATGATAAAATAAATAAGGAAAATTGTGCTAACAATGGAGAGAAGCTTTGAAGACTTTATCCATTTTTATGCTCTTAATTTACTGGTCAGTTATAATTTTAGCACCTGTTATAGCTAACGAAAAAAGTAAGTATTTTGAAACAAATATTATAATCCCTATAGAAAAACCTAATAAGTAGATCTTCCGCCGCTAATATCAAATACAGCGGCGGTTGAAAAAGAATTTTCTGCTGAAGATAACCAACAAACCATTGATGTAAGTTCTTCTAATTCGAGAAATCTTGCTCTAGGCACTTTTGAAAGCATCCTTTGAACATGCTCTTTCGACATTTGATCAAGAATTCTAGTTTTAGCTCCTGCTGGGGTTACTGCATTAACTGCTATGTTCTTATCTGCAAGTTCTTTACCCAGAGATTTTGTTAGCGCTATTACCCCTGCTTTAGACGAGCTATATGCGCTAGCTTTCGCGTTCCCATCTTTGCCAGATACAGATGCTATATTAACAATTCTACCATAATTATTCTTAATCATGTGTGGTACAACTGACTTACAACAGTTAAAAGTTCCATGTAAATTAATATTAATGATTTTTTTCCATTCTTCGTAATCATAATTCCATAATTCCGCAGTAGAGCCTGTAATCCCTGCATTATTTATTAAAATATCAATTTTTGTTTTAGAAGTAATTTTGTTAACAGTATCATCAACTCTTTTAGCATCCGATACGTCTACAACATCACACGAAAGATTTTGATCATTAATTAATTTTGAAGCTTTTTTAAGTTCTTTGTCATCAGAGTCCCAAATGATGACTTTCGCTCCTGATTGAAGAAATCTTTTTGCAATATCAAGTCCAAAACCTTGTGCACCACCGGTAATAATTGCATTTTTATTATTTAAATCAAATTTATTC
>CACIQQ010000014.1 GCA_902588835.1 uncultured Pelagibacteraceae bacterium | reverse complement strand
CATAAGACAGGTTTATAACCTTTGTATAAGCTACCCTCTTTTAAAAATTTCGCTAACTCCCTAACAATTTGAGCTTCAGCTTTGAAACTCATAGTCGAATAATAATCTTTCCAATCTCCTATGACACCTAACCTTTGAAATTGTTTTTTATGAACATCGATCCATTTATTTGCAAAATCTCTACATTCTTTTCTAAATTCAACTATTGGCACGTCATTCTTATTTTTTTTATTCTTTTTATATTGTTCTTCAATTTTCCATTCAATTGGTAAGCCATGACAATCCCATCCTGGAACATATACAGAGTCTTTTCCATTCATTTGATGAAACTTTGTAACAATATCTTTTAAAATTTTATTTAAAGCAGTTCCCATGTGGATATTTCCATTTGCATAAGGTGGACCATCATGTAAAACAAATTTTTCATTTCCTTTACTGTTTGCTCGAAGCTTTTCATAAAGTGATATTTTGTTCCAATAATCAATTAGATCAGGTTCTTTTAAAGGAAGATTAGCTCTCATCGAAAATGATGTTTTCGGAAGATTTACAGAATTTTTACTCATTCGATAATATTGCCTTTGCTTTCTTACAATCTATTTTAATTTGTTTTTTCAAGTTAGGTACTCCATTAAATTTTTTCTCACCTCTTATAAATTCTATAAATTCTATTGATAAATTTTTATTATAAAGATTTCCAGAAAAATTAAATATATTTACTTCTAAAATTAATTTTTTTTGATTAAATGTTGGTCTGTATCCAATATTTGCAATCCCTTTTAAATTCCTTTTGTTTATTGAAGATACTTTTACTGCATAAACACCAATTTTCGGAATTTTATAGTTCTTTATATCAATGTTACATGTGGGGAATCCGATTTTTTTACCAAGCTGTCTCCCTTTCTCAACTCTGCCCTCTATGCACCAATTTCTACCCAAAAATTTTTTTACTTTTTTCAGATTTCCCATCTCAAGATTTTTTCTTATCAAGGTCGATGAGATCACAAATTTTTTACTCTTAAGAGGAGATGGATTAATAATTTTGTAGTCATAATCTTTCTCGAATGATTTTAAAAGTTTTATGTCTCCAGCGCGCTTGTGGCCAAATCTAAAATTGTCTGAAACAAAAATATATTTCGGTTTTATTTTATTAAATAAGATTTTTTTTATAAAATCAAAACAACTAATTTTTGAAAATTTTATATCAAATTTTTGATTTACAATAAAATCCACATAATTTTTTTTAAAAAGTTGAATTTTTTGGTCAAAATTTGAAAGCCTATAATTATTAAGTTTTTTAAAAAACATCTTCGGAATTGGATCAAAAGTGATTACTCCTATTCTTAACTTAAATTTTTTTTTGAAACTTTTTGCTTTGTTAAAAAGTTTTTGATGACCCCTATGAAGACCATCAAAGTTTCCAATCAAAATAATTGCCTCTTTATCCTTTTTGGACAAATTAAAATTATTATAAATTCTAAAATTATTTACCATTTAAGCTCTGTTTGAGTATAGTTTACATTAACATTATACTTTTTTGTTAATTCTTTAATACCGTTACTTATTTCATTTTTATGAATTCCATTATTTATTAGAAGGGAGTCAAAATTTTGTATATTCGCACCTTTGATATCTGTATTTAAATTATCACCTATACAAATTACTTTTTTTCCTTGTAAATTTTTAAATGCTTTTTCGTAAACTTCCGGGTAAGGTTTACCAAAGTACTTAACTTCACCACCTAAATTTTCAAAAATTTTTGCAACTGTCCCTGCACAAAATTCTCTTTCTTCACCTCGATCAACAACAAGATCTGGATTGGTACAAATCATTTTTTTTTCAATATGGTCTAGAAGTAATTTTTCATAAAAAATTAATTCTGTTTCATGATCATCAAATAATCCAGTACATAATAAAAAATCGCAGCTGTCTATCTTTTCAACTTTTTGATTTTCAAATGTTTTGAATAAATCAAAATCTCTCGGTGGACCTATATGAAAAAAGCTTTTGGAATTCATAGTTTTGAGTTGATCTAAAGCAGCTTGTCCAGAAGTATAAACTTGTTGAGCTTTTTTCTCATCTAAACCCATTTTTTTCAAATATTCAATTACAGTAAGATTTGGTCTTGGTGCGTTTGTTAGCAACACATATTGTTTTTTATTTTTTTCTAACTTTTCAAGTACTTCAACCGAATTTTGAAATATTTTTAAACCGTTGTGCAAAACTCCCCAGATATCTATAAAAAACACATCGTATTCCCCAACGATTGATCTAAGTCCTTTTTCATCTAAATTTGAAGTCATTTTTTATGATATAACTCAAAAATATGCATATTTCTTGGTTTTTTTTAAAATATATATTTTATCCTTTGTCTTGAAAAATTATCTTTTGGTCTTTATATGAACTCCATATTTAAAGGAGTTTTTATGAAGTTTAAACCGTTACATGATAGAGTTTTGATAGAAGTTTTAGATAGCAGTGAGAAAACTGCTGGTGGAATTATAATACCAGATACTGCACAAGAAAAACCTCAGGAAGGAAAAGTCGTTGCAGTTGGTGGTGGAGCTAAAACTGAAGATGGTAAAATCATTCCAATGGATGTAAAAGTTGGTGACAAAGTTTTATTTGGCAAATGGTCAGGCACTGAGGTTAAAATTGGTGGGAAGGAATACAGCATAATGAAAGAGTCTGACATAATGGGAATATCAACAGGAAAATAATTTTTAATAAAGGAGTATAAAATGGCAAAAATAGTAAAGTTTGACTCAGATGCAAGAACAGCGATGCTGAAAGGTGTTGATATACTTGCGAACACTGTGAAAGTAACATTAGGTCCAAAAGGTAGAAACGTTGTTATAGATAAATCTTATGGTGCACCAAGAACTACTAAAGATGGGGTGTCAGTAGCTAAAGAAATAGAGCTAGAGGATAAATTTGAAAACATGGGTGCTCAAATGGTTAAAGAAGTAGCCAGCAAAACTAATGATGAAGCGGGAGATGGAACGACTACAGCCACTATTCTAGCTCAAGCAATCGTAAAAGAAGGTTGTAAATACGTTACAGCTGGAATGAATCCAATGGATGTTAAAAGAGGCATAGACTCAGCCGTTGATCATGTTAAACAAAAACTAATTTCTTCAGCCAAAAAAGTAAAAGATAGTGATGAAATTGCTCAAGTTGGTACGATTTCAGCTAACGGTGATAAAGAAATCGGTAATATGATTTCTAAAGCTATGCAAAAGGTTGGAAATGAAGGTGTAATAACTGTTGAAGAAGCAAAAGGTATTGAGACCGAACTTGATGTTGTAGAAGGTATGCAGTTTGATAGAGGTTACCTGTCTCCTTACTTTATTACTAATGGGGATAAAATGACAACCGAATTAGAAAATCCACTAATATTATTACATGAAAAGAAATTAACTAATCTTCAGCCAATGGTTCCACTTTTAGAAGCAGTTGTTCAAGCAGGTAGACCCCTTATGATAATTTCTGAAGATGTTGAAGGTGAAGCTTTAGCAACTTTGGTTGTAAATAAATTAAGAGGTGGTCTTAAAGTTGTTGCTGTCAAAGCACCAGGTTTTGGCGATAGAAGAAAAGCAATGCTCGAAGATATTGCAATTTTAACTGGTGGACAGGTAATATCAGAAGACTTAGGCATCAAACTTGAAAATGTTAAACTTAATGACTTAGGTTCAGCAAAAAGAGTTAAGGTTGATAAAGAGAATAGTACGATTGTTAGTGGATCAGGAAAAAAATCTGACATTGAAGCTAGATGTGCTCAAATCAAACAACAAGTTGAAGAAACTACTTCTGATTACGATAAAGAAAAACTACAAGAAAGATTAGCGAAACTTGCTGGTGGAGTAGCAGTGATAAAAGTAGGTGGTGCTACTGAAGTTGAGGTAAAAGAAAGAAAAGATAGAGTAGAAGATGCACTTAATGCAACAAGAGCAGCTGTTGAAGAAGGAATAGTTGTTGGTGGTGGTTGTGCGTTGCTTTATGCTTCACAAGATCTTGATAAAGTAAAAGTAAAAGGTGACGATCAAAAAGCAGGGGTTGAAATTGTTAAAAGCGCACTACAGGCTCCTATAAGACAAATTACTAAAAACGCGGGTGTTGATGGATCTGTTGTTGTAGGAAAATTGTTAGAAACCAACAAGAGCTCAAACGGTTACGATGCACAGTCAGAACAGTATGTTGATATGTTTAAAGAAGGAATCATTGACCCTGTCAAAGTTGTAAGAACTGCTCTTCAAGATGCAGCTTCAATCTCAGGTTTGCTGGTCACAACTGAAGCAATGGTTGCAGATAAACCAGAAGAAAAAGATTCAACACCAGGAATGCCGGCTGGAGGTATGGGCGGTATGGGTGGCATGGGTGGAATGGGAATGTAATACGGTTCCCCGACCAGAACACTCTAAATACAAAAGTTAAACAAATTAGAAACCCTCAGAAAGAAATTTCTGGGGGTTTTTTTATGGTAATAATTAGAAATGCTAGGAAAAAAAATAAATTTTAAAATTCCAAATATACCTAGTAAAAAATTTCTAAAAGGTAAGTTTGTAATCCTAGAACCAATCAATCCATCAAAACACGGTAAAGATTTATTTGAAACATTTGGTTTAGATAAAAAAGGTTTGTTATGGAAATATATGCCAGATGGACCGTTTAAAAATTTAAAACAATTAAATCACTATTTAAAAAATACAGATTGTTTTTTTTATGCCATCTATTCAAAAAGACATAAAAAATATTGTGGATTAGCATCTTATCTAAGAATTCAACCAAAAGCAGGTTCAATAGAAGTTGGTTATATTACCTATTCTCCAATTTTAAGAAAAACAGTTGAGGCAACAGAAACTATGTATTTAATGATGAAGAATATTTTTGAAACACTTAAGTACAGAAGGTACGAATGGAAATGTAATAATGGGAATGAAAAATCTAAAAATGCTGCTTTAAGATTAGGATTTAAATTTGAAGGTGTATTTAGACAGGCAGCAGTAGTCAAAGGCAGAAATAGAGATACTGCTTGGTTTTCAGTTATTGATAAAGAATGGAAGAAGTTAAAAAAAGGTTATTTGAGATATTTCTCAAAAAAAAATTTAGATAAAAATTTTAATCAAAAGAAAAGTTTAAAATTTAGTTAGTTGCTTTTGAGTTCCTTTTAAATTTGACCCTAAAAGTGATGAACAGTGATGAATAATTTTAAGAAAAGGCAAGTAAATCAGTAATTATTGAACTATAAAATATGAATGTAAAATTCCACTTAAAGCGATTTAAAAAAAAACCCTCGAAAGAGGGTTTTTTTTTGTCTAAATTTTTAAACTTTATTTAATTCATGGTGGATGAAAGGTTAATCTTACAAATTTATGCAGCCTGATTCTGATAAACCACATATTAAAATATAACAATTAGTTAGGTTGTATTAAATATTTATTTTCTTTTTTTCTTTTTAGATAAGCCTAATTTATCACTGTGCCTTAATCTTAATACTACTATTGCGAGAGCGATTAAGACAATTGCAATTGACTCGTACAGAAGTTGAGAAGCATCCATCTGTTTACCTTGCAAAATAATAAATCTACTTAATGCAGTAATTGCAATCAACAAAGGCAAAGAGATACTTATTGATTGTTCTTCCCAAAATACTCTTACCATTGCCATAACCTCTAAGTATAGAAACATTAATAATAGATCAGCTAATGTAACAGTTTGATTTAAGAACATCGTTCTTATTTCAAGTACCACTGCGATGATTGTGCTAAGTAAAATTATTCCTAATAAGAGAAGCTGTAAATTTTTGACAAGATTTTTCATTGATTTAAATATAGCTGATTCTATTCTTAAAATATATGTTTATTCCCCTGATTTTTTTTGGGTAAACGGTAACCATTTTTCTATTGCAGACTTATCTGGTCCTCCATAAGGAATTTTATACGAATTTGTATTTGTTAGAACCTCAATTCCCTTTGAAAAAACAAATATAAAAACTATAACAAAAACTATTGCCATTATTTTAAAAGGGTTAAAATTTTTGGTCTCAAACACGCTTGCTGACTTTTCCTCAGCTTTATGAAATTGCTTAAAAGTATGATAGACTGCAAAAATAAGACCTAAATGAGCAAGAAACACTCCTGCCCAACCAAAAATAAATGTTGTGTATGTAAAAATGTATAAACTAAATACTACTGACCAAATAAAACTCAAAACTAATAAAATTTGAAGTCTTACAGTTTTTGGTAGAGCTCGTAAATCGTTTTTACTATCATCAAACAAAATGTTTGCTGATTCGATCATAAAATTTTTTAATGACATGAAAAATTAATAGTTTTTTTTTTAACAAAAATCAATTAAAGAATTTTCCCACTAAATACAGACCAAGTGCTACAGCAGGGCCAATTCCAAAAGCAAATAATAAAGTTCCTACTCCAACTGTGCCTCCTAAGTACCAGCCAATTGATACGACTGTTATCTCAATTCCCGCCCTCACTGCGGCTATTGGAAAATTTGTAATTCTTTGAATTCCTGTCATCAACCCATCTCTTGGCCCAGGACCTAAATTTGCAATTAAATAAAAACCACTTCCCAGACCTACCAATAAAACTGCAAATACCGCCATAAGCAATTTTCCAAAGTATGTTTCTGGGGTTGCGAAAAGAAAAATAGTTAAATCAATCATTGCAGCTATAATGATGATGTTAAAAACTGTTCCAATACCTGGTTTTTGTTTTAGAAAAAACCATAAGCTTAAAGTGCAGACACTTACAATAAAAGTTACAACACCAATTGATAAATCAATGTTTAATGAGATTCCTTGGGCGAGCACACTCCATGGTGATGCGCCAGAATAAGATACGATCAATAATCCCTCACCTAAACCAAAAATTGTTAAACCCAAAGTCAAATAAAAAATTGTTAGCGATTTAGGTTTTAGATTAAGGGGTTTTTTTGAACTCCAATAATTTTTAGGGATTTTTTTAATTGTTAAAAACATATATTTTGACAAAGTGATATAATTAAAAATTTAAGAAATTAATTTAATATTTATTTTTGATATGTTTAAAATACTTAAGTTTCAAGAAAATAATTTACCAATTTATTCTGTGGTCTTCCTAATAGTATTATTGGGTTTTGTATTTAGATTTTACAACATAAATTATGAGAATCTTTGGTTAGATGAAATTTACTCTTTTTGGGTTACAGACCCTAATTTAAGTTTTGCTGAAACATATTTAAGAGTACAAACAACTGAGTCTATTCCTTTTTTATATTATTATTTAGTAAAAATGTGCAACAAAATTTTTGGTTATGATCCAATAGTTGGTAGATGCTTTTCAGCTTTTTTTGGATTTTTAAGTATTTTTTCTGTTGGCATGTTATGCAAAAAGATTACCCAAAATAAAAGCTATCTATTCACTACTTGTTTAATAAGTTTAAATATTTTTTTAATTGTTAATTCTCAAGAGATGAGGGTTTATATTTTTACTTTTTTCTTGATTTCACTAAGTTTAATTTTTTTTTTAGGGCTCTATAAAGATCACAAAGACAAAATATTTACAAAAAATTTTGTTCTATTCATCTTTTTCACTTTCATGGCTATTTTAAGTCATCCATTCGCTATAATTGTTTTAGCATCAATAATAATTTTTATAATTATAGACTATTTTTTTTTTATTAATAGCAATCGCAAAGTAAATGTTTCATTACTACTATTATCAATTCTGACAATTAGTTTTTTATATCATTACATTAATTATATTTCTCCTAATAAAATCGGGTGGATAGAACAACCGGGTATGAAATTTTTTACAAATTTCTATTTTTCAAATTTTTTTGGTTCCAGATTGTTAGGTATAATTCATTTATTCACCTTAGCATTCTTATTGTGTTTTTTAAGGAAAAAAATAGAAAGAAACAAAGAAATTCTTTTTTTAATTATCTTATTAATTTTTTCTTACTTGGTCCCGTTGGTTTATGGATATTTTATTAAGCCAATTATTTTTCCAAAATATATAATATTTGTTTTGATACCAATAATTCTTATTACATCTATTCTTGTTTTTCTTATAGAAAATGAAACTGTAAAAAAATTAATGATCTTATTCTTGATTTTAATTAATTTTGCCAATCATTTTACAGAAAGCACTTTAAAACAATTTTTTTCTGAAAAACAAAGATTTAATCCTAATTTTGATAAAGCATTCACAATTATTGAAAAATCTCAGGTTAAAAAATTAAATTTTTATACAAATGAAATAAATGATAAAAATCAAAACTTTATTAATACTGTTTTATCAAACTATTCAAAAATAATGATAAATAAAAAAGATTATAATATTGAAATTTTAAAAGATGATGTGGAGAAAATTAAAGGCAAAATCTGGAATGTCTGTTTAACCATAATCTCATGCGATAGTCCAACAGGTGAATATAACGTTTTAAAAGAAAATTTTTTGGAGGGTGGGCTAAAATTAAGTCTATGGGATATTAAATGAAAAAAAATAAAATAATTATTTATTTAATTTTTTTGATCTACCCTTTTTTTTCTTATTCACATGTGAATCATTATGACAAACTTAAGTTAATAGAGATGGATATTTTAAGAAACGGAAAAAAAATTGGATATAACAATTACTTGTTTAAAAATCAAAATAATCTATTGATAGTTAATAACGAAATTAATTTTGTCACAAAATTATTTGGAATTGACATATTAAATGTAAAAGGTTCATCTACTGAAACCTACAAAAATGGAAGATTAATTAAGTTTAAGTCTGATACAATTCAGAATAAGAAAAAAAAATATAATGAATTAATGTTGGATGAAGATAAAAAAACTTTTAAAATTGATGGCTCCTCTTTTAATGGCAATCTACCCTCAACTGTATTAGTTGGAAATTGGTGGAATCACAGCATTCTTCAATCGGAAATGATCATAAGCCCGCTTTCTGGAAGCTTAAAATTTCAAGAAGTTTATTTTCTATCTAAAGAAATACTTAAGATTAATAGCAATAGCATCAACACAAGTAAGTTTAAGATTATAATGAAGAAAAATATTGATGATAAAAAAAAAGAGGAATTCAAAGTTTGGTTAGATGATAAATCAAAGATTATCCTAAAAGTGTCTTATTCTAAATTCGGAGATTGGGAATACATTGTTAAAAATATTGAAAAATTTAATTAAATGAAAATTTTTAACAATACTTGGCTTATAAAATTCATTAAAACAAAAAAACCTAAAAAGAAAATCCAATACATGCAAGTTACAGCGGTATTTCTTCTTCTTCTTAACGCAACGAATTCTGGATCATCTATATTTGAAATATCTTGTTTTCCTTTTACGGGATAATCGTAAGACCATCTCCATAAAGAATTTCCAAATCTTTCATCTATTTTATTAAAATATTTAATACATTCAAAAGCGTACATTAGCAAAAAATATAAACCGATTAAAATTAATCCACTTGTAATCATCTAAAACTGTTCAGACTCAGTTGATCCTTCCATCGCTGTTGTCGAGCTTTTTCCAGAACTTATTGTGTTTGAAACTGCATCGAAATAGGATGTTCCTACTTCTCTTTGATGTTTAACGCTAGTGTATCCATCCTTCTCTCTCGCAAATTCACGTTCTTGAATTTTTGAATAGGCTGTCATACCTTCAGCTTTATATTTTTCTGCTAGTTCAAATATTGCTATGTTTTGAGTGTGGAAACCTGCTAAAGTGATGAATTGAAATTTATAACCCATTTCACTAATCTTTTTTTGGAAGGTTGCAATTTCGTTATCAGATAAATGTTTTTTCCAATTGAATGATGGTGAACAATTATAAGCTAATAATTTACCTGGATATTTTTTGTGGATAGCATCAGCAAATTTTTTTGCTTCCTCTAAATTCGGTGTTGCGGTTTCACACCATATAAGATCTGAATATGGTGCATATGCAAGACCTCTTGAAATTGCTTGATCAATTCCAGATTTAACGTAGTAAAACCCCTCCGGGGATCTTTCACCCGTCAGGAAAGGCTTATCATTTTCATCATGATCGTTTGTAATTAGCTTTGCTGCGTTTGCGTCGGTTCTAGCAAGAATAATTAATGGAACATCAGCTATATCGGCTGCTAACCTTGCAGCTTTCAAATTTTTTACTGCTTGGCTTGTTGGTATCAAAACCTTACCACCCATATGGCCACATTTTTTTTCACTTGCTAATTGATCCTCAAAGTGAACCCCGGCCGCTCCAGCCTTTATAAATTTTTTAGTCAATTCAAAAACATTTAATGGTCCTCCAAACCCAGCTTCGCCATCAGCAATTATTGGAAGCATGTAATCTATTCTTTTTTCTTTCTTTTGATCTCCATCCTTAATTTCCATATGTTGAATTTGGTCAGCTCTTAATAAAGCATTATTCATTGCCTCAACTAATTTTGGTGCACTGTCATATGGGTAAAGAGATTGATCAGGATACATTTCGCCAGCACTATTAGCGTCAGCTGCCACTTGCCATCCACTTAAATAAATAGCCTTTAAACCAGCTTTCGCATGTTGAACTGCGTGATTACCTGATAAAGAGCCAAGTGTATTTACGTATGGCTCAGTATTTAATAAATTCCATAATTTTGTAGATTGTTGTTTGCATATCGAGTATTCAATTTTTATTGAACCTCTTAATCTTTCTACATCTTCTTGATTGTAATCTCTTTTAATTCCTGCAAATCTTTTTAAATCGTACGAAACTTTCTTTTCTGCACCCATTTTTTTACCTATTTTTAATTGATTAAATTGAAGTTAATGTGGATTAATCGTTATCACTATACTCGTTAGTGAACTCGTTCATTCCACTTGAACCCCAATCGCAATGATCATCTCTCAAATAGATACCAGAACTTTGATTGTTCGTGTTATCAGCCAAAGTTTCTTGGCTTTTTAATTGATTTTTTTTGTTTTTGTTGTTCATATAGATTGTATAATTTACAAGATTTACAAAATCAATTAAATAAAATAAAACGCTTGTAAAATATGGAAATTTGTTGTAAATAATAATTTACAAAGTTTACAAATAGAAAATATGAGTCAAGTTGATCTTAAAATAGGGCCAAAAATCAAGTCGTTTAGACGTCAATTGGGGCTTCAGGCAAATAAATTGGCAGAGCAATTGGGAATTTCTGCGAGCTATCTCAATTTAATTGAAAGTGGAAAAAGGAAAATTGACGGAGATTTACTACTAAAAGTTTGTGAAGAACTCAAAATTGAGCTTTCAGACTTAACTAACAAATCTGACTTAAACCTTGTAAATGATATATCTGAGTTGCTTGATGATCAGTTGTTCGAGGATTTAGACATTGTGGGACCTGAAGTTAAAGATCTAGTAAATACAAACCCTAAAATTGCAAAAGCCCTAATAAAGTTAGGAGATAACTTTAAACAAAAAGATCATGAAATAATTAACAAAGTTGAAAATTTATCTGGAAAGATTATTGATAGCAGAAAAACTGCTTTTCCTGGTGAAGTAATTTCTGATTTTTTACAAGAAAAGAAAAATTATTTTCCAAAATTAGAGGAGTTTGCAAATAATGTTTTTGAAAAAGTTCAAAAGAATAATCGTACAAGGTATGTCGCACTGTGTGAGTTTTTAAAAACAGAATATTCAATTACAGTTAAAGATGTAATTCCTGATGAGGGTAAACCTTTTTCAAAAATTTTTGATAAAAATAAAAAAGAACTTTTATTAAGTGATTATAATTCATTAGAAACTAAGAAACTACATGCAGCAGCTCAAATAGCCCAGGAAGGAGCAATGGAAGAAATAAATAATTATTTGTCTGAATTTAAATTCCCTACAGAAGAGTCCAAAAGACTTACTCAAATCGCGTTGTTGAACTATTGTGGTGCAGCAATTTTAATGCCTTACAAATTATTCCACTCTGAATGTAAAAAATTAAAATATGACTTAGAACTGCTACAAAATACTTTTGCGACTTCGTTTGAGCAGGTTGCACATAGAGTAACGAGTTTGCAGGACCCTAAATTACCAGGTATTCCCTTTCATTTTTTAAGGGTAGATGTTGCTGGTAATATCTCAAAAAGATTTTCTTTGTCTGGTATAGAAATTCCAAGATATGGTGGAGCTTGCCCAAGATGGAATGTTTATTCAGCATTTTCAAGACCTGGTGTAATACAAGCTGCTGTAAGTAAAATGACAAACGGAGAAAAATATGTTTGTATTGCAAGAACTGTTGAGAAAGGTGTTGGAAGATATGGACAAAAAAAAAGTATGCTTTCAATAGGTCTAGGTTGTGAAGCTAAGTATGCGAAAGATTTCGTTTACACTGAAAATTTAAGTTTAAGTGACAAGAAAACAGAAATTCCAATTGGTGTATCCTGCAGAACTTGTGACAGACTTGATTGTTCACAAAGAGCTTTCCCTCCTCTTCACAAAAAATTTGACGTTGATGTAAATGCTAGAGGTGTGTCTGTTTACGTAAGTGATTGATTAACGTTCTTACTTCGCTCACGATATAAAAGTTGCGTGAGTGAGTCTACCATTTTATCCGACGCTTTAAATATTTCGTTTGATTGATATTCATCTGAAAAATATTTTTCATGATTGCATTTATCCTCAATAACAATTTTTCCTTCTGGTGAGTTATCTTTAATATAAATCAATATAAGCCATTCATCATCATTGGACTCGTCCCACTTTATAAATATCTCACCCGTTTCAAACCTTCTATCAATACATCTGAATATAGACATATCTCTTGTTAGGTGCCGTTTATTTAGTTGAAAAACTAAACTTGAAGCACTTCTATAAAAGCTCTCTAATGAAGTTTCTACAAGTTGTCTTGCAGCAATATAATTTTTTTCCTTTTTTAATAAAGTTTCTCTGTCATCTTCATCTAGAGTTTTTATCCCTAACGCTTCCAATCGCTCACGAATTTTTTGATCTCTGATTAGCCTGTATTTTTCTTTTAACTTATCTATTCTTTCTTGGATTTCGCTATAATCATCTCTTTTTTCTTTTAAGGAAATTCGCTCTAGATTTTCTAACTCTTTTACTTCTCTTATTCGGAATTTTTCAATTTGCTTTTCTATCTTAATTTCTTCAAGAAACTTCCTTTGAACTTCTGCCTGTTCTTCTCTTAAAAGTGCCTGCTCTTGTCTTAAAAATTTCTTAAGGTCTCTTGCTCTCTCTATTTGTAACTGTTTTTCCTCTTTCAACTCGGTTTTTTTGAGCTCAACCTGTTTCTTTAATAAATCTATTTTAGCTTTTTCCTCAGCTCTTTTTTGTTGTCTTTCCCTCTCAACCTCTCGTATTTTAAACTTCTGTTTTTCTTCAATAATTAACCTCCTCGTTTCAATAATTTTCTTTTCAATTAAATCAAAAAAACCCTGAATTTTTTTTTCAGGATTAAGGTTAATTTTGAAACGTAGTTTACTTTTTAAACTTTCTTGAAAAAAAATGAATTTCGCCAAAAAACCCGTCTGTTTTTGGGACTTTTTTTTTTTAATTTTTTTAATTTTTTTAATTTTTTTTCTTATTTTAGCTCGCTTAAAACTTCTTTTGGGTTTTTTCTGAGGTTTTTTTTTCTTTATGATCTTTTTTTTTCTTTTCTTATTTTTTTTCATCAGGAGATTTCAAAATTATCAGTAATTTATTGATAAATATAGTCTCTTGTAGGTGGTATTGTGGTTTTATCCTTGCTCAATTGTAATTGAAATACAACCTGGTCTCCCCATTTAAAAGCCACCTCACAACCGGCTAAATAAAATTCCCACATTCTAAAAAATCTTTCATCAAACATTTCTAATACCTTATCTTTTTTATTAAGAAATCTTTCTCTCCAATTTCTTAAAGTATGTGCATAATGTAACCTCAAAACCTCTAAATCATTTAGAATTAAGTTTGAGTCCTCTATCGGTCTTGCAATTTCGCTTAAGCTAGGTGTGTAGCCACCTGGAAAAATATATTTAGAAATCCAAGGTTGTGGGTCTCTAGGCTTATCAATAGAACCGATGGTATGGATTAATGCGGCTCCACTTTCATTTAAAAGATCATGTACGCATTTAAAGTATTTTTTATAAAATTTTTTTCCAACATGCTCGAACATACCAACACTTACAATTCTATCAAATTTTGATTTTAATTCTCTGTAATCAATTAGTTTGAATTCAACTTGATTTTCAAGATTCATTTCCCTCGCCTTTTGTCTACTGTACTTAAGTTGATTTTCAGACAAAGTTATACCAAGGACTCTCGCTTTAGTTTTTTTTGCAATTTCAATTGCCATACCACCCCACCCTGAACCAATATCAAGAACTGTTTGATTATCCTTAATATTTAATTTTTTTATTATATGATTAATTTTGTTATTTTGTGCTTCTTCCAAAGTGTCATTATCATTTTTAAAATAAGCACAAGAATATTGTCTTTTTTCATCTAAAAATAAGTCATAAAGTTTTTCAGATATATCATAATGATGGGCAACATTTTTTTTTGATTGTTTTGCGAAATTAAAGTTTGTCAAGTATCTGCATGTGCCTAATATTTTATTTATCATCTTACTAAAATTATTTGGATGGTGTTTTCC
>CACIQQ010000013.1 GCA_902588835.1 uncultured Pelagibacteraceae bacterium | reverse complement strand
TACTCTTGCTGATGGATCTTGGGGTCTTGTAAGAGCGTCTTCAAACAAACCATCACTTGTTGTTGTTACAGAGAGTCCGGTATCAGATAAAATAAAAACCGATATCTTTAGATTCATTGATGATCTGCTTCAAAAAACTGGTAAGATAGGAGAATACGATCAAAAGATATAGTTTTAAACTTTATTTCCTTTAATCAAAAAATAAAAGCCGCCAATAAAAAGAAAAATTTGCTCACTGGTAAATAATTTTTGGGTAATAAACCAATCTGGGTGAGCAATTATAAATATATTTGTCATGAGTATTACAATTACAAGTCCCGCAAATCTTGTAAGCGTATCTCCTATGGGATTTCTCAAAAAACCACTAACAATTAAAATTATTCCAGATAAAAGTTCACTTAATGCAACAGATGTTGCAAGTGCTGGAGGTAAACCAAAATACTCAACAAGACCTGCTGGTGGCAAAGGAAATTTAGCATAACCATGAATGATAAAAGCTATCCCAATACCAAATCTTAATAAAAGAGAAGCCAGTGCCTCAAAGTTAAGTAAAAAATTTTTTAATTTTGAAATCATTAATTAAAATTTAAATAATTTATGTTTAAGTTCAAGATAAGTTTTTGAATTATCACCATTAAATATTAAAATATCTGTAAAGAAATATTGTGGCAACTACATATAAAAAAATTCCAAAAAGAACTTGAACTTTTGACCTCTCAAGCTTGTGCACTGTATTAGCCCCAATTCTAGCCATTATTGTTGTGATAGGCACGAATATTAGAAAGGCAGGGATATTTACAAAACCTATGCTGAGAGGAATATCAACATCCTTAAATAGTCCTGACAAGAAAAAACCAATTGCGCCAAATAATGAAATTATAAAACCAATGGCTGCAGCGCTCCCTATTGCTCTATTTATTGAATAACCAAAATATCTTAAAACAGGGACATTAATCATTGCTCCTGTAATACCCATTGGAGCTGAAATTAAACCAGAGATAAACCCAAACGAAAGCCGAGGCAGTAAATTAAATGAAGGATAAACTTTTTTACTTTTATTTTTTGCAAGGAGTAAATAAGCACCTAAAAAATAGACCATGATTGAAAAAAAAAGAACTAATGATTTAGTTTTCATCATAGAAGCAATTATAGTACCGGTTATGACACCAAAAACAACAAATGTTCCAAAAGTTTTTACTATACTTAAATCAACAGCGCCATGTTTTCTGTGAGCTAATACTGATGAGAATGAAGTTAATATTGTTATTGTAAATGCAGTCCCAACTGTAAGATGCATTAGATAATTTCTGTCTATTCCAAAAGTTTCAAAAATAAAGAAAAGAAATGGCACAGAAATTAATCCACCACCAATTCCAAATAGTCCCGCAAAAAAACCAACAGGAATAGCTGCAGCAATCATTAATAAAATGAAAAATATGTATTCGTTGAAAATAATCTGGTCCACAATTTTAATTTAATTGATACTTAGATATTCTAAAAATGATCTAATTGATACCAAAATTAAAAAAGTTCCAAATATTTTGCTCAGGATTTTTTTATCTATTTTATAGACTGCTTTTGCACCTAACCTAGCCATTATCATGGTAACTGGGACAAATACTATGAAGCCGAGTAAATTTATATATCCCAAACTGAACGGTGTATTAACATTATCAATAATTTTTCCACCAGTGATCATTGTAATTGTTCCAGTAACAGCAATAAGGAAACCTACTGCTGCAGCTGTTCCAATTGATTTTCTAATATCATAACCAAATGTTCTCATGAAAGGAACCATCAACGATCCGCCTCCAATTCCTAAAGGAATAGAAATAAATCCAATCAATATACCGGAAATATTTTTAACTAAATTTGATATTTGTTTTGGGTTATCAACTAATTTTTCTCTCAAAAAAATAAAAAAAAGTCCAACCATAAAAGCAAATATAGAAAAAAATAATACGAGCGCAGGGGTTTTCAAATTAACTGCCAAGAAAGTTCCAAAAAAAACTCCAATTAAAATAAAAATTCCAAATGATTTTACCATATTAAAATCTACTGCATCATGTTCTCTATGTGTTAAAGTAGATATAATTGAGGTTGGAATTATTATTGCTAAAGATGTGCCAACTGCTAAATGCATCCTTGTTATAATGTCAAAGTCTAAAACTGTAAACGCGTAGTAAAGAGCGGGAACCATAATGATGCCCCCACCTACTCCAAGTAAACCAGCCATAAATCCTGCAACTGCTGCAGCAATAGCCAAAACAGTTAAAAGATAAAAAATTTCATTGATATTTAAATTTTCCATTAGGAATTTAATTGATTTGCTTTCTCATTGTTTTGCACAATTGTCATTATGTGTTTTGCTTTTTGAAAATCTGAGTCCCTAGCCATCATATTGTCACTTAAATATCTTTTCCAATCTTTAGAACCAGGTTGACCGTGGTATAGTCCAACTGTGTGTCGCATTATGTGATTTACTTTTGTACCAAGTTTTACTTCTTCCTCTAAATAACTAATAATCTGTTTTGCAATTTGTTCCCTTGATGGCACTTCTTTTGTATTAAATATTTCTTTCTCAATATCAGTCAAAAAGTAAGGATTTTGATAAATTGCTCTTCCAATCATCACGCCATCACAATGTTCTAAATGTTTTTTAATTTCTTCAGTTTGTGAGACTCCTCCATTAATTATTATTTCAAGCTCTGGGTTTGCTTTCTTAATTTCGTAAACCATTTCATAATTAAGTTTTGGTATATTCAAATTTTGCTTAGGAGTAAGACCTTTTAATAAAGCCTTTCTTGCATGAAGTATGACTGTTTTACATCCAGATTGTTTTATTTTGTTAATGAAATTATTCAAATATTCAAAATCCTCAATTTCATCAACTCCTATCCTAGTTTTAGCTGTTACAGGTATTTTACATGAGTTGACCATGTTGTTAATGCATTCTGCAACTAAATCAGGTTCTTTCATCAAACACGCTCCAAATGAATTTTTTTGCACCTTTTTGCTCGGACAACCCAAATTAATATTTATTTCATCATAACCAAATTGTTCTGCTAGTTTAGCAACCTCTGCCAATTCGTTTTTATCTGAGCCCCCTACTTGAAGAGCAACTGGCTTCTCTTCTTCCCTAAAACCAAGTATTCTTTTTCTATCACCATGAATTGCTGATTTCGTTGCAACCATCTCAGAGTACAACATTACATTTTTACTTATAAGTCTTAAGAAATATCTATCATGCCTATCAGTGCAATCCATCATTGGTGCAACAGATATTTTTCTATTGATTTTTTTGTTTTTAAAATCCAATTGGTTTACCCATTAATTTGTCAGGTAACCAAGTTACTATTTCTGGGAAAATACACAATATTATAATACAAATGACCATCATTGCCATAAAAGGAATAGATCCTTTTAATATTTCAGAAAGACTTACGTCAGGTGTAATTCCTTTTATAATATATAAGTTTAATCCAACAGGTGGCGTGATCAATCCAATCTCCATATTTATCGTGAAGACGATTGCGAACCAATAAGGATCAAAGCCAAATTGAGTAATAATTGGAAGTAATATCGCAGAAGTCATTACTATGACGGCAACAGGTGGTAAAAAGAAACCTGCAATCAACAAGAATATATTTATGTAAAAAAATAGGACCCATTTATTTAATCCCATCTCTACAATAGTTTGAGCAATTGATTGTGTTACATAAAGGGTAGATAAGCTAAAAGCGAATATGTAAGAACCTGCAATGATAAACATTATCATTACGCTTTCTTTCATAGATACTTTTACGATATCCCATATTTTTTTTGGTTGATAAATTCTGTAAACAATTGCAATCATGACAAATACAAGAAATGCACCTACCCCAGATGCTTCTGAAGGAGTTGCTACTCCACCGTATAAAACATATAAAACTCCAACCACGATTAATAAAAATGGAAGAACTCTTGGTATAACTTCTAATTTTTCTTTGAGTGTTGGAGGCGTTCTATTTCTTAAAATTTCTGCTGATTGTTTGTCAATAAAGTAAGAATAAATGTAAGCCCATAACATAAATAATCCAGCTAGTAGTAAACCGGGTATGACACCACATAAAAATAATCTTCCAATAGAAGTCCCTGTTGCTAACCCATAAACAATTAAAACAATACTTGGTGGTATTAAAACACCTAAAGTTCCGCCTGCTGCTATACAACCAGTTGCTAACCTTGCTGAGTATCCTCTTTTTCTCATTTCTGGAATACCCATTGTCCCTATTGCTGCACATGTTGCAGGACTTGATCCACTTAAGGCTGCGAAGATAGAACAAGCTCCAATATTTGAAACAACAAGACCCCCAGGCAATCTCCATAGCCATCTGTCTAAACCTGTGTACAAATCTTTTCCAGCTGGTGAATTTGCAACAGCCATACCCATTAAAATAAACATTGGTATAGACAACAGGACAAAAGAATTTAAACCTGCATAAAATGTTTCAGCGAAAACATTTAAAATTGAAAAACCTTCAGCGATAACTAAAAAGACAACTGAAATAAAGCATAAGCCAAAGGCTATTGGTATCCCTGAAAATAACATTACAACAGTTGCTATTCCAACTACTAAACCTAATAATAAAGGATCCATTACTCAAACTCCTTTAATTTTCTTATATGCAAGATTAATTCAGATATATATGACATTGTCATAAGAATTGCGCCGATAAGCATTGATGAATAAGGTATCCAAAGCGGAGGACCCCATACTGTTCCTGTATTGTAATTCTTTATAAATGCTTCGTAAGTAATTTCATAACTTACGTAAAATAAAATTAGAAAAAAAATTAAACAAAGACTGTCAGTAAAAATTTTAAGTTTAGTGACGTTCTTTTCGCTTAAAAAAGTATATAGATACTCCATATTTACGTGACCTTTTTCACTTAAAACATATGCAGCGCCTATAAATGTAGAAGCAACTAATAACATTGTAACAAGTTCTGTTTGCCATGTAATTGCGTTCTTAAATAAGTATCTCTCGAAAACTAATTCAGTAATAATAACGATGGAAAGAAAAAGACAGCCAGCTGCAAAAATTCCACAAGCTTTCGCTAACCAGTTTGTCAATTTAATAAATTTATCAGTCATGAAAAATACCCCTGCCGAAAAAGCAGGGGTATAATTTAAATTTAATTATTTTACAGCAAGAGCCATATCAATCAATTTTTGACCGTTTGGCACTTTTTCTGCAAAGTTTTTGTATGAAGATTTTTTAGCAATAGCTAACCAAGCATCAAAGTCTTCTTGTTTCATATAAGACAATTCTACTCCAGCTTTTTTGTAAGCTTTTTCCATTGTCGTATCTAAACCAGCAGCTTCTTTAGTCATAAACTTCTCTGCTTTTTTTCCAGCTTTCATTAAAGCTTTTTGTTGTTTGCTATCTAATGCATCAAAAGATTTTTTTGACATCAAAATTGGCTCATACATAAACCATAGACCAAATTTTCCTGGAGGTGTTGCACATTTTACTTGCTCATAAATTCTGTATGAAACAAAACTTCCTGAACTAGTATTAGCACCATCTAATACACCTGTTTGCAAACCGTTATAGATTTCAGAAGATGGCATTGATTGAATACCTGCACCTGCTGCTTCTAACATTTGGTTAAATGCCTTACCCGCAGCTCTAAACGTTTGACCTTTTACAGATGCTGGATTTGAAATACAATTTTTCTTTGAAACAAATCCACCTGCAAGCCAAGCATCAGACAAAACAACTACTCCAGCATCATTGATGATTTTTTTAATTTCTGTCATCATTGGAGACGCATTAACTCTTAATGCATGTTTGTGGTTTTTAACCATTCCAGGCATTAAAGTAATGTCAAACTCTGGATGGAACTTAGCAGCATATGCTAATGGGAAAGCTGAAATATCCAACTGACCTGTTGTCATCGGTTTCCATTGCTCTTTTGGTTTGTAAAGTGATTTTGCAGGGTAAATTCTTATATCTACTCCTACATTAGCTTTTTTCATTTCATCAGCAATAATTTGAACCATTTCGTGTCTTACGTCGAAAGACCCGTCGGCTCTTGGCGTACCTGGCCATTGATGACTAGCTTTTAAAGTTACTGCAAAAGCTGATCCAATAGTTGTAGTTACGAAAACTAATGAAAGAAAATATAAAGATATTTTTTTAAACATTATCATTCCTCTCTATTATTATTTTATTGATGTATTAAATGTAACTTCTTGATAAGAGTCAATATGCTTTAAAATACAATTGACGCAAATTATGAATGGACCCTTGAAAGATATATTAGTTTTAGACCTAACTAGAGTGCTGGTTGGTCCTTATTGTACTATGATTTTATCAGATCTTGGGGCTAGGGTAATTAAAGTTGAAGCACCTGAAATTGGGGATGACTCTAGAAAATTTGGACCTTTTATTGATGATCAATCTGCATACTTTATGTCCCTCAATAGAGGAAAAGAAAGTATAGCTTTAAATTTAAAAAATTCAGAAGATAAAAAAATTTTTGAACAAATACTTAAAAAAGCAGATGTGTTAGTTGAAAATTTTAAACCTGGAACATTAGAAAAATGGGGATTTGGTTGGAAGGATTTATGTAAAAAATATCCAAAATTAATTTATGCTTCTGCATCAGGTTTTGGTCAAACAGGTCCATTAAGAGAATTGCCTGCATATGATATGGTTGTTCAAGGAATGGGTGGATTAATGAGTGTAACAGGTCAGCCTAATTCTGAACCTACAAGAGTTGGAACATCAATTGGTGATATTACTGCCGGTTTGTTCACAGCGATAGGTGTTAATGCAGCACTATATGACAGAAAGAAAACTGGTAAAGGAACTTACATAGACGTTTCGATGCTTGATTGTCAAATTGCAATTTTGGAAAACGCAATTGCAAGATACTTGGCAAAAAATGAGATACCTAAACCAATGGGATCACGCCATCCATCCATAGCACCTTTTGAAGCTTTTAAAACAAAAGATAGTCACATTATTATAGCGGCTGGAAACGACAAACTTTTTGAAAAACTTTGCCAAGTTTTGAATATCAATAATATTTTAAAAGATGAAAAATTTAAAACAAATTCATCTAGAACTCAAAATATGGATGAGCTAAAAAAAATTTTAGAAAAAGAACTTTTAGCTAAAAATACAAGTGACTGGGTCTCATTGATGGAAAAAGAAAAAATTCCTTGTGGTCCAATCTTTAATATTAAACAAGCTGTTGAAAATCCTCAAATCAAAGCAAGAAATATGATTGTAAATTCATATCACAAAAAAATTGGTGAGTTTAAAACTGCTGGTAACCCAATTAAGATGTCAAATTACAAAGATGAGGAAAAAAGAGGAGATATACCAGATTTAGATGAACATAGAGAAAAAATTATTAAAGAGTTTTGTAATTAATTTTTTCTATCTCCTGAGACATTTTAAGTAATACTTTTTTTTTATTAAGCTTATCTGTTTTTATCAAAATAGCATCTCTCATTTTTTTTAATGGTGAATGTTTTCTTTTTTTATCAAGTCTTGTTCTAATTCTAAGACTTTTCTTAACTTCTTTTAATGGGACTTTTTTCCTCAAATCTTTCCATCTTCTTAAAGAGGCTTCGTTTAAATTACAAGTAAAGTAAAAAGCTATGTCATAACGGGGATTTTTTTTTAGAATAGTGCTAGCAATGTCTCTACCTTCAACACATATTCTTTTATTTTTTTTGATAATTTTTTTTTGAAATTTTTTCATTATTTCTCTAACACCTTTATTTTTAGCTAGATAACCAACATGATTGCTTATTTCCTGTGAATGTAGAGATTGCTTTTTTATTTTATTATAAGAGATGTTTTTAAATTTCTTCTTTAAAAAAGGAACTACTTTTTTAGGCTTATGTTTAATGATAATTTTACTTGCATATCTGTATAATAAACCAGAATTTATAAGAAAAAGTTTATATTTTTTTGAAACTAATTTTGCACCTGTGCTTTTACCACTAGCAGCTTCTCCGTCACATGCAATTCTTAAAGACTTATTCATTAAAACTATGTTTAATTAAATAACTTATTTTTAATATGATTGAAATATTATTGTTCTGAATTTTCTGAGTTATCAGCTTCTTGCTGATCGTTTTCAGCTATTTCATCAAGAGAAACTTCGTTACTTTCCTCTACTCCGCCCTCTTCAGCTGGAGTATCATTTGATTGAGGGGCATCAGCATTTTGTAGTTCAGCTAAATCTTCTTTTGAAACTTGAATTTTTTCAGGAACTTTTCTCGCTCTTTTTGATGGTAAAATTGGTGCTCCACTTTTTGAGATTTCGCCTTTGTATAAATTTTCAAAATCATCTCCGATATCTTCATCTTCTTCACTTAAATCATCAACTTGTTCGATATGTTTTCTAAGTTTGTAAACAGCACTGTCAGTCAATTCACTTGTTTTGACATTTTCATTTGCTATTTCTCTTAGTGCGATGACGGTATTCTTATCGTTATCTCTTTCAACACTTGGTTCAATTCCAGAATTTAATTGAGTAGCTCTTTCCTTTGCAATTAAAACTAATTCGTAAGGGCTGTCTACTTTATCGATACAATCTTCTACGGTTACTCTAGCCATGCGGAGTATTTATACTTAGAGGTCTATAAAATCAAGAGGTTTTTATAAAATCGTTGGATTAAGTTTGTTCTTAATTAAAAACAGTAATATTAAAGAAATTAAAATATAGCCTCCAGAAATCATAGATATTTGCTCTATAGAAAAGTCAAAGTCTATCATTAATCCAAAAAGAGCTGTTCCAAATGCTGTTGAAAATACCATAAGTGCGGTAGTAAGCGCTTTAATTGATCCTATAAACTTTACCCCATATAATTCAGCCCATGTTGATGAACCTAAAACGTTAGCAAAACCATTTGATACTCCAATTAATCCAAGAAAGAAAAATGAGGAAACTGGTGACTGAAAGTAAATTAAAATTAATAAAGAAATTAAAAAAGGTATATTCATATATATAAGGAGTTTTCGACTTGTGAACTTGTCAATCAAATAGCCTGCAACAAACAAAGTTAACACTGATGCTATTGAGTAAACCATAAATGATTGAGCAATAGTATATTCCCCCCAATTTTTGGCAGACAAAATAAATGATTGATAAACAAATATACCCGTAGCTATCCAAGGCATTGCCAACATATTTAATGCTATAATAATAAATCTATAATCTTTAATAACTTCAGATCTTTTCCATTGTTTTATATTTTCTTTAGCAACTTCAGTATCATTCTCTCTAGATGAAAGCTTTACCTCTTTAACTAAAAAGTAAGACACTAAAGGGAGAAACAAAATTATGGCGACCGAGATAACGATCCATATATTTCTCCAATCCATTATGGTTAGAGCATAAATTATTGTAACTGGCATTAAAAATTCCGCTGTAGATAAGCCAAACCATCCAGTACTAAGAGCCTTGCCTCGAGTATTTGAAAAGTACCTAGATATTGTAGTTGTAGCTGTATGAGACATCATTCCTTGACCAGAAAATCTCATTAACAATATTGCAATAAAAAGAAATGTAATTGAGTTTATTTTTGAAAAAGTAAATGTTGAAATTGCGAGCAATGATATAACAAAAAAAGAAAATTTTAAAACATCAAAGTCATCAATTTTCTTTCCAACCCAAATTAAAATTATGCTACTTAATAAAGTTGCTGATGCATAGATTGAGCCAAATTGTCCATGAGTAATATCTAATTCATTTCTTATACTTTCGTTGAACAATCCTAGAAAAAAACTCTGTCCAAAGCTTGAAAAAAATGTAAATATAAACCCAAAAATAATTACTTTAATACTTAAATTTTTTAACATTAAATTATGTCTTGTAACGTTGCTTTCATTGGTCTTGGTGTAATGGGATATCCCATGGCTGGTTATATATCAAAAGGTGGGCACAATGTAACTGTTTATAATAGGACAGGAGCTAAAGCCGATAAATGGCTAAAAGAATTTAAAGGAAAAAAAGCTGACACACCTAAAGATGCTGCAAAAGAAGCTGATTATGTTTTTACATGTGTGGGAAATGATAATGATTTAAGAGAAGTTACATTTGGTGATAATGGAATATTCAAATCAATAAAAAAGGGAGCAGTCTATATTGATAACACAACTGCTTCAGCAACAATAGCAAGAGAAATTTATTCATACGCTAAAAAAAATGGTTTTGGTTTTTTAGATGCACCCGTATCTGGTGGTCAAGCAGGTGCTGAGAACGGTGCTTTAACTGTTATGGTTGGTGGAGATCAAGGAGATTTTGATAAGGCATTAGATAAAATTGATTGCTACAGTAAAAAAGTAAAGTTGTTAGGTAAATCTGGTTCTGGTCAATTAGCAAAAATGGTTAATCAAATTTGTATTGCAGGATTAGTACAAGGATTATCTGAAGCAATTAACTTTGGTCAAAAAGCAGGATTAAACATGGAAGATGTCATTGAAGTTATTTCAAAAGGTGCTGCACAATCTTGGCAAATGGAGAACCGTTATAAAACAATGTTAGAAGATAAATTTGATTTTGGATTTGCTGTAGATTGGATGAGAAAAGATCTTAAAATTGCAATGGAAGAAGCAAAGAATAATGGATCATTGTTACCGATCACAGAAATAATTGATAAATATTATGCTGAAGTTCAAGACATGGGTGGTAAAAGATGGGATACTTCAAGCTTAATAAAAAGATTTAGAAAGTAAAAGTATGCAGCCTGCGTACTATGAGGACTTCACAGAGATAAAGAAAAAAATCTGGTCAATGTTAGATGATGCAGTGACGAATAGAAGTTCTCAATTTAGAATTCCAACTTTTATATGTGGTCATAATAACGATATAGATGGAAGAATTGTTGTTTTAAGAAAGTCAGACCAACAAAATAACTTAGTTCAATTTCACAGTGATATTAGATCAGATAAAATAGAATTACTTAAAAATAATTCCAATGCTGCTCTTTTATTTTATGATAAAGACGAAAAAATTCAGGTTCGACTTAAAGTAAACTGTATTATTAATCATAATAACGATATTACAAAAAATTCTTGGGAAAAAACGCAACATATAAGCCGAAAATGTTATTTGGTTGATAATGGTCCAGGAACAGAGTCTGATATTCCAACATCAGGACTAAAACCTGAATTAGATAATTTTGATTATACAAAGGAGCAAAGTGATGAAGGTTATAAAAACTTCACTGTTATACAATGTAAAATAAAATCTATTGAATGGTTATATCTTGCTGCTAAAGGCCATCGAAGAGCAAAATTTGATTTAGAAAGTAATAAAGATACTTGGTTAGTTCCTTAAGAAAATAAAATTTAGTATCTTTTTCTTTTTTTTAAAGCTGAATATAATTTTCTATAATCATTAAGGTAGTTGGTATTCGAAATTTTGTCCAAATGACTTATCAAGTAATGTACAAAATCATATGATTTGTAAGAATAAAACATTATTAAAATTAATTTTTTTAATTTTTCTTTGTCAAGTTTTTCTATTTCATTATAATTTTTAACAAATACACAATCTAATTGAAATAGAGTATGAAGACCAACGCTTGTACTTTTAGCAATCTCAATAAATTCAACGTAACCTTCTTTAAATGCTCGGATCATTTGTTGTTCCACATCCTCCTCTTCAATTAAAGAGGTTTTTTCTTTCATCATTGGTTTAAATATTCTGGTATTAATATTATGGAACATGTTTAGATTGAAATTGAGTTTTTCCATCAAATTAAGCACATTAGTTAAATTTTTCTCATTTTTATATGTTGGTACAGGAGATAATTTCATTTGTACAACAAGAGCATCTGATATTTTCTTTGCACCATTTTCTATAAATGTTGACTCTAATCCTTGCACATCAATCTGGAAAAAATCTATTTTATTTTTAAAATTAATATCATCTAATTTCTCAGTTTTAATTGATACTTTATCGACAATTTTTGAGGCATCTTTAAAATTATGAAATTTTTTAATGTAATTAGTTTCAGGTTTTAAGAATGATGTCCAGCCAGGATAAGTATATATATTTAAAATTTTTTCTGTACCATCGCCATCACCTTTTTGGAAAAATTTCTTTTTATCTTTAAGCTTCGATTGTTCTAATTTTTTAAACTCTTTTTCATTTGGTTCAAAGCTGTACAAACCAACATCACAAATATACATATTTTTTTCTTTTTTGATTGAATCCATTAAAAAAATGGTAATTTACAAAGGATTTAATCGTAAAATTATTAAATAAATTCTAGAAATTTATTAAATTATTATTAAAAAATTGATTTAGAATATTTTTTCCAATTGTCTTGATAGTGTTTGGTATTTTCAAAAACCGCTTTTTTTTCTTCTTCTGTTACTTGTCTAATAATTTTTCCTGGGGATCCTACAACTAAAGAATTATCTGGTATCTCTTTGTTTTCTGTAATCAAAGCCTTAGCGCCTATAATACAATTTTTTCCTATCTTTGCTTTGTTAAGGATCACTGCACCAATTCCGATTAAACTATTGTCCCCAATTGTGCATCCATGAAGCATTACTAGGTGTCCAATGGTTACATTTTTTCCAACTTTCAATGGACAACCTGGATCAGTGTGTAACACGCAACCATCCTGTACGTTTGAGCCCTCACCTATATGAATATTTTCAATGTCACCTCTTAAGGTTGCATTAAACCAAACACTTGTATTCTTATCTAACGTTACATCTCCAATAATAACAGCATTAGGAGCTACCCAATTTTCGCCAGAGTTTTTTGGTTTTTTATTTTCCAAATCGTAAAACATAATTTATATATTCTAACATGGCGCTTTTAAAAACTCCAATATGTGATTTCGGTCTGAATGCAATAGATTTTAAGCTTAAATCAATTAATGGGGAATTATTAACATTGAATGATGTCAAAGGTAATAACGGCACCTTAATAATGTTTATTTGTAATCATTGTCCTTATGTGAAAGCTATAATAAGAGAACTAGCAGATGATTGTGCAAAACTTAAAGAAGATGGCATTAACTCAGTTGCGATAATGTCGAATGATACCAAAAACTATCCTGAAGACTCTTTTGAAAATATGAAAAAGTTTTCTGATAGATATAACTTTTCATTTCCTTATTTAATTGATGAAACACAAGAAATCGCAAAAAAATATGATGCAGTTTGTACACCAGACTTCTTTGGCTACAACAAAAACCTTGAGCTTAATTATAGAGGAAGAATAAGAGAATTAAATGATTTAAAGCCTGTGGGTTCGGGTGACAGTGAGTTGCTTAAATCAATGAAGCTAATTGCTGAAACTCAAAAAGGTCCGAAAGAACAATATCCTAGTATGGGATGCAGTATAAAATGGTTTAAATAATGAATTTAATTATCACAAGAAATTTTCCACCTGATGTTGGAGGTATGCAAAATCTTATGTTTGGCCTTACAAAATCATTGTCAGAACACATGATGGTTAAAGTATTTGCTGATGAACATTATCAACAGGATAAATTTGATGAAGATTTATCCTTTTCAATTGAAAGAGTTGGGGGACCAAAAATCTTTAGAAAATTTAGAAAAGCTTCATTAATTAATAATTACCTACAAAAAAATACTAAGGTAAAAAATATCATCTCTGATCATTGGAAAAGTTTAGAAAACATCAATACCAAAATAAGAAAAACATGTCTTATTCACTCTAAAGAGATAAATCATAAAAAAGATTCTTTTCTTAACAAACGAGTTGTAAGAGTGTTAAACAACTGCGATCATATCATTGCAAATTCAAACTTCACAAAAAACCTAGGTATTGAAATAGGTGTTAATGAGGAAAAAATCAAAGTTATTAACCCAGGTGTATTTCCTAGAGAAGAAATAAATCCAAAAATAGAGGAAAAAATATTAAAGAGACTTGAGGGAAAAGAGCCAAGACTTATTACTGTAGCTAGATTTGATAAAAGAAAAAATCATGAAAAAATAATTATGTCTTTGAGAAATTTGAAAGAAATTTACCCAAACATAATCTATATTTGTATAGGTCAAGGCGATACTTTGGAATCTCAGAAAAAACTTATTAAAGAATTAAAACTTGAAAGTAATGTTTTATTTTTGAAAAATTTGTCAAAAGATGAAAAAAACTCTTACTTAAAAAACTCAAATGTTTTTGTTATGCCATCAATTTCTTACAAAAAATCTGTAGAAGGTTTTGGAATTGCTTATGTTGAGGCTGCTCAATATGGAATTCCATCTATTGGAGGAAAAATTGGTGGTGCATCCGACGCTATTGTCAATAATGAAACTGGTTTAATTTGTGATGGAAATAACATGGATGAAATCTATCAAAGCTTAGTAAATATGCTACAGAACAATAAATTTAAAGTTTTGGGAAAAAATGCAGAAGAAAATGCAAAAAAATTTCTTTGGCCAGAAATCTTAAAAAAATATTTAGAAATTCTAAAGAACTAATCTTTCGAAAACTTTCTCTGCACTTAAATTTTTTAAGTCACTCACTTGTATCGCCTTAAAGTTTTCTCTTTCAATGCTTACTTTGTGAGCTGTTGTATGACTTCCAAACAACGATAAACCTTTAACATTCAGATGTGCTGCCATATGTGCAGGGCCTGTATCATTAGCAACAACAAATTTACTTCTCTTTATTAAACCTGCTAGTTCTGAGATAGAAATTGCTTTGTCTTCACTTAGAATAGAAACAGCATCTAATTCTTTTGCTTTTTCTATTTCGCCAGGACCAGGTGCTATCACTATTTTAAGATTTGGATGATTTTGTTTTATGAGTTTTATTAATTGATCGTAGTATGGCCATTTCTTTTGTTCTAAGTGCTCAGAGCAGAAAGGAAATAACAATATATAATCAGTTAAATTATATTTAGAAATAAGTTTATCGATATTAGAACAACCCCAAGAAAAATCTGGCTTTAAAGTGTGAGATGTTTTCAAACCAGATATCTTTAATTGATGATCAAATCTTTCTAATACTGGTTTTTTATCAAATTCTTTTTTTGTTTCATTTGCTGGAAGAGTAGTTTCTGAAGAAGACCATTTATAAGATCCTAAATTAGGAAATAAAATTCTTTTATAAAATGAAGTCCTTGAGGAATTCTGCAAGTCATAAACTTTTGTAAACTTATGTTGTTTAATTTTTTTCATTAATGAAAAAAGATAGATTAAATTAAATCTAGATAATCTTTTATCGACAATTACTTCTTTTATATTGGGATTTTTTTTGAAAAGATCTGAATATACGTGAGATGTTAATAAATAAATAAAATCATCTTTATGATTGTCATAAATATCTTGAATTGCCCCACTCGCTTGAGCTATATCTCCTAGTGATCCGTGCTTTATGATTAATATATTAGACATATTTTTAACAATTTATCACACTATAAAATTTTATGAATAAAATATTAGTTGAAGTATCTGTTGGTGAGTTATTAGATAAATTAACTATCCTTGAAATCAAAAAAGACAAAATCAAAGACGCAGAAAAATTAAAATTCATAAATCTTGAATATGATTCTTTAAAGGAACAATATGATAAAAATGTGAAAGTTGATGAAAAGATTAAGAGTCTTTTCTCTGAATTAAAAGAAATAAATGCTAAATTGTGGGATATTGAAGATAATAAAAGACAATGCGAAAAAGATTCAAAGTTTGATGATCATTTCATTTTATTATCAAGAGAAATACATTTCTTAAACGACAAACGAGCAAGTATTAAGTTAGAAATAAATAATCACACTGGATCAAAGATCAAAGAGATTAAAGAGTATACTAAATATTAATTATTTATTTAGAGAAGATGCAAAATTCCAGGAACAGTCAAAGCTTGGGATATAAACTCTATCTAATGACGTATTGCCAAAACTTTTTTCAAAAAGATTTAACCATTTATCAACTTGCTTAGGTTTTTTATCTTGGCTTCCAACTTGTGCGGTTATAGTTCCATTTGGTTTAAGAATTCTTTTTAAAGATTTAATATTTTTTGCGGCCAAATCAATACAATACTGATCATCGTTTAAATCTACATAAATTTTATCATACTTATTGTCTTCAACTGATTTAATACTTTCAAATGCATCTCCCCACACACATTGCACATGATTTTTTGTCGTTGCTTTCTTACCTACTTTAGATAAATATTTTTCACACATTGTTACAACTTCAGGATCTAACTCATACCAATCGATTAATTTAAATCCTTTAGATATACATTCTCTTGCAACTCCTCCATCCCCTCCACCAATAATTGCAGTTTTATCGTTTGATGGATTAAGTCTTAATCCAGAGTTTACAAATGTTGAGCTATACAAATGTTCGTCATTTTCTGCTACTTGAAGTTCCCCATCTATAAAAAGGGATTTACCAAACTGTTCTAAATCTAAAATTTCAATGTTTTGACCGACTTTTGATGTA
>CACIQQ010000012.1 GCA_902588835.1 uncultured Pelagibacteraceae bacterium | reverse complement strand
CTCCAGCTACACCATCGAAAACGGCTACAGCTCCGTCTAATACTTTTAATGATCTTTCTACTTCAATTGTAAAATCAACGTGTCCTGGTGTATCGATAATATTAATTCGATGATCTCTCCAAAAACATGTTGTAGCAGCTGAGGTAATTGTTATACCTCTTTCTTGTTCTTGTTCCATCCAGTCCATAGTAGCTGCACCATCATGAACCTCTCCAATCTTGTGACTCTTACCAGTATAATAAAGTATTCTTTCAGTCGTAGTAGTTTTACCAGCATCAATGTGGGCCATGATACCGATGTTTCTATACATATTTAATTTATGAGTTCTGGGCATTTTTTCTTACCATCTAAAATGAGCAAAGGCTTTATTTGACTCTGCCATTTTGTGTGTATCCTCTTTCTTTTTAATTGCTGAACCTCTATTTTGATAAGCATCAAAAATTTCGTTAAAAATTTTATCAGACATTTTTTTATCTTTTCTCTTTCTTGAGGCATCTATTAACCATCTTATTGCGAGAGCTTGCGATCTTTTTGCTTTTACTTCTACAGGAACTTGGTAAGTAGCTCCACCAACTCTTCTTGACCTTACTTCTACAGTCGGTTTAATATTGCTTATTGCTTGGTTAAAAACTGTGATTGGCTCATCTTTTGATTTAGATTTAATTTTGTCTATTGCATCATAAACAATTTTTTCAGCAATAGTTTTTTTTCCGTCATACATTAATGAATTTATTAGTTTTGGAATAACAACTGACTTATATTTTGGATCAACAACATTTAATTTTTTAGGAGCACTTTTTTTTCTAGACATTTTACTTACCTTTTTTTGCCCCGTATTTAGATCTTTGTTGTTTTCTTCCCGTTACACCTTGGGTGTCTAGATTACCTCTTAAAATATGATATCGAACACCTGGTAGGTCTTTTACTCTACCGCCTCTTATTAAAACAACTGAGTGTTCTTGAAGATTGTGACCTTCGCCAGGAATATAAGAAGTTACTTCGTGACCATTTGAAAGTCTTACCCTTGCAACTTTTCTTAAAGCTGAGTTAGGTTTTTTAGGTGTTGTTGTATAAACTTTTACACAGACACCTCTCTTCTGTGGAGATTTCTCTAAAGCAGGGACTCTATCCCTTGCCTTAGGTTTAATTCTTTTTTTTCTTAACAATTGGTTTATTGTTGGCATAATATTTATATTTTGGAAGAAATACTCTAGTGACCTGTCTATGGTAGCGTTTAGTGCTACAAGGGCACTACATTCCAACCAAAATTCTTGGTGAAAATACTATAGATTTGTAATTTGTCAAACTAAAACGAGGAATTTAACGCTAAATTATTATTGATTTACAGGGGTTTCTGTCTGTTCAATCTTTTCTTGCTCAGCAATGAATTTTTGATCGTCATCAAGAGCTTTTTTGTTCCATTTGTTCTTAATTGAGCCTGTTCCCGCAGGTACTAACCTACCAACAATCACATTCTCTTTTAATCCAACCAATGTATCTACCTTACCTCTGATAGCTGCGTCAGTAAGAACTCGTGTTGTCTCCTGAAACGAAGCCGCAGAAATAAACGAGTCAGTTTGTAACGATGCTTTAGTAATACCCATTAGAACTCTTTCGCCAGTAGCAGGTTTTTTTCCATCTTTTTTAAGTTGTTCATTCATGCTATCAAATTTGAATCTATCTATAATTTCACCTGGTAATAAATCAGAGTCACCAGATGTTTTAATTTCAATTTTTTTCAACATTTGTCTTAATATTGTTTCTATGTGTTTATCATTTATTATAACACCCTGTAATCTATAAACTTCTTGAACTTGGTTTACAAAATACTCTGTTAATTCTTCAATACCTAATATTCTCAAGATATCATGTGGCAAAGGTTGTCCATCTAATAAGTATTCTCCTTTTTTAATTTCTTCACCTTGGTTGAAGTTAATATGTTTTCCTTTAGGTATTAAATAATTAGAGCTTTCACCATTTGATGAAACAATTGAGACTCTTTGTTTGCCTCGAACTTCTTTACCAAAAATTACTTTACCGTTATTTTCTGCGATAATGGCACTGTCTTTTGCTTTACGTGCCTCAAATAATTCAGCTACTCTAGGTAGACCTCCAGTAATATCTTTTGTCTTAGATGTTTCTTTAGGTAAACGCGCTATAACATCGCCAGCAAATATTTTTTGTCCATCTTGAACTGAAAGAATTGAGTCTGGCACTAGATAATATCTTGCTTCATTGTCATCAGCTTTTTTAATAACATTACCTTTTTCATCTCTTAATGTAATTCTAGGTTTTAAGTCTGTGTTTTTTGATTGAGATCTCCAATCAATAACTGACTTTGATGAAATACCAGTGGTTTCATCAAGTGTTTCCGATAATGAAACTCCGTCAATTAAATCTACAAGATTTACTATTCCACTTTTTTCTGCAATTACTGGTGTTGTATAAGGATCCCACTCACAAATTTTTGAATTTTTCTTAACCTTGTCTTCATTTTTGAAAAATAGTTTTGAACCGTAAGGAACTTTGTAAATTGCAATTTGTACGCCTTTCTCATCTTCTAAACTAATTTGTGTATTTCTGCCCATAACAATTAAATTTTTCTTAGAGTCTTCGAGAAGATTGGTATTTATTATTTTTAAAATTCCATCACTTTTACTTATAATTTGAGAATCTTGTTTAATTGATGCTGTTCCACCAACGTGAAAAGTTCTCATTGTTAATTGAGTTCCTGGTTCACCTATAGACTGTGCAGAGATCATGCCAATTGCCTCTCCAACATTTACCATTTTACCTCTTGAGAGGTCACGACCATAACACATTGCACAAACACCTTCTTTAGAACCACATGTTATAACAGAATAAACTTTTATAGATTTTACTCCTGCTGCATCAATTTTTTCACAATCTGCCTCTTCAATCATATGACCTTTTTTAATAACTACTTCGCCAGATATTGGATTTTTAACATCTGCAGCTACTACTCTTCCTAGGGCTCTTTCTGATAAACTTACAATTATGTTTCCACCTTCAATAATTTCAGATAAAGTAATACTTCCACGACTTTTACAGTCACAATCTTTTTTGGTTACAGTTAAATCTTGAGCGACATCACATAATCGTCTTGTTAGATAACCTGAGTTAGCAGTTTTTAAGGCTGTATCAGCTAAACCTTTTCTAGCTCCGTGTGTAGAATTAAAATATTCAAGTGCTGTAAGACCTTCTTTAAAGTTAGATGTTATAGGTGACTCTATAATTTCACCTGATGGTTTTGCAATTAAACCTCTCATACCTGCTAATTGTTTCATTTGAGCAGCCGAGCCTCTTGCACCAGAGTCTGCCATCATGAATACAGAGTTTATATCTAATCCTTTATCAGATTTGTTAGTTGCTGATATTCCTTTCATCATTTCAGAAGCAACTTTATCAGTACATTTAGACCAAGCATCAACCACTTTGTTGTATTTTTCACCTCTAGTAATTAACCCCTCAGAATATTGGTTTTCATAATCTTTTATTAATTGTTTAGTTTCATCAATTAACTGCTCTTTATTATCAGGTATAATTAGATCATCTTTACCAAAAGAAATACCTGCCTTAAACGCATGCTTAAATCCAAGATCTTTCAATTTATCGCAGAAAATTACAGTGCTTTTTTGGCCTGTATATCTAAAAACAAAATCAATTATTTCCGAAACTACTTTTTTAGGTAAAACTCTGTCAATTAAAGAAAATTTGATATCTTTATTTTTTGGTAAAAGATTTGCTAATAAAAATCTACCAGCTGTACTAGTATGTTTTTCAAATACTTGATTGCCTTTTTCATCAATTGTCTCAAATCTAGATATTATCCTAGAGTGTATTTTTATTTTTCCAGACTCTAAACCTTGCTCTATTTCAGAATTATTTACAAAATAACCCTCAATTTTCTTCTCTTGATATGGTGGGAGAGACAAATAGTAAATTCCAAGTATCATATCCTGACTTGGCACTATAATTGGCTTTCCGTTTGATGGACTTAGAATATTATTTGTAGACATCATTAAAACTCTAGCTTCTAATTGAGCTTCTAAACTTAATGGGATGTGTACTGCCATTTGATCTCCATCAAAATCAGCATTAAACGCAGCACAAGTTAGAGGATGTAATTCAATTGCATCTCCTTCTATCAATTTAGGTTCAAAAGCTTGAACACCTAGCCTATGAAGTGTTGGCGCTCTATTCAGAATAACTGGATGCTCTCTTACAATAACTTCTAAAGCATCCCAAACAGCATTAGTCTCTTTTTCAACTAATTTCTTAGCTTGCTTAATTGTAGAAGCTAAACCAAGTTTATTTAGTCTCGCATATAAAAAAGGTTTGAAAAGTTCTAGGGCCATTTTTTTTGGCAAACCACATTCATGAAGTTTAAGATCTGGGCCGACTACTATTACTGACCTTCCAGAATAATCTACTCTTTTACCTAAAAGGTTCTGTCTAAATCTTCCTTGTTTACCTTTGAGCATTTCTGCTAGAGATTTAAGTGGACGTTTTCCTGTTCCAGTGATAACTCTTCCTCTTCTTCCGTTGTCAAAGAGCGCATCAACGGACTCCTGCAACATTCTTTTTTCATTTCTAACAATTATATCTGGAGCTTTTAAGTCCATTAATCTTTTAAGACGATTATTTCTATTAATAACTCTTCTGTATAAATCGTTTAAATCTGAAGTAGCAAATCTACCACCATCTAATGGTACCAAAGGTCTTAGTTCAGGCGGTATCACAGGAATTACTGTTAAAATCATCCATTCAGGTTTGTTCCCAGTTTTAATAAATGAATCAATTAGCTTTAATCTTTTAATTGATCTTTCTTCTGAAACTTTAGACTTTGTTTCATTGATGTTTTTTACAAGAATTTCTCTTTCTTGAACTAAATTAATATTTTTTAATATTTCTAATATAGCTTCTGCTCCAATACCTGCAGTAAAAGACTCATCGCCATACTCATTTTGATATTTTATTAATTCATCTTCTGACAATAATTGGTTCTTTTTTAAACCAGTAAGACCAGGTTCAATAACTATAAAGTTTTCAAAATAAAGAACTCTTTCAACTTCTTTTAATTTCATGTCGATTGCCAAAGATATTCTACTTGGTAAAGATTTTAGGAACCAAATGTGCGCCACTGGTGTTGCAAGATTAATATGGCCCATCCTTTCACGTCTGACATTTGATTTTGTTACTTCAACACCACATTTTTCACATATAATACCTCTAAATTTCATTCTCTTATATTTCCCGCACAAACATTCGTAATCCTTGATTGGTCCAAAAATTCTTGCACAAAATAGACCATCTTTTTCCGGTCTAAATGTTCTATAATTAATTGTTTCAGGTTTTTTAATTTCACCATATGTCCACGACTTTATCTTTTCAGGGCTTGCTAATGAAATTTTAATACTATTGAAGTTCTGAGAGTCTGATATTTCGGTGTTTTTAAATAAATCTTTAAGTTCTTTTTTCATAATTAATTAAGTTCAACATTTAATGCTAAAGATTTAATCTCTTTAACTAATACGTTAAATGACTCAGGTATTCCTGACTCAAAGTTTTCTTCGCCTTTAACAATCGTTTCATATACTTTTACTCTACCTGCGACGTCATCAGATTTTACTGTAAGTATTTCTTGGAGAGTATAAGAAGCTCCGTATGCCTCTAAAGCCCATACTTCCATTTCACCAAATCTTTGACCACCTAATTGAGCTTTTCCTCCAAGCGGTTGCTGAGTTACTAGACTGTATGGCCCCGTGGATCTAGCATGAATTTTGTCTTCTACAAGATGATGTAACTTCAACATATATATTGTACCAACTGTTACATCTCTATCAAATTTTTCCCCTGTTCTTCCGTCCCATAAAGTAGTTTGACCACTCTTAGGTAATTTAGCTAAATCTAGCATCTCGGTTACATCTTTTTCTTTAGCGCCATCAAAAACTGGTGTAGAAATTGGAATCCCGCTCATCAAATTTTCGCATAAGTCTGAAAACTCATTTTTGGTTAACTTTTCAATTGACTCATCTAATATCTCTTTTCCATAAACAGATTTTAAAAAATCTTTTATTTTTTGAGACATTTCTAATTTTTTTTGGTTTTCATTAATTAGATTTTTCAATTTATCTCCTAACTCAGTACAAGCCCACCCTAAATGTGTTTCTAAAATTTGACCTACATTCATCCTACTTGGAACACCTAGAGGATTTAAAACAATATCAACTGGCTTGCCATTCTCTCTGTAAGGCATATCTTCCACAGGAACAATTTTACTCACGACTCCTTTATTGCCATGTCTTCCTGACATTTTGTCTCCAGGTCTCAATCTTCTCTTTATTGCCACGAAAACTTTTACCATTTTCATTACACTTGGTAATAAATCATCACCTTGTCTTATTTTTATAACTTTATCTTCAAACCTTTCTTTAATATCTTGGGTAGCATTTTGATATTGTTCTTTCAGTTTTTCTAATATTTCATTCTTGCTTGTGTCTTTAACATTCATTTTAAAAATTTCTGATATTGGAACTTCGTTTATATTAGTCTGATTTAATGTATCGCCCTGATTTAAATTCTTAATCTTTTTGGAAAGTTGTGTACCCGATAAAATTTGGGCTGCTCTTTGCTTTATACTTCTCTCAAGAATTTCTTCCTCAACTAACTTATCTTGTTGAACTAAATCAATTTCAGCTCTTTCAATAGTAATAGATCTCTCGTCTTTTTCTATTCCGTGTCTGTTAAAAACTCTCACGTCGACTACTATACCGCCACTTCCACTTGGCATCTTTAAAGAAGTATCGGTAACATCAATAGCTTTTTCACCGAAAATTGACCTCAATAATTTTTCTTCAGGTCCAGATGCTGTGTCACCTTTTGGGGTAACTTTACCTACAAGTATATCACCTGGTTTTACCTCTGCACCGATGTAAACAATTCCAGACTCATCTAAATTTTTTAAAGCTTCTTCGTTTACATTAGGTATATCTCTTGTAATATCTTCCTCACCAAGTTTTGTATCTCTAGCCATAACTTCGTACTCTTCAATGTGAACTGAAGTAAATACATCGTCCGTTACGCATCTTTCTGAAATTAAAATTGAGTCCTCAAAATTGTATCCTTGCCATGGCATAAAAGCGACTGTTACATTTTTTCCAAGAGCTAACTCACCAATTTTTGTTGAAGGTCCATCGGCAATAATATCTCCACGTTTTACTTTATCGCCAACCCTAACTAAGGGTTTTTGATTTATACAAGTATTTTGATTTGATCTTTTGAATTTTTGTAAATTATAAATATCAACTCCTGATTTTGAAAAATCAGTTTCACTGGTCGCTTTAATAACAATTCTTTTTCCATCAATTTTATCAACAATTCCATCTCTTTTAGCAACGATCGTCACACCTGAGTCTAAAGCCACATCGCTTTCTATACCTGTCCCCACTAAAGGTGACTCTGGTTTTAAAAGTGGTACTGCCTGTCTCATCATATTTGAACCCATAAGTGCTCTATTGGCATCATCGTTTTCAAGAAATGGTATTAAAGAAGCGGCAACAGATACTAATTGTTTTGGTGAAACGTCAATATAATCAATATTCTCAGGTTTAGATAAAATAAAGTTTAAATTTTGTCTACTTGAAACTAAATCTTCTGTAAATTTCCCATTCTTATCAACTTTTGAATTAGCTTGCGCAATAGTGAATTTTGTTTCTTCCATTGCTGACAAATATTCTATTTTTTCTTGAACAACTCCATTAACTACTTTTCTGTAAGGGGACTCAATAAAACCATATTTATTAATTTTTGAATAAGTTGATAAACTATTTATTAAACCTATGTTTGGTCCTTCAGGAGTTTCTATTGGACAAATTCTTCCATAATGAGTTGGATGAACGTCCCTAACCTCAAAACCGGCTCTTTCTCTTGTTAATCCCCCGGGCCCTAATGCTGAAACTCTTCTTTTGTGAGTAATTTCTGACAAAGGATTTGTTTGATCCATAAATTGAGATAATTGTGAAGTTGCAAAAAAATCTTTTAAAGAAATTGTTAACGGTTTAGCATTAATTAAGTCTTGCGGCATTGCAGACTCTATATCAAGTGTTGTCATTTTTTCTTTAATTGCTCTTTCCATTCTGTAAACACCTATTCTTGCTTGGTTTTCAACCAACTCACCAACTGATCTCACTCTCCTGTTTCCTAAATGATCAATATCATCTACTTCGTCCTTACCATCTCTTAAATCAAGCATCTTTTTTATAATTGCTAAAACATCGTCTGTTCTTAATATTGTGATTTTATCTGAACAGTCTAAACTTAATCTAGAGTTTAATTTTACTCTACCAACATCAGAAAGGTCATATCTATCTGAACTAAAAAAAAGATTATTGAATATCTGTGTTGCAATTTCGATTGTTGGAGGTTCTCCAGGTCTTAGAACTTTATAAATTTCATTTATTGCGTCGTTTTTTGAATTGTTTTTATCATTGAATAATGTTTGCAAAAGGTAAGGACCTTTGTTGATTGTATTAGTATATGCTAAGTCTAAAGAAAAAACTTTAGTCTCAATAAATTTTTCTATTATTGTCTCATTAAGTTCCGATCCTATTTTGAATTCTTCTTCACCAATTTTAATATCTTTAATTAAATATTTACCTACCAAATATTGATTAGATACATAAATTTCTTTTAGACCATCAGAAGCAAGTTTTTTTGCTTTTAAAAAGTTAACTTTTTCACCTTTCTTAATGATGGTTTTTTTATTTTTTACATCGATAATTTCTTCTGTAAAGTTTTTAGATTTGTAATTTTCAGGATTAAATTTTGTTTTCCATTTCTTCTCTTTTTCGTCATAAGAGTAGGTTTCTTTATCGTAAAATTCTTTTACAATGTCAGCTTTATTATACCCTAGGGCTAGTAAAAAAGTTGAAACAAGAATTTTCTTTTTACGATCAACTCTAAAATATAATAAATCCTTTACATCAAATTCAAAATCAAGCCATGAACCTCTATTAGGTATCACTCTACAATTAAATAGTAGTTTTCCACTAGCATGAGATTTACCCTTGTCATGATCAAAAAATACACCTGGACTTCTATGCATTTGATTAACTACAACACGCTGTACACCATTTGTAATAAAAGTACCGCTGTTTGTCATCATCGGTACTTCACCCATGTAAACTTCTTGTTCCTTTGCTGACAAAATATCTTTAGTATTGTTTTCTTGATTTATCTCGTAAACAACTAAACGTAGGTTACATTTAAGCGCTGAGGAATAAGTCAGACCTCGCTGTATGCATTCCTCTACATCGAATTTGGGTTTCTCCAGTCTATAGCTTATATATTCCAAAGTTGCTTTATCGTTAAGATCCTCAATTGGAAAAATACTTTTAAATACACGATCAAAACCCTTTATAAATTGAGGTGCAACATCATCTTTAAATTCTGTAAGTTCTTTGTAGGAATTTTTTTGAACTTCTATTAAGTTAGGTATTGATAGGCTCTCTTTTAATTTTCCGAAATTTTTTCTAATATTTTTTTTTTTAGTAAAAGATAATTGCATTTATTCCAACTGCTTTAAAAAATTAAAACAGCCTATAATTTTTTAATTCTTTATTTAAGCTCTACTTTAGCGCCAGCTGCCTCAAGTTTTTTCTTCATCTCTTCGGCATCTTTTTTGCTTACACCAGATTTAATTTCTTTTGGTGCGCCCTCAACTAAGTCTTTAGCTTCTTTTAAACCAAGTGCTGTAACTGCTCTAACTTCTTTAATAACGTTAATTTTTTTATCCCCTGCTGAAGCTAGTACTACTGTAAATTCACTTTTCTCTTCTGCTGGTGCGCCACCCGCTGCTGCTCCAGCTACTGGTGCTGCTACTGCTGCTGCTGCTGTAACACCCCATTTTTCCTCAAGTTGTTTTGATAATTCTGCTGCTTCTACAACAGTTAATTTTGATAGTTCGTCTATTATTTTATTTAAGTCCGCCATAACAAATATGTCCTAAGTTATTTTTTTGATTTTTCGAGCGCTAAAATAGCGATTTTTGAGCCAGGTGCAAGCAAAATACTTGCGATTTTTTGTGCTGGAGAGCTTAAAATACCAACGATTTTTGCTCTTGCCTCATCTAAAGACGGCAAAGTTGCAATATTTTTTACACCCGCAACATCTAATAAGTCTTTACCCATCATACCGCCGAGAATTTTTAGATTTTGATTCTCTTTTGAAAAATTAGTTAAAATCTTTGCTGAAGTTATTGCATCGTCTGACATTGCAACTGCTGTTGGACCTGTAAATAAATTTGATAAGTCTTTTCTGCTTGTCTTTTCCAGCGCTAATTTTGTAATTCTATTTTTTGTTATTTTAAATTGTATTCCATGTTCACGCATTTTTTTTCTTAACTCATCAAGCTGTTTAACTGTTAAACCTTGATAATGAGCTACAATTACCGCTTCAGCTTTGTCTAGCTGTGAAGTCATTTCTGTAATGTAAACTTGTTTTTTTTCTTTACTCATCATAATTAAAAGCTCTTTTCTAATTTTATCTTATATGAAACACCCATTGTAGAGGTAATATACGTGGACTTTATTAAGTCACCTTTTATTGTTAGGTTTGATTTTTCTTTTTCAAGTGAACTAATGACTGCATTGAAATTCTTGATTAATTTTTCATCAGAAAAAGATTTTTTTCCTATACTTAAACCAATATTACCATCTTTGTCATTTTTTAATTCAACTTGACCAGCTTTTGCATTCTTTACTGCTTCACCAATTTTTTCTGTGACTGTTCCTAGTTTAGGATTAGGCATTAGCCCTTTAGGTCCTAAAACTTTTCCTAATTTAGATAATTTTATCATCATAGATGATGAACAAATTAGTTTTTCAAAATTCATTTCCCCATTTTTTATTTTTTCAATTAAATCATCTCCACCAACTAAATCAGCTCCGGAGTCCTTCGCTTCTTTTAACTTTCCCTCCTCACATACAACAGCAATTTTTACTTTTTTGCCTGTTCCCCCCGGAAGATTAACCATAGATCTTAAATTAATTTCATTTTTTTTTTGTTTGTTGTTAATTAAAATATTTATATCTAGAGACTCATCAAACTTTGTAGTGCAATTTCCTTTAACTTTAGAGAGTAAATTACTTATAGGCTCACTCTTTAAAGTATTAGTGTTTTTTGGAAGTTTTTTAAATCTTTTTGAACTCATTAATCTTTTACCTCAATACCCATTGATCTTGCAGAGCCAGCTATTATTTTAACAGCTTCTTCTAAATCATGAGCGTTTAAATCAACCATCTTCTTTTTAGCTATTTCTTCCGCTTGTTTTTTGGTAATTGATGCAACGATATTTCTCCCAGGTTCTTGTGAACCGCTTTTTAACTTTGCTGCTTCTTTAATAAAGTGTGAAGCTGGAGGTGATTTTATTATAAAATCAAATTTTTTGTCTTTATAAACAGTTATTACTACAGGTACTGGTTTACCCATAAAGTTTTTTGTTTTTTCATTAAATGCTTTACAAAATTCCATTATATTTATACCTCTTTGACCTAAAGCAGGTCCAACTGGTGGTGCAGGATTAGCTTGACCTCCATTTATTTGTAACTTTACATATCCACTTATTTCTTTTTTAGCCATTAGCTTACTTTCTCGATTTGATTAAATTCTAAATCTACAGGTGTTGGTCTACCAAAAATAGAAACTGAAACTTTTACTCTTGATTTTTCTTCGTCTATGTCTTCAATCATACCAGAGAAAGATGCAAAAGGACCATCCACAACTTGAACTTTTTCACCTACAGAATAATCTATTGTTGATTTCGATTGTGCAACACCATCTTTGATTTGACCTAAAATTTTTTCAATTTCCTTATCTGAAACTGGGACAGGAATACCTTTGCTCCCTAAAAATCCACTAACTTTTTTTATTCCTTTGATCATATGGTAAATATTATTATCCATTTCGCTCTTAATTAACACATATCCTGGAAAATACTTCTTTTTTCTTTGAACTCTTTTTCCACGTTTTACCTCCGTAACATCGTGAGTTGGTACTACGATTTCCTCAAATTTGTCAGCAATTTTAGCTTTATCAGCCTCCTCTTTAATTAATTGAGCTACTTTATTCTCAAAGCTTGAATGTGATTGAACGATGTACCAATTTTTCATTAAATTCCTATGTTAAGAATAATATCTAAAAAAAATTTATAAAATTGATCAACTAATAAAAAAAACAATGAAGCAATTATGGCCATTATTGCTACCATAATTGTTCCTTGAACAGTTTCTTTTCCTGTTGGCCAAGTAACTTTAAAAGCTTCTTGCTTGACTTCTTGAAAAAATTTTAATGGGTTTTTCATTTTTTGTTCTCCATTATTTTGGCAGGAGCGGAGGGAATCGAACCCCCAACCTCCGGTTTTGGAGACCGGCGCTCTACCAATTGAGCTACACTCCTAAAGGAGTTTACTCTATAATTTTCGTAACTACTCCTGCACCTACAGTTCTACCACCCTCTCTAATCGCAAAATTGAGTTTTTCGCTCATAGCAATTGGTGTAATTAATTTAACTGTAAACTTTGCATCGTCGCCTGGCATTACCATTTCAGTACCTGAAGGTAATTCTACTTCACCAGTTACATCGGTAGTTCTAAAGTAAAACTGAGGTCTATATTTTGTAAAGAAAGGAGTATGTCTTCCACCCTCTTCTTTTTTTAAAACATAAGCCTGAGCTTCAAATTTTGTGTGAGGAGTAACAGATCCTGGTTTGCACAATACTTGACCTCTCTCTACATCAGTTCTTTCAACACCTCTTAATAAAGCTCCGATATTGTCTCCAGCTTCTCCAGTATCAAGAATTTTTCTAAACATCTCGACACCAGTACAAACTGATTTTTTTGTATCTCTAATACCTACGATTTCAATTTCTTCACCAGTTTTCACAACACCTTGCTCTACTCTTCCTGTAACAACTGTACCTCTTCCAGAAATTGAGAATACATCTTCAACCGGCATTAAAAAAGGTTTGTCTTTTGGTCTGTCAGGTTGAGGAATAAAATCATCTACAGCCTTCATAAGTTCCATGATTGCATTTTTTCCAATAGCATCATCTTTACCTTCTACAGCTGCGAGCGCTGATCCTTTTATAATTGGAGTTTTGTCTCCTGGAAATTTATATGATGTTAATAATTCTTTAATCTCCTCTTCAACTAAGTCTATCATTTCTTTATCATCAACTTGATCTACTTTATTTAAAAAAACTACAATAGCTGGAACACCAACCTGTCTTGCTAAAAGAATATGCTCTTTAGTTTGAGGCATTGGACCATCAGCGGCGTTTACAACTAAAATTGCTCCATCCATTTGTGCTGCACCAGTAATCATATTTTTTACGTAGTCAGCGTGACCTGGACAGTCTACGTGTGCGTAGTGTCTTTTCTCAGTCTCGTATTCAACGTGAGCAGTTGAAATTGTAATACCTCTCTCTTTTTCCTCAGGGGCTTTATCAATCTGATCGTAAGCTGTGAACTGTGCTCCACCTTTTTCTGATAATACTTTTGTTATAGCCGCAGTTAAAGTTGTTTTACCATGGTCTACGTGTCCAATTGTACCTATGTTACAATGTGGTTTACTTCTATTAAATTTTTCTTTCGACATTCTTTTATCCTTACTTTTCTTTTTATTTTAATAATTTGGAGCGGGTAAAGGGAATCGAACCCTTACATCCAGCTTGGAAGGCTAGCGTTCTACCATTGAACTACACCCGCAAAACCAAGTTAACACTCCAATTGTCAAAGTTTTTTTGAATGGTGGAGGGGGAAGGATTCGAACCTTCGAAGACCGAAGTCAACGGGTTTACAGCCCGCCCCATTTGACCGCTTTGGTACCCCTCCTAAAATATAGGGGAAAGCGTCCCCTTGTTCAAAAAACCTTTAAACAACAGGGGTTTTATATATTTTTATTAAACAATTGCAATATGTGAAATAATAAGAAAATACTAAAAAAATTAGGTAAAAAGGCGAAAAAAATGACAAATTCAAATTTTTTTATTGTAGGAAAACATGCTGTCACTGAAGCTTTAAAAAATCCTAATAGAAAAGTTATTAGGGTCTTTTTAACCGAGGATAGCAAAAAAAGTATTAATAGGGAAAATCAAGACAAAAATTTACTTAAAGATATTAAAGTATTCTTTAAAACAAAAAAAGAGCTAGATAAATACTGTAAAAATGAACAAATCCTTCATCAGGGATATGTTGCTGAAATAGAGCCATTGAATAATAATTCTTTGAAGGAGTTTATAAAATTAAAAGAAAACATAACTCTGGCTTGTCTTCAAGATGTTACAGATCCAAGGAATATTGGTTCAGTTATAAGAAGCGCTGCCAGTTTTAAAATAGATGGTTTGATTATAAAAGAGAGGTCATATCCTGAAACGAGTAAAACCATGTACAAAGCTAGTAGTGGAGCTATTGAATATTTAAATATTTTTAAAGTTTCAAATATTAATTCAACATTAAAATTTTTGAGAGAAAAAAATTTTTGGGTGTATGGTTTTGATAACAAATCTAAAGAAGACTTCTCAGATATCTCTTGGAAAGGAAATAATGTTCTCTTATTTGGTTCAGAAGGGTTTGGTTTGAGTCAAAAAACTGAGAATTATGTTGACTACTTTGTTAAGATCAAAATAAGCGATAAAGTTGATAGTTTAAATATATCTAATTCAGCTGCTATTGTGTTCCATTATATAAATAAGTTAAAAAAATAGATTATTTAAAAGAGTATAATTTTGTCTCAATAAATAAATTTTTTTTTGTATCAATTACTTTAAAATTTTTAATTTCACCTATATCACAATTATAGTTTGGATCTGTGGAATAACAAAGTAACCAGAAATCTTCATTACGAAAATCATAATCTTCATATTTATGGTAAATAAAACCTGCTTTTTTAAAAATTTTAATATTTTTAATATAATTTGAAACCATAAAAGATGGTTCTTGGATGTCAAAAACGATATTTTTTATATTCACATTACTTATTTGTATCAAAGTTTTTTTAAATTCAGGTTTAGCTTTAGATCTTTGAAAAATCTCAATGTAGTGATTTGATAGAGTTAATATTATAACAAATAAAACTAGATATCTTTTTATTTTCTCGTTAGAAATCTCATTCAATAATAATGGAATAATAATAAAAATAGGTATAAGTATAAATATTATATATCTATCATGCAAAACAGGAGTTCTAATCAAACCATAAGACAAGGGAGCAAGATAAGAAAAAAATATTAAAATCAAGAAAAACAAATAATTATTATTTTTTTCAAAAAAAATTTTTCTGTTTTTAAAAATCAAAGAAATTAATAAAAACAAATAGAAATATCCCATTATTTTAGACCCAAAAAAACGAGGAAAATATAATCCATCAATAACGTTCATTATATCATTTGAAAGCATATAATTATCAAAAGAGATTTGATAAAGAATGTAATTATAATTAAATAATAAATAAAAAAAGAAAATTAATATTAAGGTTATCAAATAACTCTTGTGTTTTTCTCTAAAAAATAAAGATCGATAAACTAGATAGGTTATTTGGGAAAAGTAAATAATTAAAGAAAAAGGGTTTACTGAGTAATTTATTACAGAAAAGAAAATGAATAAGAAAATATCAATATTCTTTTTTTCTGGATCTCTTAACATTTTAATATAAAAAAAAATATTAAGTGCACTTGAAAAAAATAAAAGTGAATATGGTCGTAATTCTTGTGAATATTTTATTAAGTAAATACTAGAACATGCTAAAAAAGTTGACAAAAGAAAGGTGTTATCTTTCTTTTCTTGAAAAGTTATTAAGCCAATTATAAAAAAGGAAAGAGATCCAAATAATGAAGGTAAATATCTCGCTAGATCAGGGTTGTAGCCTACTAAATTTAAAAAATTCTTTAAAATGATGTTAAATAAAATTGGATTATGCCAATCTGTATACTTTTGTCTATTGACAGTTTCTGAGTATGAAAGTGTGGGGTCAGCTATCCAAAATGAGGTCATTTCATCTAGCCACAAATCCTCTAAATTGATTTGATAAAAAATTGTAAAAATACCTAATAATATTAAAATTAGATATAAAATTTTGTCTTTAATATTAATAACACTTTGCATAAGCATTTTAATATCAAATTAAAAATAAAATTAAATTAAAATTTAAAATGGTATTTTTTTTATTTTTGATGTAAAAGACTTTCGATGCCCTTGTAGCTCAGCTGGTAGAGCAATTGATTTGTAATCAATAGGTCCGCGGTTCGAGTCCGTGCGGGGGCACCATCAAGATGTTTCTCTTCTCAATTGTTCTAATTTAATTTTTTTTTGAAGACTTCTATTCTGGTCATATAAAAGATTAAACTTGATATTTTGGTTAGTCTTTATAATTATATTCTTTGCATTTCTAACCTCAACATTATCTGCAACTGCGCTTATTGGTCTTTTTTTTGGATTTAAATTTCTAATTACTATTTTTGATTTATCGCTGACAATTTTACCTTTCCACTGTCTTGGTCTAAATGGACTAATTGGTGAAATTGATAATTTTTTAGAATTCAAACTAAGTATTGGACCGTGAACAGATAAATTATAAGCTGTGCTACCTGCGGGAGTAGATACAAGCACACCATCTGAAACTAATTCTTTAATTATTTTTTTTGACCCGTAATTAATTGATAATGAAGCTGCTTGTCTACTTTGTCTCAAAATTGAAACTTCATTGACAGCTAAATATTTTTTTAATCTATTTTTGTTATTTCTAACAGTCATTTCTAAAGGTGAAATTGAAACTATTTTTGATTTAGTAAAATTCTTCACGAAATTCCTTGGTGAAAATTTATTCATTAAAAATCCGTAATTACCTGAATTTACACCATAAAAAAATCTTTTAGATTTATTATTTTTTTTTAGTGTTTGAAGCATAAAACCATCTCCCCCAATCACTATTATTGTATTTAATTTTTTTGGTTTAGACTTCTTTATTATTTTTGTTAAAGATTTCTTTATTTTTAATGATCTAAAATTTTTATCTGAAATAATTTGTATATTTTTCATTTAGTGGTGCCCTCGGCCAGACTCGAACTGGCACTCCCAAAAGGGCAAGGATTTTAAGTCCTTTGTGTCTACCAATTTCACCACGAGGGCATTTATTATTATCATTAACATTTATGCTAATATTTATAATTGAACAAGGCTAATAAGTAAATTTTTTAAAATACAAATATTATTATCCAATAAGAAGTTAGCCCTGATATAATTGTTAAGATTACATTTCTTGAAAAATATCCAACAAATATTGCTGTAAGAGCACCATAAATTTTGGGATCCGTAATTGTTACTAGCATCCCATAATCATTTAAAAGGACGCCAGGGAATATTATAGACGGAAAAACAACTGAAGGCACATAAGCCAAAATTTTTCTAAAATTTTCATTAAAAACATTTTTATCTATTAATGTGATCATTGCCATTCTAGTGAGATAAGTAATAAATCCTGCAATAAATATCGAGGTCCAAGTCATTTTTTAAATTTTAATATTAAATAAGCTGCAAATAAACCAATTAGTGGTGAGATTAAAATATATGATTTAAACGGTGCGTTATAAAAAAAAGTCGCAGCTAAACCTGAAACTATCATCACAATCAAATGATCTAATTTTCTTAGTTCATTAATAATAATTGCTATAAAAGTTAAGGGGATTGCAAATTTTAAACCTAATGCCTCTGGAACAATTGATCCTAAATAAATTCCTAATATTGTAGAAATTTGCCAGCAAAGCCAAAGGGTTATACCTGAGCCTATCAAGTGGTAATGGTTAAAATTTTGTTCTTTGTTTTTCTTAAAATAAATATTTGAAACTGCAAAACCCTGATCAACAATAAAATATGAAATAAAAAGTTTTTTTATTAAAGATAACTTATTTAAGTATTCAGATAAAACAGCTCCATAGAGTAAGTGTCTAGAATTTATTACACCAACTGAAGTAATAGCAATAAGAGATGATGCTCCACCTGATAACAATTGCAAAAAAACAATTTGCGAAGCGCCTCCAAATATTATTAATGATGTAGCATAAGTCATGATTGGATCAAAACCTAATTCAATACCGATTGCTCCAAATATTATTCCAAACGGGATTACAGAAAGTAAATGTGGCGCTACATCAAAAAATCCAATCTTAAAGATTTGAAATTTTGACAACATTTTAACCTTTTAAGGCTTCAACTAAAAATTTTAAGTCTAGATCGCAATCTTTATAACCTTGTTTAATAATATTTAAATATCTTTTGCTTGGATATTTAAAAGGAGTTTTTTTTTCCATTGAGTATGCCATCACATCCCTTCCCTCATGTTTAAAGAATATTTTTTTATAAAGAATAGGAAAGTCTTCATATTTATCCAGGCAAGTTTCATCTTTATCTGTGATTTCATATAATGCTCCTTGAACACTAGATCCTTTTTTATACTCAATGTCCGCTACACACAACTCACTCCTAAAAGTTAGTCGATAGTCTTGAAGAATATATTTTCTTAAATATTTGCAGCCAGAGCATCTTCTTTTCATTTGTTCTTGGTGAAGATTACTACCATAAGCAAAATATAACATTATACCTCGTTTACTATTTGAATTTTTTGTTCTTTAACAAATTTCAAAATTTCATTATTACAGGTGTCAATTTTATCTTTATCAGTAGATCTTACAACAATAGAAACACCTAGTTTTCCTGCACGAAAAAATGGATAGCTCCCTATTTCAACATCTTGATTATTGTTTTGGACTTGGGTTAAAGATTTTGCAATTTCACTCTCTACAGTTCTTAAATTTATTGTGTGACTTAAGATTGGAGCACCACCTGTAATCAAATGATCTAAACCCCCAAGCATTGACTTTAAAATAGAAGGAACTCCTGGAAGAGAAAAAACATTTTCGACATAAAATCCTGGTGCACCACTTGTTGGATTTAATATAAGTTTAGCAGTTACAGGCATCATAGCCATTTTTTTTCTGCCTTCACTAAATTCACTTGGCTTATAATATTTTTCTAAAATAGAAAAAGCCTCTTTGTGATAACCATATTCTATATTAAAAGCTTTTGACACTGACTCAGCAGTTATGTCATCGTGCGTCGGACCTATTCCACCTGTTGTAAAAACATAAGAGAATTTATTTTTAAAAGTATTTATTGTTTCGATAATATCTTTTTCAATATCAGGAATTATTCTTACTTCCTTTACTTCTACACCTAAAGAATTCAACCATATTGATAAAGTACTTGTGTTGATATCCTTAGTCCTTCCAGAAAGAACTTCATTTCCAATTATAATTATGCCTGCATTTATTTCTTTTTTATTTTTCATATACAAATATAAATTAATAAATATGAAATTTACCAATACTTTAATCAAAGGCAAACTAATCAAGCGGTATAAAAGATTTTTTGTCGATATCAAAGTAAATAATTCAAAGATTACTGCTCACTGTCCCAACACTGGCTCGATGATGGGTCTTTTAGATCCAGGAAATACAGTTTTTGTTTCCAGAAATAATGATCCAAAAAGAAAACTTAAATTTACATTAGAAATGATTAAATCAAATAATCGTATGATTGGTGTTAATACTCACAGAGCAAACAAAATAGTATTGGACGGTCTTAATAAAAAATTAATTAGGGAAATGAAAAATGTTAAAGAAATTAAGCCAGAATTTAAATATTCAGATGATACAAGGTTTGATTTCTTATGTGATAAAAATCTACTCGAAGTAAAAAATGTAACTCTTTTAAGAAGTAAAGATTTTGCAGAGTTTCCGGATGCTATAACTGCTAGAGGCTCAAAACATTTAATTAAGTTAGCTGAATCAATAAAAAAAGGCTTTAAACCGTTTGTCTTATTTTTAACTCAAATTGAAGGTATAAATAAATTTAAAATAGCTAAAGACATCGATGCTGAATATTATAAAAATTATTTAAAAGTTAAAAAAGATGGTGTTAAATTTTTAGCTTATAGATGTAAATTAAACGATAAAGAAATCAGAATAGAAAAAAAAATAGAAATTATTGATGAGTAACTATTTGGAAAAATTTGAAAAAATGAGAATTGCCGGGTCATTGGCATCTAAAACTTTAGACATGATTACAGATTATGTAAAAGAAGGAACAGCAACAAATCATATTGATAAACTTTGTTATGAATTTATAAGAGATAACGGTGGATATTCCGCTCCACAATTT
>CACIQQ010000011.1 GCA_902588835.1 uncultured Pelagibacteraceae bacterium | reverse complement strand
GGTAATAGATAATGTAGCTAAGCACATGCCAGCTGATGGATCAGTTTGGATTACGAATAATAAAAAGTATCACAATGCATTTAATGGTGGTGAAGAGAATAGAATTCATCTTGTTGCTTGTGTACTTGATTACAAATTTAATTAATTTGAATAAAATTTACATATCTTCAGACCACGCTGGATTCAAACTAAAAGAAAAAATAAAATATTCATTAAAAAAGAAAAAATTAAAAATTTTCGACTTAGGACCCAGTAATGATAATTCTGTAGATTATCCAGATTTTGCAAAAAAATTAGCAAAAAGTGTTGCAAAAAGTAAAAAAAATCGTGGGATTTTGGTTTGTGGCTCAGGTGTTGGAATGTCAATAGTCGCAAATAAGGTTAAAAATATAAGGGCTGCATTATGTTATAGCATTGAAAATACCAAATTATCGAGATTACATAATGATGCGAATATAATCGCTTTAGGATCGAGACTTATTAGCGCAAAATTAGCTTTAAATTGTGTTAATATTTTTTTGAAAACTAGATTCGAAAGTGGTAGACACTTGAGAAGGGTTAAAAAAATAAAATAAATTATGTCTAGTGAAGGTAAATATACAAATATAGAGTATCAAAACTTTTTTGAAAAAAATTTATCAGATACTGATCCGGAAATATATAAAGCTATTAATGATGAACTAGCTAGGCAACAACAACATATTGAACTAATTGCATCAGAGAACATTGTTTCTAATGCTCTTCTTGAAGCTCAAGGATCTGTATTAACTAATAAGTATGCTGAAGGTTATCCGGGAAAAAGATATTATAACGGATGCGATCATGTTGATGTAGCTGAAAACTTAGCTAACGAAAGACTAAAGAAATTATTTAATTGTAAATTTGCTAATAGCCAACCTCATTCCGGAGCTCAAGCTAACGGAGCAGTCTTCTTAGCATTATTAAAACCAGGTGATACTATAATGGGAATGAGTTTAAATTCTGGCGGTCACCTTACTCACGGGTCAAAAGCATCTGTTTCAGGTAAATGGTTTAATGCAATCGCATATGATGTTGATAAAAAAACAGAATTATTAGATTATGGATCTATAGAGAAACTTGCAGTTGAAAATAAACCAAAACTTATAATTGCAGGTGGAAGTGCTTACTCTAGACAAATTGATTTTAAAAAGTTTAGGGAGATTGCAGATAAAGTAGGGGCATATTTTATGGTAGATATGGCTCACTTTTCTGGTTTAGTTGCAGGTAAAGGATATCCAAATCCAGTAGAGTATGCTGACGTTGTTACCTCAACAACTCATAAAGTTTTTAGAAGTGCACGTGGTGGAATTATTTTAACTAATAATGAAGCTTTGTCTAAAAAATTTAATTCTGCAGTTTTCCCGGGTTATCAAGGTGGACCTTTGATGCACATAATTGCTGCAAAAGCAGTGGGATTCCTTGAAGCATTAAAACCAGAATTTAGAAATTATATTTCAAATGTAATGGCTAATGCAAAAATTTTAGCCGAGACATTAAAAAACAATGGCTTTAAAATATATTCAGGCGGAACTGATACTCATTTAATGTTGGTAGACTTAAGACCATTCAATGTAAAAGGAAATATTGCGGCTGATAGTTTATGTAGAGCAAACATAACATGTAATAAAAATGGAATTCCATATGACACAGAAAGTCCAATGATAACATCTGGGATAAGATTAGGAACACAAGCTGCAACTACAAGGGGTTTTGGTTTAGATGAATTTAAAAAAGTAGGAGAACTAATAACTAAAACAATAAAAGGTTTATCAGCAAATCCAGACGATAATGCGAAAGTTGAAGCAGAAGTAAGAGAAGAAGTAATTTCACTGTGCTCAAAATTTCCGATTTATAAAAATTTAAAATAGTAAATGATTTGTCCATGTGAAAAAAAAGGTGAAACATCGGTTGTGGATTCACGTCCAACTGAAGATGGTACCGCAATAAGAAGAAGGAGACTTTGCACATGTGGAGAAAGATTTACTACTTTTGAAAGAATTCAATTTAGAGAGTTAATGGTTGTTAAAAAGAGTGGAAGAAAATCACCATTTGATAGAGATAAATTATCAAAGTCAATTTACATTGCTCTTAAAAAAAGACCCATTGATACTGAAACCGTCGAAAAATTTATTACTAATATTTCAAGATCACTTGAAGAGTTAGGGCAAAATGAAATTTCGTCCAATGCAATTGGAAAAATGGTTATGGATGGTTTAAAAAATTTAGACCCAGTAGCTTACGTAAGATTTGCATCTGTTTATAGAAATTTTAGAGAAGAAAAAGACTTTGTGCAATTTGTAGACAAAATAGATGTCTTTAAAAAAAGATAAGCTCTATTTAAATTTAGCTTTGAATTTAGCAAAAAATATGGAGGGTTTAACAGGGACAAATCCTTCTGTCGGAAGTGTTCTTGTTAAGAATGAAGAGGTTATTTCGTTAGCTTCTACAGGTTATAATGGGAGACCTCATTCTGAATTTAGTTTATTAAATAAAATTGACAAAAAAATAACCAAGGGTTCATCTCTTTATGTAACTTTAGAACCTTGTAGTCATTATGGAAAAACACCGCCTTGCACTAATATTATAATAGATAAAAAGATTTCCAGGCTTGTTTTTGCTGCTCATGACATTGATGAAAGATCCTCAAAAAGAGCCAAACAAATTCTAAAATCAAAAAAAATTAAAGTTAAAAATATTAATGTACCTAAGATAAGTGAATTTTATAAACCTTATATTTTTCAAAGAAAATATAAACAACCTTATGTAGTAGGAAAAATAGCATGCTCAAAAGATTTTTTTATTAAAAGTTCTAAATCAAAATATGTTTCTAATACATATACTCAATCTTTTTCCCATCACCTAAGGTATAAAAATCAAGCTATATTAGTCACTTACAAGACGATTAACGAAGACAATCCATTATTGGATTGTAGATTATCTGGTTTAAAGGAGTATTCACCTATAAAAGTTATTATAGATAAGAATTTAAAAGTTAGAAAAAATGCAAATATTTTCAAATTAAAGAATGCTAAAATAATTATATTTTATAACTCAGGTGATAAAAAAAAGATAAAGTTTCTTAAGAGTAAAAAAGCAAAACTAATCAATGTTAAACTCGAAAAAAATGGTGATTTTGACTTAAAAAAAGTTATGTCAATTTTATATCAAAACAATATTCGTTTTTTATTAGTTGAGGGTGGAAATCAGTTTACAAACAAAATGTTGGATAAAAATTTATTTAATGAATTTTATTTAATAAAAACAGATAATAAATTGAGACAATCTGGTAAATTAAACATTAATAAAATAGTTTATAAATTATCAAAAAAATTTAGATTTAAGAGTAATATTAACCAGTTTTTTGATAAAAACAAAATTACAAGATTTATTTAAAAAATGTTCAACGGAATTATATATCAACAGGGAACTGTATCAAAATTTTCAAAATTAAACGCAGGGACAAAAATATTTATAAAGAGCAAGCTTAAATTAGACAAAAAAGATATTGGTTCATCCATTGCATGTGATGGCGTTTGTCTTACATTGGTTTCAAAAAAAAAAGACTTATTAGAATTTTATCTATCCAAAGAAAGTATCAACAAATCAAAATTTAAGTATCTTAAAATTGGTCAAAAAATAAATCTTGAATTGCCATTAAAATATGGCCAAGATATTTCAGGTCATATATGTCAAGGACATGTTGATTGCACTTCTTTACTAAAAAAAATTAAAAAGGTGGGTAAATCAGTAGTATTAGAATTTAAAATTGAAAATAAATTTTCAAAATATCTAATACCTAAAGCTTCAATACTTATAAACGGTGTTTCGCTTACAATATCAAAAATAAAAGGTAATAACTTTCAAATTTGGTGCATTCCGCATACCTTAAAACTTACTAATTTATCAATTTTAAAAGTTAATGATATTGTTAATATTGAAATAGATATTCTTTCAAAATATATAAAAAAATTTTATGAAAACAAAAAAGTTTAGCTCTGTAGAAAACATTATTCGTAAAGCCAAAAAAGGTGAAATGTATATCCTTGTAGATGATGAAAATAGAGAAAATGAAGGAGATTTAGTAATACCAGCTTCAAATGTTTCTCCAAAGAAAATTAATTTTATGGCTAAATATGGAAGAGGATTAATTTGTTTAGCGTTAACGAACAAGCAAGCTAAAAAATTAAATCTTTCTCTCATGTCTCCAATTAATAAATCAAGAAACCAAACAGCTTTTACAATTTCAATAGAAGCCAGAAGAGGTGTCACAACTGGAATTTCTGCTAAAGATAGATCTTTAACAATTAAAACAGCAATAAAAACAAATGTTAAAAAAAAAGATATAGTTTCACCAGGACACATATTTCCAATCATCTCAAAAGATGGGGGAGTTTTAGTAAGAGCAGGTCATACGGAAGCATCAGTTGATATATCAAAACTAGCAAAAAAAAACCCTTCAGCAGTTATATGTGAAATAATGAATGATAAAGGAGTAATGACAAAAGGCAAAGAGCTTTTTGAATTTGCTAATAAACATAAATTGGCTATAGCAAAAATAGAAGATTTAATTTCTTATAGATTAAAAAATGAAAAATTAATAAAGCTTAAAAAAACTGATAAAATTGTAATTAAAAATAAAAAATATCAAATTAAAATTTTTGAAAATCAACTTGATGGCTCTGAACATTTTGCATTAATAAAAGGTAAAATCAGCCCCAGTAAAAATACTAGAGTACGAGTTATATCTTCTAATTTGGTTGAAAGTTATTTACTAGGAAAGAGATTGCCTAATTCATTTAATAATACATTAGATTATTTTAAAGACTATAATAATTGTATATTAGTTTTTATAAGAGACTCTAATTTAAAATCTGTATCTTCTACTTTAAGAGACTTTAAATCTGATAAGAAAAATAAAGTAGGCACTGATAAACTAATTAGAAACTATGGTATTGGTGCACAAATAATTAAAGCTTTAAGAGTTAAAAATATGATATTAGTTACCAGATCACCAAAAAAAGTTATTGGCTTAGAAGGTTTTGGAATTAAAATTACTAAACAAGAAATTATAAAATGAAAAAAATTTGTATAGTTGCATCAAAATATTATGAAGATATCATCAATATGCTAGTTAGCGGTGCAAATGATGTTCTAAACAATCATAAAAAAAAAATTAAAACAAAGATTATTTATGTTCCAGGTGTCTTCGAAATACCATATGCGATATCAAAAAATTTAAAAAAATTTGATGCTTTTATAGCTTTGGGATGTGTTATCAAAGGTGAAACGCCTCATTTTGATTTTATCAGTAAATCTTCAATAGATGCAATAATGAAATTATCAATTGAAAGTAAAAAACCTATTGGAAATGGAATTTTAACTTGCTTAAATAAAGACCAAGCAATTGAACGTGCTGATAAATCAAATAAAAACAAAGGTAAAGAAGCTGCAAATGCAGCAATTGAACTTTTGAATAGCGATAACTAGAAAGATGCAGCCGCAATACAGTCCAAAAAAAAATCCAAGAGTAATTATAATTCAAAAATTATATGGAAAATTTTTTAATAAAGAAGAGGAATTAACATTTCCTAAACACAGATTCAAAAAATTTATAAAGGATGTTGTAAAGGGAACAATTGAACGAAACGAATTAATTGATAATGAAATTCAAATACATTTAGAAAATGACATTAAACTAAAAAAACTTGATAAAATTTTCATAATAATAATTAAAAGTGCTATTTTTGAATTTTTATATAAACCGAATGTTTCTTCAAAAATAATTATCAAAGAATATCTAAATGCATCTAATTATTTTATAGATTTATCACAAACAAAATATCTTAATGCATTATTAGACAAAATATCAAATAAAATCAGAGCTTAAATGAACGAAGTTCAATTAATTGACAAATTTCTTAAAAGATTAACCAAAAAAAAAAGTTCATCTCAAGGTTTAAACGATGATATTTTTTTTGATAAATCCAACAAATTAGCAGTATCAGTTGATACTTATGTTGAAAAAGTACACTTTCCTAATTTTAAAGCACCTGATCTTGTGATTAAAAAGATTTTAAGATCATCACTATCAGATTTAATTTGTAAGGGTGTCAAACCAAAGTATTATTTTATATCAGCGAGTGGTAACTCAAAGTCTTTCTCAAACAAAAATTTAAAAAAGATTTCAAACTCTTTATCCTTAGAACAGAAAAAATTTGATATTGAATTATCTGGTGGTGATACCGTTTATTCTAATACTAACTCTTTTACATGTTGTGTTATAGGATTTTCCAATAAGATAGTAAAAAGACATAACTCAAAGATTGGAGATGATATATACATCACTGGTCACTTGGGCGATAGTTTCATAGGTCTTCAAATTTTAAAAAAAAAAATTTCAGTACCAAAATTAATGAAAAATTACTTCATTTCTAAATTTTATATGCCATCTATAAATTTGAAGATGGTAAATTTCTTACAAAAATTCGCAAATACTTCTATTGATATATCTGATGGTTTGTTGATTGACTTGAAAAAAATGATAAGACAACAGAAACATGGTTTTTCAATTAAATTGGATGACATTAAATTATCAAATCAACTCAAAAAAGTTTTAAGTAGAAATAAAAGATATAAAGTTGAAAATACAGTTTTTAATGGTGACGATTATGAAATTATTTTTACCTCTCATAAAAAAAACCGATCTTTAATCAATAAGTACGCTAAAAATAAAAAACTTAATATTCAAAGAATCGGCAAAATCTTAAAAAAACACCAAGATTCATGTATTTTAAAAGGTAATATGAAGTTTAAAATAAATAAAAACCTTGGTTATACTCATCAATTTTAATTAATATTATATTGCCTTTTATACTTATTTTTGTAATGTCCATTTTTTTTAAATAGAAACTTTTAATACATAAGGAATTTATGAACTACAATGTCGAAACAATTTTAATATACACAATTCTAGCTGGAATCTTATCAATAGTTTACGGATATTTTACAGGAAAAAATATTTTAGCTTCAAGTACAGGAAACTCCAAGATGCAAGAAATTGCATCTGCAATCCAAATTGGTGCAAAAGCGTATTTAAATAGACAGTATAAAACCATCGCAATCGTTGGCTTGGTAGTTCTTGTTATTATAAGTTTTTCATTTAGCTTCTTAGTGGGTTTAGGTTACTTAATTGGTGCAGCATTATCTGGTATTGCCGGTTATGTAGGAATGTTAGTTTCAGTTCAAGCTAATGTTAGAACGGCTGAAGCATCTAGAAAAGGTTTATCAAATGGTTTGTCAATTGCATTTAAGTCTGGTGCAGTTACCGGAATGTTAGTAGCTGGATTGGCTTTATTATCTATAGCGGTCTACTATTACTTACTTTTAAAATTTAATGTTGATAAAAGAGAATTAATCAATGCACTTATTGCATTAGGATTTGGTGCTTCACTTATTTCTATATTTGCACGATTAGGTGGTGGAATATTTACAAAAGGAGCTGATGTAGGTGCAGATTTAGTTGGAAAAGTAGAGGCAGGTATTCCAGAAGATGATCCAAGAAACCCAGCAGTAATAGCAGACAACGTTGGAGATAACGTTGGTGACTGTGCGGGGATGGCAGCTGATTTATTTGAAACCTATGCAGTAACTATCGTTGCTACAATGGTTTTATCATCAATCTTTTTCCAAAATGATTTAATGATGATGGTTTATCCTCTTACTATTGGAGGCGCTTGTATAGTTACTTCAATTCTTGGCACATTTTTTGTAAGATTAGGTTCATCAAAAAATATAATGCTTGCTCTTTATAAAGGGTTTGTTGTTACAGCAATTACATCTTTACTACTCTTATATCCACTTACTGATTATGTTTTAGGTTTAGAAAAAGTATACTCGGTTGGCAACAAACAATTTTCTGGCTTAAGTCTTTATTACTGCAGTGTAATCGGATTAGTAATTACAGGTCTTCTTATATGGGTAACAGAATATTACACTGGCACAAATTATAGACCAGTAAAAAGCGTTGCATCATCATCTACCACTGGTCATGGTACAAATGTAATTCAAGGACTTGCTGTTTCTATGGAAGCAACAGCAATCCCAGCACTTATTATTGTTGGTGGAATTTTATTAACAAATTATATTGCTGGATTATATGGAATAGCAATCGCAGTAACTGCAATGCTAGCTCTTGCTGGTATGGTAGTAGCATTAGATGCCTATGGTCCGGTAACAGACAACGCTGGTGGAATAGCTGAAATGTCAAACTTGCCTAAAAATGTAAGAAAGACTACTGATGCTTTGGACGCCGTTGGTAATACTACAAAAGCAGTAACTAAAGGATATGCAATTGGCTCTGCTGGGTTAGGAGCTTTAGTTTTATTTGCAGCATATACAGAAGATATAAAATTTTTTTCAGAACTTCCAGGATCTAAATTAGAAAATGTTGTTGTAAGTTTTGATCTTTCCAATCCTTTTGTAGTTGTTGGTCTATTAGTTGGTGGTATGTTGCCGTATCTTTTTGGATCTATGGGTATGCAAGCTGTAGGAAGAGCAGGGGGTGCAGTTGTAATTGAGGTTAGAAGACAATTTAAAAAGATACCTGGTATAATGAAAAGAAAAGCTAAACCAGATTATGGAAAGTTAGTAGATTTATTAACTAAAGCAGCTATTAAAGAAATGATTATACCATCTCTATTACCTGTTTTATCGCCAATTGTTTTATATTTAATAATTTATCAAATAGGTGGTCAAGTTGCTGCATTATCTTCTGTAGGCGCAATGTTACTTGGAGTTATAATTACTGGTCTCTTTGTTGCAATCTCTATGACAGCAGGTGGCGGTGCCTGGGATAATGCAAAAAAATATATTGAAGACGGTAATTACGGGGGAAAAGGTTCTGAAGCTCATAAGGCAGCAGTTACAGGAGATACAGTTGGTGACCCATATAAAGATACAGCTGGCCCTGCTGTTAACCCGATGATCAAAATTACAAACATAGTTGCATTGTTACTTTTAGCTGTTATTGCTGGATAAAAATTTATTGACCTTGTTCTCGTCTTTTTTTTCTTACACCGAGCGGGTCATTAACCTTTTGTCTCATACTTGACAAAAAGTCATAAATAAAATTTCTTTTTTTGTATGCTATTTCAGTTGTATCATCATCGAATTTAAGTTTGTTCATATCATCAATGTTATAAAAATCAATTTTTGACAACAAACCATATTGATCTATTTCAAGAACTAGAACATTATTTGTGACCAGTTCTCGTTTTCCAAAAAAATGTGTATTCGTAATTTTTCTCTCGATATATATCCATACGTCATTATCAAATGAACTTACTGTTGAGGGTTCACCAAAGATTTTAATTATATCATTCGTGTTGCTAGTGTTTACTTGAATTTTTTTCATTTTTTTCTCTATAAAATAAACACCATGATGATCATCTACTTTATTTAAAGAACAATTTGAAATTATAAAAAATACAGATATAAGAAATAATATTTTCATGAATAATGATTTTATTAATTTATATAATACTTTAGTAAATCTCTCTAGAAATAAAAGTCTTTTTTCTATTTTTACCGACAAAGATACCTTTTCCGATAGAATACTTATTTTGTTATTTCATTTTGCTTTTTTTTTAAGAAAATATAAAAATAATACTGATAAAGATTATCTTCAAAAATTTTATGATTATTTTTTTAGACAAATTGAGCTTAATTTAAGAGAAATTGGCTATGGTGATGTATCAATTAATAAAAAGATGAAAGTATATATAAATATTTTTTATTCAATTTTGGATAAAATAAATGACTGGAGTAGTTTAGATAATGTTAAAAAAGGTGAAATTTTGGGTTTTTATTACAATTTAAAAGATAATCATCTAAAAATTGTTAATTATTTTGATAACTTTGAAATATATTTATCGAAAACTAGTTTAAAATCATTTACAAAGAGTGTAATAAATCATAAATTTTAGATTATGGCTGTACCAAAACGTAAAACAACTAAATCAAGAGCTGGAAAAAGAAGATCTCATTTACAATTCTCTACGAAAAATGTTATTGAGGATAAAAAGTCGGGTGAGTATCGTCTATCTCATCACTTAGACCTTAAAACTGGAACTTACAAAGGTAGACAGGTACTAGATCCTAAGGAATAAAATTTCAATATGACCAAAATCTTAAATATTGCAGTTGATGCAATGGGTGGGGAAGGTTCACCAAAAAAATCTATAGATGGAATAATTCATCATTCTAAATCAACAAAAAATATAAACTACAATATATTTGGTGATGAAAAAGAAATTAATAAATTGTTAAAAGATTTAAAAAATAACACTTTTAAGATTTTTGACACAAAAGATAAAATACTCGATACTGATTCTCCATTAACAGCAGCTAGAAAAGGAAAAAATTCCAGCATGTGGAAGGCGATAGAAAGCGTTAAATCAAAAGAATCAGATATAGTAATATCAGCGGGAAACACTGGAGCGTTATTCGTAATTGCTAAAATGAATTTAGAAATGATAGAAAATATCGATAAACCAGCTTTATCTGCTTTATGGCCGAATAAATTAGGAATGAATGTAGTTCTCGATCTTGGAGCCAACATTGAGTGCAGTGAAAAAAATTTAACTGATTTTGCAATAATGGGTTCATCTTTGTTTAAATCGCTTTTTCCTAAAGAGCAACCAAAGGTAGCGCTATTAAATATTGGATCTGAAGACATAAAAGGTAATGAAATAATAAAAAGTGCTCACAAGATTTTAAGTGAAAAAAAGAGTAATGAATTTAATTTTGCTGGTTATGTTGAAGGTAACAATATCATGTCTGGTGATGTAAATGTTATTGTCACAGATGGTTTTACTGGAAACATTGCACTTAAGACAGCAGAGGGGACTGCAAATTTCATAATGAAGGAAGTGAAAAACTCAATGACATCTAATTTCTATGGAAAAGTTCTTTCTTTTCTAAATATAAAAAATTTAAAAAAAGTTAAGGATAAATTAGATCCTAGACTTTATAATGGCGCTATCCTTATTGGCTTAAAGTCTCCTGTAGTAAAAAGTCATGGTTCAACAGATTACATTGGTTTTTCTAATTCGTTAAAAGTTTGTGAAAAAATAGTTAATGGAAATCTGATAGAAAAAATTAAAGACAATATAATTACTTAATGAGAGTAAATCTTACAAAAAAAGAAATTATAAATTCTGTATTTATGCAAATAGGTTTTTCAAAAAAAATGTCGGAAACCATTCTAGAAGATATTTTGTCTGATATTGTTAAAAATCTCAAAAAAAATAAAGTTGTTAAGATATCTAATTTTGGAACTTTTCATATACGTTTTAAAAAAAGTCGTGTTGGGAGGAACCCTAAAACAAAAGAGGAAAAAATTATTAAAGAAAGAAATGTAGTGTTATTTAAACCATCTAAAGACTTTAAAAACTTTATTAATGAGAATAATGAAAAAAAACTCAAAAGCCTATAAAACAATTGGTGAAGTTGCTGAAATATTAGAATTAGATTCCATTGGAAATAAAACGAATACTCATACAATCCGATATTGGGAAAGTGAGTTTAAACAAATAAAACCAATTATAATAAACAAAAGAAGACATTATGATGATAAAAATATAGATGTCCTAAAGAAAATTAAGTTCTTACTTAAGAATAAAGGAATGACTATTTCTGGTGTAAAAAAACAATTAAATGAAGATTTTTTTGATATTGACGCTAATGAAAATAAAACTATAAATGCTTTAGATTTAAAGTTTAAACTAAACAAAATTAATAAATTAATAAAAGATTTAAAAACTTCAAATGGCAAAAAAAACACACGTTAAAGTAAGATTAGTACCAGAGGCTAAACCTGATAGTCAATTTTTCTATTATGTAAAGAAGCCAGCTGGTGGTGAAAAAGCTAAGATCAAACTAAAGGCAAAAAAATACAATCCTTCTACAAGAAAACATGAAGTTTTTGTCGAAAAAAAACTTCCGCCGCACAGTAAATAATTAATTATCTTTTTTTCTTAAAATTTCTAAATTCATATTGAATAAAAGCGTTAATCATACTTTTCCATACCTTTAGGGTAATCCTGGTATCTATTTTATTCTTTTTAGATTTTTTCTTAATATCATTTAAAATTACATTAATTCTTTTTCTATCAATTATTTCGCTCTTTTTTTCTTTAAGTTTCAAGACGTTTTGAACAACATTAAATCTCTTTTTTAATATTTTGATTAGTTGATTATCAAGTAAATCTAGTTTTTTTCTTAAAACAATTAATTTTTTTTTATTATTAGGCGACATTTAATCTTTTGGATTTAATTATAATTATTATATTTATTCGTATATGTACATAAATAAAAATATCGAAAATTTACTCTCTTTTTGGTTAATTATTATGTTTGTTTTAATTTCATCAATAATAGTTGTTGGTGGACTTACAAGATTAACTGACTCAGGTCTATCAATTACTGAATGGGAATTATTTAAAGGTTTTTTACCACCTTTTTCAAATACCGAATGGGTTGCTTATTTTAATTTATATAAGGAAATACCTGAATATAAATTACAAAACTTCAATATGTCACTAGATGAATTTAAAGTAATTTTCTGGTGGGAGTGGGCTCATAGATTTTTGGGTAGAATAATTGGTTTATTTTTTCTAATACCATTAATATATTTTATTTTCAGACTTGGTTTCAAAAAAACTAAACCATATATATTTATATTTATACTAATATGTGCTCAAGGGTTTATAGGTTGGTATATGGTTATGAGCGGATTAGTTAATAAAATTGATGTAAGCCATTTTAGATTATCTCTTCACTTAACAACTGCCTTTATTATCTTAACACTCATACTTTGGCAAATTTTAAATCTTAAAATAGAATTAAACTCTGATTATGGGTATATAAAATTTAAATTACCTGAGATCTTCATTTTTTTGATTTTTTTACAAATAATTGTTGGTGCTTTTGTTTCGGGTATGGACGCTGGAAAAATTTATAATTCATGGCCATTAATGGGATCAACGTTTTTTCCAAATGACAATAATCTGTACGACCTGTTTAAGATTTCTGCTTTTAGCGAACCGTCTCTTGTTCAATTTATGCATCGAAATCTTGCCTACATAATAATGTCTGTATATTTAATTACTCTTTATTTGGTAATTTCAAATAAATTAATTAAGTTTAATAAAACAGTTGTGTTTTTAGGTTTAATATTATTGCTTCAAATAGTTTTAGGAATTTTGACAGTAACTAGTGGTGCACAAATGTTTATTGCATCTATGCACCAAATTAGTTCAATTCTTCTTGTAAGCTTTAGTGTTTATTTTTTATTTATAAACACTAAAAAAAATTAACTTACAGCTTTCAGACTTGGTTTACCTGAAGCATCAAGTGCCTGTTTTAAGTCTGCAATAATATCATCCGGATGCTCAATACCTATTGATAGTCTTATGTATCCAGGTGTAACACCAGCTGCTAATAATTCTTCCTCAGTAAGCTGACTATGTGTAGTTGTAGCAGGGTGGATAGCTAAACTTCTAGCATCTCCAATATTTGCTACATGATAAAACATTTTTAAAGCCTCAATAAATTTTTTACCAGCTTCTACACCGCCTTTAACTTCAATACCTACTAGAGCACCATTACCTCCAGAAAAATATTTCTTAGTTCTATCGCCAACTGCTCCTTTGTGGAGTGTTGGATATATAACTCTCTCAACATTTTTGTGCTTAGTTAAAAAATCAACAGCCTTTTCTGCATTTGAACAGTGTTGTTTCATTCTTAAAGGTGCTGTTTCTAGACCTTGTATGATACCCCAAGCGTTGTCAGGTGCTAAGGGTGCTCCTAAGTCCCTTAATAGACATACTCTCGCTCTTACAGCAAAAGATACATTAGCTCCAGTCAATTGAGGTACAACTTCACCCCATTTTGCTCCACCGTAACTCATATCTGGTTCATTAAATAATGGTTGTCTTTTTGGATCAGCTGTCCAGTCAAAATTTCCTCCATCAACTAAACATCCACCAATTACTGTACCATGACCTCCAATGAATTTAGTTAAAGAATGAACAACAACCGCAGCGCCATGATCTAATGGCTTACATATAACTGGTGCTGCAGTATTATCCATTATTAGAGGTATATTGTGCTTTCTTCCAATATCTGAAACTTCTTTAATTGGAAAAACTCTTAAAGCAGGATTAGGCAATGTTTCTGCATAGAAACATCTAGTTCTGTCATCAATTGCTTTTTCAAAATTTTTTGGATCAGATGGATCTGCGTACCTTACTTCAATACCAAGTTTTTTTAATGTATGCGTAAATAAATTTACTGTTCCACCATATAGATCTGTTGAACTAACAAAGTTATCACCTGACTGACATACGTTTAGAATTGCAAAAGTTGAGGCTGCTTGACCTGAACCAACAGTTACACAAGCTAAACCATTTTCAATTGCTGCAACTCTTTTTTCTAAAACATCATTTGTTGGATTCATAATCCTTGTATAAATATTTCCAAACTCCTTAAGCGCAAATAGGTTTGCCGCATGTCCAGTATTATTAAACTGATATGATGTTGTTCTATAAATCGGAACAGCAACAGCAGTTGTTGCTGGATCACTTCTATATTCACCACCATGTAGAGCAATAGTCTCTGGATTCTTAGATTTACTCATTTTTTTCTCCCTTCGTTGATGATTTGTGTTTTTTGATCAGTAGAAATTGTGAATTATGCACTACTTTCATATAATAATTTAGGCTATCATAAGATAATTGGAAAAAACAAGCTAAATATAATAATTTGACAATAAGCTATTTCTAAGTATTAATCCCCGCAAACATGACTAAATTCGTTAAAAAAAGTGAAATAAACTGTAAGTGGTATGAAATTGATGCAAAAAATGCTGTTGTAGGTAGATTAGCTACTATAATTACAAAAATAATTAGAGGTAAAAATAGCCCTAAATTCTCACCTCACATGGATCATGGTGATTTTGTAGTAGTAAAAAATATAGAACACATAAAATTTACTGGAAATAAATTTGAAAATAAAAAGTATTACCGACATACAGGTTATCCGGGTGGTATTAAAGAAACTACACCTGAAAAATTACATCAAAAAAAACCAGAGGAAGTTTTAAAATTGGCTGTTAAAAGAATGTTGCCAGGTGGACCTCTAGGAAAAAAACAATTATCAAAACTAAAAGTTTATGTTGGTGAAAAGCACCCTCACGAGTCTCAAAACCCAGTGTTAATTGATGTCTCAAAATTAAATAATAAAAATATCGTCAGAAATTAATTATGGCCACAGAAAATATTCAAAATATAGGTAATTTTACAGACAGCAAATATGCTACTGGAAGAAGAAAAAAATCAATTGCTAAAGTTTGGCTTAAAAAGGGAAGTGGAAATATTTTTGTTAATGGAAAAAAATATGATGAATATTTTAAAAGATCAAATCATGTGAATCAATTATTACGTCCTTTTGAACTTATTGAACAATCCACTTCTTACGATGTAAGATGTTCTGTGAAGGGTGGTGGACATAGCGGTCAAGTTGGAGCCATGATACATGGTATTTCTAAAGCTTTATTGTTGTTCGATGCTTCATTTAAAGCTCCTTTAAAAAAAGAAAAACTTACCACGAGAGATTCTCGTTCTGTTGAGCGTAAAAAATACGGTCATAGAAAAGCAAGAAGAAGCTTTCAGTTTTCTAAAAGATAATTACTTTTTTACAATCAACTGTTATAATAATTTATGGACAAACTTAATGTATTAATTGCTGGCTCAACGGGTTATATCGGAACTCAGTTAGTAAAACTCTTATGTAAACACAAAAATATTAAAATAAAATATCTTTGTGGCAATACATCTGTTGGTAAGAATATTTCATCCTATGATAAAGATTTAAAGAAATATAAGCTACCAAAGATAATTAAGATTAATTATAAACTATTTAAAGATGTGGATGTTATATTTACATCATTACCCAATGGGGAGTCTCAAAAAATTGCTAACAAACTATTAAAAAAAAATATCATGATTGATCTATCAGCTGATTTTAGATTAAAGAATCCAAAAATTTATAACAAATATTATGGGATTAAACATAAATCTTTAGATAATCTTAAGAAAAGTGTTTATGGCTTATCTGAAATTAATAAGAAAAATTTATCAAAAGCAAAAATTATAGCTTGTCCAGGCTGTTACCCTACATCTATACTTTTACCGCTATTTCCTTTAATCAAAAAAAATTTAATTGATTTAAAGAATATTATTATTGATTCAAAATCAGGTTTTTCCGGAGCTGGTCGTGGCGTTCATAAAAAATTTAAAAATAAAAATCTATATGGTTCAACAAGCGCTTATGGAATAGGTTCTCATAGACATAATGCAGAAATTCAGCAGGAATTGAGTTATATTAAAAAGAGCATAGAATTTACTTTCACTCCTCATATACTACCTATGTTTCGTGGGATTTTATCAACTATTTATTTAAATTATAAAAGCAAAGCAAATTTGAATAAGATATACAATGAATTAAGAAGATTTTATATGAGTCATAAATTTATAAAAATATTAAAGAATAAAGCTCTAAGCACCAATGATGTTATTAACACAAACAATTGTCAGATATCAGTTTGTAAATCTAAAGATAAAAAAAAATTAATAATTCTTAGCAGCATAGACAATTTAATAAAAGGTGGAGCAGGGCAAGCTGTTCAAAATTTAAATCTTATCTTTAATTTTAAATTAAACGAGGGTTTAAAATGAGATATTTTTTAATAACAATATTCATTTTAATAACTTCATGCACTAAACAAGATCTTAAGACAGAGGTTATAGACATTAATAAAAAAATGACTTTCGAAGAGTTTAGAGTTTTGATTGAAAATAATGGAAACATTAAAGATTACCCAAATATAGACTAATGAAAAAAGAATTTAATATAGCAATTGTAGGTTTAGGACAAATAGGAATTTTTCTTTATAATGAGCTTAAAAGAAATCAAAAAACTATTCAGCTTTTAACAGGAAAAAAAATAAAAATTGTTGGTTTGTCAGCAAGAAATAAAAATAAAAAAAGAAGATATCCAATAAATAAAAAAATCTTTTTTAAAGATCCAATTAAAATGCTTAAGAGTAAACAAGTTGATATTTTATTTGAATGTATTGGGTTATCAGATGGAATGTCAAAAAGATGTGTTGAGTTTGCTTTAAATAGGAAAATTCATGTTATAACACCCAACAAAGCCTTAATATCAAAACATGGTGACAAACTTTCTTCAATTGCTGAAAATAAAAGAGTAAATTTGGAGTTTGAAGCATCAGTTGGAGGTGGTATTCCAATCCTTAGGACAATAAAAGATAGCCTTGCAACCAATCACATTACAAAAGTTTATGGAATATTGAACGGAACATGTAATTACATTTTATCTGAGATGGAAAAAACAAAAGATAATTTTAAAAATGTACTAACTAAAGCCCAAAAATTGGGCTATGCGGAACCAGGTAATCCAAAATTAGATTTAAATGGGTATGACGCACTTGCTAAAGTTAAAATTCTATCTGCCTTAGCATTTAATAAACGTTTGTCGAATTCGGTTTCTTTGATGGAAGGAATAGAAAATGTCGAACCAAAGGATTTTGAAATAGCAGATCAATTAAATCTAAGAATAAAACTATTAGGTATTACAGAAATCATCAATAATAAGCTTTTTGAAAGGGTTCACCCATGTTTGGTCAAAAAGAATACATATATTGGAAATGTAGGCGGCGTAATGAACGCAGTAATATTAGAGGGAAAACCAGTTGGAGAGAGTGTTTTGCAAGGTGAAGGGGCAGGGCCTGAACCTACATCATCGGCACTAATGTCAGATTTAATGTCAATTTTGAGAGGAAATATTAAATATCCTTTTGGCATTCCTAATGCAAAACGAAATAAAATTAGAAGTTATGATCTTAATAATTATGAAAATTCTCTGTATATTCGATTTGAAGTAAAAGACAAACAGGGTGTATTATCTCAAATCACAAAAAACTTAGCTAATAATAAAATTTCTATTCAAAGATTAATACAAATTCCGAATAATAAAAACAAAACAGCTTCAATTGTTATTATTACACATACAACTAAACAAATAAATTCAGATAAATGTGTTAGATCATTACAAAAAAACAAAAATGTGCTTAAAAAGCCTGTTTTATTAAGGCTTTTTTAGTAATGGAAATATACGTAAAGATATTTGAAGTTATTTTTCCAGTTTTTTTTGTCATAGGTATTGGTTACTATTTAGGTAAAAAAAATCCAAAATTTGACACTAATTTTATAACAAATTTTGCTGGAAATATTGGTACACCAGCGATGATCTTTTATACTGTTACGACAACAGGCATAACTCTAAGTATTTTTGTTCATTACTTTGCATATGCTATTTTAATGATTGGTGGTTTTGCAATAGTTGGACTTATAGTACTTTTTCTCCTTAAAAAAGATCTTAGTATGGAACTTCCACCATTAATTCTTCCAAATACTGGGAATATGGGTGTTCCAATTTGTTTATTTGCCTATGGAACTCAAGGTTTAGGAGTAGCTTCTGCTGTTGCTTCCGTAATTATTCTTTTCCATTTTACACTAGGTGTTTTTTTAGCAAAAAAAAAATTTTCATTTGATATTCTTATTAAAAGTCCGCCTGTATACGCAATTATAGTCTCTGTTTTTTTTCTATTTTTTGATATCAAAACACCTCTGTTTCTTGAAAACACAACTTTTCTTCTCACTTATGCAACTATTTTTTTGGTATTGATGTCTTTGGGTATTGCATTAACAAGATTTAAATTTTCTTTTCGAGACTCAATTATATTCTCATTATTAAGAGTTATAATAGGTCCCATTATAGGCTTTGCCGTTATTTACTATTTTGATCTTTCAGGATTTCCTGCAGGAGTACTTTTAATACAAAGTGCTATGCCAAGTGCTATATTGAACTATTTAGTTGGAAGCATGTATTCTCCCAAAAAAATTGTTGATAGTATTGCAAGTACAATTGTTACATCAACTTTAATGTCATTTATCACTATTCCTATTGTGGTATTCTTTGCTTTAAGATATTTCAATTAAATATAATATATAAATGAAAGCTATAACTTTTAATCTATTAGCGTGGGTAATGCTCCCCATAATGGATGGTTTTGCTAAATATCTCAGTTCTGATCTTCCAGTTTTACAAATTACGTGGGCACGATACTTTTTCACTGTAGCATTTACATTACCAATAATGTTTTTCTTTTTTAGAAAAAATCTTGTTTGGACTGATAAACCTAAACTACAACTTATTAGAGGTTTAATTTTATTAACCGCAAACGTTTGTTTTTTTTATTCGATTTCAATAATTTCGTTGGCAAAGGCTCTTACATTAGCATTCATTGCTCCTTTAATTGTTACAGCATTTTCTCCAATTTTTTTAGGTGAGAAAGTTGGTTTTAGAAGATGGTCTGCAGTTATAATTGGTTTTATTGGATCAATGGTAGTAATTAGACCAGGATTTGTAGAAATAAACTTAGCAAGTTTAGCAGCTTTAGGAACTGGGGTCATGTATGGTTTTTATTTAATAATTACACGAAAACTAAGTTCATCTGATAATCCATTATTAACTTTATTATTAACTGGTGTAGTGGGGGCCATAATAATCTCATTTGTTATGCCCTTCGTATGGATTAAACCTACCTTAAATCAATGGTCTATGATGGCAGCTATTGGAATATTTGCATGTGTAGGTCATTTATTCATTATATTGTCTCTTAAATATGCAGATGCTTCGAAGTTAGCTCCATTTAGTTACTTTGAGATAGTTACAAATATTATAATAGGATATTACTTCTTTAGCGATTTCCCTGATAAATGGACTTTCCTTGGTTTATTTATTATTATTCTTAGTGGTATTTATATATCAAGGCGAGAGAAAATCGTTAAAAGACTTAAATAAATAGGTAATATAAGTTTACTAATTAATTAAGTAATACTTTAACATATTATTGTAAACTATTGTTATTATTGAATATTATTATTATATTTAAAAGAATATTTTAGTTAAAAAAAACTTCCAAAAAACCGTAAATTAATGATAAAAATGAAAAAACCTTTAAAATAGCCACTAATATTAGTTCAAAGACTGTAAAAAATCAAAAAAAACGGGGTGTCTAAAACTATTGTTATTCCATAATTCTAGACCAATGCAGATATTGAATATGCTATTTAAACGGCCATAGAGGGGTCAATTTTAAGAATTGTCCTCAGAATGGTGCAACTGATCGTTGAATTTATAAATAATATCAATTTATAGACTAAATATATAAAAAACGTTGATTTTATTGGGTTTTTGAGTGAAAAAAAGCCTCAAATATCAACCTTTTCTGACCTCAACAATTTCAATTTTTGAGCAACTCCACCTCTTCCAGAATAACCTCCAAGGCCTCCATCGGACCTAATAACCCTATGACAAGGTATATTTGGAGCATAAGGGTTCTTAGCACAGGCATTAGCAACCGCTCGAGCTGATTTTGGCTTATTTATTGCTATAGCTACCTGTTTATATGTTTTTACAGACCCTCTAGGAATCTTTTTTAGATAATTCCATACCTGTAATTGAAATTTAGTGCCTTTCATGAAGAAAAACCCCTGTTTCCTTGCACTTTTTACGGTGCAAAGAACAGTAGTTTTGGCACGTCGTTGTATGCGCTACCGCCATGCCTTCCGCCCTACGATTTTAGCGCTACTCCGTAAGACTTTCTGCCCCCTGGGCTTGGTCCTCTCGGCCTTTCCCCAGTCGGCCAGTTAAGGGTTGCCCCTTAATTCATCACACGATAACAAACTACTAAGGTTGAATGTATCACTTTTTAAGCGATTAAACAGGATAGGTGTGAATAACGTTAATAACTTTAAAAGTACAATAATGAAATAATACCAAATAAGCTTAAAATTAATACTGCTATCAAAATGTATATAGATTTCTTTTTCTCTGGCTTATCTAACTTTTCAAATTTAAACAGCACAAAAAAAACTATTCCGATAAAAGCTAAAGCTAAAATTATATATTTTAACATTAAAACAAATTAACTTATTTACTTGACATCTTAAATGACTTATATTATTACTAATGATAATTAATTGTTATCAATAGTAATTATGAATAAATTAACAACAGATCTAAAATCGCTTCATGAGGCAACTTTAAATAATCTAAAAAGTTCAAAAGCAAGCAATACATTAAGGGCTTACAAATCAGATTTTAAAGACTTTGGGGCGTTTTGTGCCAAACATGGACTTAGCTCATTACCATCAGAGCCGAAAATAGTATCTATCTACCTTACACATCTGTCAAAAAATTCAAAAATAAGCACTATAAGACGAAGATTGGTATCAATTAGCATGGTTCATAAGCTAAAAGGCCACTACCTAGATACAAAACATCCAATTATAACTGAGAATTTGTTAGGTATAAAAAGGGTAAAAGGGAGCATTCAAAAAGGTAAAAAACCTATATTAATCAATCATTTAAAATCCATAATTAATGTAATAGATGAACAAAAGAATGAAGAAATCAAAAAGTTAAGAGATAGATCAATAATGCTTATAGGGTTTGGAGGTGGTTTTAGAAGAACTGAGTTAATTTCCATAGACCACGAAGACTTAGAATTTGTCCCTGAAGGCCTTAAAATAACTATCAGAAGGTCAAAAACAGATCAATTTGGAGAAGGTATGATAAAGGGCCTACCCTACTTCTCTAATGAAATTTATTGTCCAGTAACTAGTCTTAAAAAATGGTTACAAATTTCAAAAATTAAGTCAGGACCTATTTTTAGAAGATTTTCTAAGGGTTCTTTATTAACGGATCAGAGATTAACAGATCAATCTGTTGTATTATTGATGAAGGAATATTTAAGTTTAGCTGGTATAGAAAATAAGAACTTTGCAGGCCACAGTTTACGAGCTGGATTTGCTACTGTAGCAGCAGAATCTGGCGCTGACGAGAGAAGTATAATGGCTATGACGGGGCACAAAACGACACAAATGGTAAGAAGATATATTAGAGAAGCAAATATATTCAAAAATAATGCATTAAATAAAATTAAGATATGAAAAATATATTAAGTGTCGTTATTCCATCGTACAAATCAGGCAATAAAATATATAAACATCTTAAAGATTTACCAAAAGATATTAAGATTATAATAATCGAAAATTCCCAAGATAAAAAATTAAAAGAAAATATAAAAAAAAAATATAAAAACGTAAAAGTAATACTTCAAAAAAATATTGGATATGGTAACGCAATTAATTTGGGTTCACGTTTTGTAAAAACAAAATTTTTTTTCGTAATGAACCCAGATACTGTTATATATAAAAATACATTAAAATTACTTTTAAAAGGATGTAAAAAAATTAAGAAATTTGGTGCTGTTAGCCCTAATTATAAAGAAAACAAAGGAAAAAGATATAAAAGCATCGTAGAAGAAAAAAAAACATTGACTGGTGGAGCAATGTTATTTGATACAAAAATGTTTAAAAAAATTGGTGGATTTGACAAAAATATTTTTTTGTACTACGAAGATAACGATTATTTTACCAAATGTAGAAAAATGGGAATCAAAATGTATACTATAAACAATTCTTACCATTTTCATGAAAAACAAAGTTCCGGTTCTGCAACATTTAAAACAATAAAAGAAATGGAATATGCATACTTCCTAGCCGGCTGGCATGGACAATGGTCTAAATTTTATTATCATAAAAAATATGATGGATATTTAAAGGCGTTAATATTGTGTTTACCTAATCTTATTACAAATATCTTGCAACTAATAATAAATTTACCAATTAAATATAAAAAATCTAAATATACTTACTTCAAAATAGAAGGGTTGATAGCTTCTATAATAGGTTTGAGTTCATTTAAAAGATCTAAGTTTGATGAGTGATCTATTTGTTATTTATAAAATCTAAGGCTTCTTGACAATTTACAATTGGAAGATCTTTTTTAAAATAATCAATATAATCACTAAATTTTTTTTCTTTTATATCTGGTATTCTAGAATATTTTGAATTTCTTTTAATCTTTAGAATACCAACACCCTGATCTATATTTGCTATCACAAATTTTGCGTCATTTATTTTTGAGATTTCACAAGCTACTTTCCAAACATCCCCTGACATGTCTTGTTTTTCCTCAACATCTGATCTTGGAAGCATATCATGAAAGATTATTATCCCATCTTCATTAAGAAATTTCATTGAATTTATGCAGTCATTACTACACTGATCGTAACTATGAAGACCATCAATAAATATTACATCAAAAAAAATTTTATTTGATTTAAAAAAATCGTCACTTGTCATCTTATGTGTCCCTCCTCTTTGGGGGTCTACACCTATTTTCTGATTAATTGGTAATGGAACAGTATTAAAAACTTTATTAT
>CACIQQ010000010.1 GCA_902588835.1 uncultured Pelagibacteraceae bacterium | reverse complement strand
TTACGAGTCTCTTAACAGAGCAATTAAAATATTAAAGCCTGGAAAAAGAATTGGTGATATTGGTCATGAGATACAATCTTTTGTAGAAAAAAATGGTTTTTCAGTTGTAAGAGATTTTTGTGGTCACGGGATAGGAACAAATTTTCACCAAGAGCCAAATATACTTCACTATGGATCAAAGGATACTGGAGATGAATTAAAACCAGGTATGACTTTTACTATTGAGCCTATGATAAATGCTGGAAAATATCACACTAAAGTTTTAAATGATGGTTGGACAGCAGTTACAAAAGATAAAACATTATCTGCACAATTTGAGCATACTGTAGGGATTACTGAAAATGGTTATGAAATTTTCACAGAATCTGCTAAAGGTTATAAGGAGCCTCCTTACAATTAATGATATCGAGATATTCAAGAAAAGAACTTGCAAAAATTTGGTCAGAAGAAAACAAGTATAAAATTTGGTTAGATGTTGAGATTGCTGCAGCTCAAGCAATGGAAAAATTTAAGATTATTCCTAAGGGTGTAGCTTCTGTCGTTAGACGGAGAGGCAAAATTAATGTTAAAAGAATTCATCAAATTGAAGGTAAAGTAAAACATGATATTATCGCTTTCTTAACTTCAATAACTGAGAAAGCGGGAATTAAAGCAAGATACCTTCACCAGGGAATGACTTCATCAGATATACTTGATACGAGTTTCAATATTCAATTAGTCCAATCAGGTAAAATTTTAATGAAAGATATAGAGAAATTATTATCTGTGATTAAAAAAAAAGCTTACAAGCATAAAATGACTCCATGTATTGGTAGAAGTCACGGTATTCATGCTGAGCCAATAACATTTGGTTTAAAGCTAGCAACCTATTATGAAGAATTCAAAAGAAATAAAAAAAGATTACAGAATGCTATAGATGAAGTTTCAACATGTGCTATTTCTGGAGCAGTTGGAACATTTGCAAATATAGATCCAAGAGTAGAAGTTTTCGTATCAAAAAAATTAAAACTAAAGCCTGAACCAATATCAACACAAATTATTCCAAGAGATAGACATGCATATTATTTCTCTGTTTTAGCAATTATAGCTGGATCCATTGAAAGATTTGCAACTGAGATTAGGCATTTACAAAGATCTGAAGTATATGAGTTACAAGAATTTTTTTCAAAAGGTCAAAAAGGATCTTCAGCAATGCCTCACAAAAAAAATCCAATACTAAGTGAAAATTTAACAGGACTTGCAAGACTTGTAAGAAGTAGTGTAATTCCTGCACTTGAAAATATTGCTCTTTGGCATGAGCGGGATATATCTCACTCTAGCGTAGAGAGAAATATAGGTCCTGATGCTAACATTACTTTAGATTTTGCTTTAAATAGACTTACAAATCTTGTGGATAATATGATTATTTATCCAAAAAATATGATGAAAAATCTTAATATAACTAAAGGAGTAATTTTTTCACAAGAGATGATGCTAGAACTTACTAAAGTTGGTCTTTCAAGAGAAAAAGCTTATAAAAAAATTCAAACCCATGCAATTAATAGCTTCAACAAGAATACCAATCTAATTGAACTGATTAAAAAGGATAAATCAATTACATCTCTAATTTCTGAGAATAAAATTGATAAAGTGTTTACATATTCAAAGCATTTAAAAAATGTAAATTATATTTTTAGAAGGGTTTTTAGATAATGAAAAAAGGGAAGAAATTATATGAAGGAAAAGCAAAAGTTATTTTTGCTACTGATAATAGAGAATTTGTAATTCAGCACTTCAAGGATGATGCTACTGCTTTTAATAACCAAAAAAAAGCAAAGATTGAAGGCAAAGGAGTTTTAAATAATAGAATTTCAGAACATATTTTAATGAATTTAGATCAAGTTGGAATAAAAAATCATTTAGTAAAAAGACTTAATATGAGAGAGCAGCTTATTAAACATGTCGAAATTATTCCGATTGAATTTATTGTAAGAAATATTGCAACTGGTTCTCTTACAAAAAGACTTGGGATAGAAGATGGTACTATTTTAGAAGATCCATTAATTGAATATTGTTTAAAAAACGATGAACTAGGAGATCCTCTTATATCTAAAGAACACATTTATACTTTTAAATGGGCAACTAAAAAAGAAATAGAAAAGATAGATAAACAACTACTAAGGATAAATGACTTCATGGTAGGAATGTTTAGAGGTGTAGGCATTAAACTTGTAGATTTTAAAGTTGAATTTGGAAGAATTAAAAATAATGGCAAAACAGATGTATTACTTGCAGATGAAATAAGTCCGGACACATGTAGATTATGGGACAATAAGACTGACAAAAAATTAGATAAAGATAGATTTAGAAATAATCTTGGAAATTTAATTAATGCATATCAAGAAGTGGCAAAAAGATTAGGTATTCTTCACGAACAATCCAACATACAAGCTGTCAATTTTGAAAAACCAAAAGCGGTAAAAAACAAAAAATAAATGAAAGTAAAGGTAGTTGTTACTCTTAAATCTGGAGTTCTTGATCCTCAAGGTAAAGCAATACAACAAACATTAAATGGAATGGGCTTTGCAAACGTTAAAGATGTAAGACAAGGAAAATATTTTGATATCGATATTGACGAAAATGATGAGCAAAAAGCAAAACTCTCTGCAGAAGAAATTTGCAAAAAGCTTCTAGCAAATCAAGTCATAGAGGATTTTAAGATTATTTAATGAATTCATCGGTCATTATATTCCCTGGATCAAATTGTGATAGGGATATGGATGTTGCATTAAAAAAATTTGGTTTTAAAAATAAAATGGTCTGGCATGATGATGATAAATTACCTCAAAGTGACTTAATTGTTTTGCCTGGTGGGTTTTCTTATGGAGATTATCTTAGATGTGGAAGTATAGCTGGCAAATCAAAAATTATTCAATCGGTAATCGATTTTGCAAACTCTGGAGGTTTAGTCTTGGGTATTTGTAATGGATTTCAAATCTTAACAGAAACTGGTCTATTAAAAGGTGTTCTTCAACAAAATAAGAATATTGAATTTATTTGTAAGAATATATTTGTCAAAGTTAACAATAGTGAAAACAAATTTTTTGAAAATATAGATAAAGATGTCTTAGAGCTTCATATAGCTCATAATGAAGGTAATTATTTTTGTAGCGAAGACGAATTAAAGTCATTAGAAGATAACAATCAAATTGCAGCTTTCTATTGTAGCTCAGATGGAAAGGTAGATGATAAATCAAATCCAAACGGTGCAATAAAAAATATTGCTGGAATATTCAATGAAAAGAAAAATATTTTAGGAATGATGCCTCACCCAGAGCGAATGATAGATCAAAGTTTGTCTGGTGAAGATGGCTCAATATTTTTCGAAAATTTATTAAAGAATTTAAAATAATGGAAGTAAATGAAAAAATTGCAGTAGATCATGGTTTAAAACCTGATGAATACAAAAAAATTTGTGATTTGTTAAAGCGTGTTCCAAATTTAACAGAACTTGGAATTTTTTCAGCAATGTGGAATGAGCATTGTTCTTACAAATCTTCAAGATTACATTTGAAAAAATTAAATACTAAGGGAAAAAAAGTAATCCAAGGTCCAGGTGAAAATGCTGGCGTAATTGATATAGGAGATGACGATGCAATAGTTTTTAAAATTGAAAGTCATAACCATCCCTCATTTATAGAACCGTACCAAGGTGCAGCAACAGGTGTTGGTGGAATAATGAGAGATGTTTTTACAATGGGCGCAAGACCAATCGCAAACTTAAATTCAATTCATTTTGGCTCCACACAACACAAAAAAACTAAAAATTTATTAAGAGGTGTTGTTAAGGGAATTGGAGGCTATGGAAATTGTATTGGGGTTCCAACCATAGCTGGTCAAACTTGCTTTGATCAATCTTATAATGGAAATATTTTAGTAAATGCAATGACATTAGGTTTGGTAAATAAAAATAAAATTTTTTACTCAAAAGCTGCAGGGATAAACAAACCAGTGATTTATGTTGGATCGAAAACTGGCAGAGATGGTATTCATGGAGCAAGTATGGCGTCAGCAATTTTTGATGACAAAATAGAGGAAAAAAAACCTACCGTTCAAGTTGGAGATCCTTTCACTGAAAAACTTCTTCTAGAGGCTTGTCTAGAGTTAATGTCTGACAAATCGATTATTGCAATTCAAGATATGGGTGCTGCAGGTTTAACATCTTCCAGCATTGAAATGGCATCAAAAGGAAATTTAGGAATTGAATTACATTTAGATAAAGTACCATGCAGAGAAGAAAAAATGACACCATACGAAATTATGTTGTCTGAGAGCCAGGAAAGAATGTTGATAGTTTTAGAAAGCGGGAAGGAAGATAGTGCAAAAAAAATATTTGATAAATGGAATTTAGATTTTGCAGTAATAGGTAAAACAACTAATTCCAAAAATATTGAACTTTATTTTGAAAAAGAAAAAGTAGCAAATGTACCAATTAAATTTTTAGCAAATGAAGCTCCTATGTATGATAGACCTTGGAAAAAAACCAAGCTTCCTCAAAAGATTAAATTTTCAAATAATGATTTTAAAAAATTAAAGTTTAATGATGTCATTAAAAAAATGATTTCTCATCCAAATATTTGTTCTAAGCAATGGATATGGGAACAATATGATCATACTGTAATGGGTGATACAATTCAAAAACCTGGTGGTGATGCAGGTGTTGTAAGAGTACACGGTACCAAAAAAGCTGTAGCTTCATCAGTTGACTCGTCCGCATCTTATTGTCATGCGCATCCATTCACCGGAGGAAAACAAGTTGTTTGTGAAGCTTGGAGAAATCTAGTTTCAGTTGGTGCAGAACCCATAGCAATAACGAATTGTTTAAATTTTGGAAACCCAGAAAAAAAAGAAAATATGGGTGAGTTTGTTGAATGCATTGATGGAATTAATGAAGCTAGCAAATATTTAAATTTCCCTGTCGTTTCGGGAAATGTATCGTTTTACAATGAGACAAAAGATAAAGGAATAAAACCTACACCTACAATTGGAGGTGTTGGTTTACTAAAAGATTATAAAAATTTGATGACGATGAAGTTTAAATCAAGGGGAAACTTAGTTTTAGTTATTGGAAAAACAGAAGGAAATTTAGATCAAAGTATCTTTGCAAATGTAATTTTAGATGAAAAAAAAGGACCACCGCCTGAAATAAATTTATTTAATGAAAAAAATAATGGGGAAACAATTCTTAAAATTATTAAAGAAAAATTAGCATTATCAGTCCACGACGTATCTCTGGGTGGAATAATGATTGGTGCTTTAAAGATGTGTATAGCAGGCAGTAAGGGAATTAAATTTTATAAATTCAAAAATTTAACAAATATTTATCAATATTTTTTTTCTGAAGATCAAGGAAGATACATTATTGAAGTAGAGAAAAATAATCTTAAAAAAGTAGAGAGTATTTTAAAGAAAAACTCTGTACATTTTGATTTATTAGGAGAAACAACAGATAAAGAGATTATCATAAATGATGAGCTAACTTTTACAGTGGACAAGGTGACAGAATTTTATAAAGGTTGGTTATATAAATACATGAGTTAAATATGGCAATGGATTTAAAAGAAATTGAAAAAATGATTAAAGAGGCTTTACCTGATGCCGTTATTGATATTCAAGACTTAGCTGGCGACGGGAATCACTATTCCGCCACAGTGACTTCTTCTCAATTTAAAGGTAAAAATAAAGTGCAACAACATAAAATGGTGTATGATGCTTTAAAAGGAAAAATGGGAAACGAGCTTCATGCTCTAGCGCTTAAGACAAAGGAGAATTAATGGATCAACAAGTTAAAGAACAGATAGAAAATTCAATAAACAACAACGATGTTTGCTTATTCATGAAGGGAAGTCCAGAAGCTCCACAATGCGGTTTTTCAATGGCCGTCTCTAACATATTAAAAATTTTGGAAGTAAAATACCAAAGTGTTGATGTATTAAAAGATCAAAACATTCGTGAAGGTATTAAAATATATAGTGAGTGGCCAACTATCCCTCAACTTTATATAAAAAAAGAATTCATCGGTGGATGTGACATCATCAAAGAAATGTTTGAGAATGGTGAACTTAAAAAAGTTTTTGATGAAAAAGGTATAGAATATAAAAAATAATATTATCTAGAGTAATATTCGATTACTAAATTTGGCTCCATTACAACAGGATAAGGAACTTCTTCAAACTTAGGCGTTCTTACAAATTTAATTGTTCTTTTCTTCTCGTCAACTTGTAGGTATTCAGGAATATCTCTTTCTTTGTTAGCTAAAGCTATATCAATGATTGCTAATTGTTTTGATTTATCTTTAATCTCGATAGTGTCTTCTTCACTTAAAAGGTAGCTTGATATGTTTACTTTTTTACCATTCACCTTTATATGTCCGTGATTAATAAACTGTCTTGATGAAAAAATTGTACTTGAAAATTTTGCTCTGTAGATAACTGAGTCTAGTCTTCTTTCTAGTAAACCTATTAAATTTTCTGCTGTGTCCCCTTTTTTCATAATCGCTTTTCTATAAACGTTTCTGAATTGTCGCTCATTTATATTTCCATAATATGATTTTAATTTTTGCTTAGCTTGAAGTTGAGTTCCGTAATCTGATAACTTTGCATTTTTAGATTGTCCGTGTTGTCCTGGGGGGTATGCTCTCTTATTGAAAGGGCTTTTTGGTCTCCCCCAAAGGTTTACCTTTAGTCTTCTGTCAATTTTGTGTTTAGAATTTAATCTTTTTGTCATTTAGTGAAATGGGTTATAAACTTAACATCTTATTTGTCAATCAACGTTTTTTTCCTAAACTTGCAAATACACTTGATAAAATACGTGTTTCTTTATCTGAAAGTTCCATTCTATAAAAAATGTTTCTTAAATTTTCAAGCATTATAGGTTTTTTTTCTTTGTGTTTAAAAAAGTTAATTTCATTTAGATTATTAAGACACAAATTTATCATTGATTGAATTTCTTTTTTAGAAGCTTTCTTTACCTTTTTTGACTTTTTAAATTGACTAGATTTGGAATTTAATAAACTTGAGATGAATTGCGCAATAATTATAAGGCTATGGGATAGATTTAGAGATTTAAAATTTATGTTTGTAGGTATTTGTAAAGTGTAATTTGCATAACTTACTTCTTTATTTGAAAGCCCTGATGCCTCTGAGCCAAATAAAAATCCAATTTTTTTTCTAAAATCTATTTTTTTTAGACCCTCAAGATTAATATGTTTCACATTTTTGTTTCTAAATCTTGCAGATGTAGCGATTAATATATCAATATCTCCTAAGGAACTTTCTAAATTATTAAATACTTTGCTTTTCTTTATGATGTCTTTTGCTCCAACGGATGTCGCTAATATCTTATCGTTAGGAAAAATAGGTTTTGGATCAATCAGATAGAGCTTTTGGAAATTAAAATTCTTAATTGCTCTTGCGCACGCGCCAATATTTTCTGATAGCTGTGGCTTATGTAAAATAAATGTAACTTTATTCTTGTTCATTTATTTGATGCCATGATTTCTATTATAATTAGATAATATTGAAGGTTTTATTCCTTTAAGGAATTTTTGATCAACATCCCATATAGAAACCTTTAATGGATAGCACTTTGCTTCATCAGATGAATGTTCTGATCCACAGTCACCACCTGGGCAAGCAGATAAAGCCCCAAGTAAATCTGTTTCTGCAAAAAATTCTAAATAGTCTCCTGGCCTTACAGGACTTGATTTCATAAAGTATTGTTTAGTGTCATTAGTAAAACCAGTAAGCATAAATACATTTAATACATCGTGCACAATTTTTTCTGCATCGTCTAATTTTATATTTTTCTCCTTAACTAAAGCTCTAGTTAAATTTGAATGACAACAATAATGATAATCGTTGTTTGATGTAAGTTTATATGTGTAAGGATCGCATCTAGTGCCAATAACATCGTGGACCGAGCCCCCATCTTTGTCATAACCATACCAATCTAATGTATCCCAAGTAATTGTAGCTAATGATCTTAAATACGGGAAACTGCTAAACATTTTGTCTCCAACTGAAATATGTGTTCCATAGAGAGCTCTAGTTTTTCCAGAATAAAACTTTTCCTCTAAATTATCAGCCTGAAATAAATTTAAATCTCCAACTTGAGGTCCTTCAACACTTTCTATTCTAAAGAAATTACCTGATTTAACATTAAAAGTTTTAGCATCTCTTGGAGGGACTATAACTTCATTAATTTGTTGAATGTGTTTTCTAGCTTGATGTAATATTTCAAGATTATTATTTATGCTTTCATTTGGGTAACAAACAACAGGATCTGCTCCTACCCTGCTTTGAATATCAGTAGGTTTCTTAGAGAACTTCTTAATTTTCATTTATTTACTTGCGGGAGCTTTATCCTTAAATAATTTAAAATCTAAACTGTCGATAAGAGCTTTAAATGATGCATCAATAATGTTTGGTGATACACCAATGGTAAACCAATTTTTTCCTTGGGAGTCTGTACTTTCAATCGATACTCTTGTGGTCGCTTCAGTTCCTGTATTTAAAATTCTAACCTTGTAGTCAACTAGTTTTAAATCTTTCAAATATTCAGAATATTTTTCTAACTTAGTAACATTTTTTCTTATAGCGTTATCTAGAGCATGAACAGGTCCATTACCCTCACCTTCACAGACTATTTGTTCACCATCGACCTCTAATTTTGCTTTTGCTCTAGAAACAATTTTATCTTGATCATTTTTTGAAACCGAAACGTCATATTCTTTAATTGAGATATATCTTGGAATTTCTCCTATTACTCTTCTAGCTAGTAATTCGAAAGAAGCATCAGCTCCATCGTAACTGTAACCAATAAATTCTCTGTCTTTTACTTCTTCCAAAAGTTTTTTAACTTTTGGATCGTTTTCTTCAATTTCTATTCCAATTGTTTTAAGTCTGGATAAAATATTTGATTTACCAGACTGATCAGAAACAACTATATTTCTGTTATTACCAACATCTTTTGGATTTATATGCTCATAAGTTTTAGGATCTTTTTGAACAGCAGACACATGTAAACCACCTTTATGTGAAAATGCTGCAGCACCAACGTAAGGTAAATGTTTATTAGGTTTTCTATTTAGTATCTCGTCAAGTAATCTTGAACATTGTGTAATGTGTTTAATATTTTTTTCTTTAATACTTATTTCAAACTTATCTGATAATTCTTTTTTAAGATGAAATGTTGGAATAATTGACATTAGATTAGCGTTACCACATCTTTCACCCAAGCCATTTATAGTACCTTGTATTTGTCTTGCTCCTGATAAAACGGCTGCGATTGAATTTGCAACTGCGTTACCCGTATCATTATGTGCGTGAATACCTAAGTTTTCACCAGGAATATGTTCTGAAACTTCTTTTACTATTTTTGTAACTTCATGAGGAAGTGTTCCACCATTAGTATCACAAAGAACTACCCACTTAGCTCCATTATCATAAGCAGCTTTGATACAAGCTAAAGCATATTTAGGGTTTGCTTTATAACCATCAAAGAAATGTTCTGCATCAAACATGAACTCTTTGTTGTTTTTTACAAAATGTTTTGTTGTCTCTTTAATGTTTTCTAAATTTTCTTCATTGGTTATTCCCAATGCAACATCAACATGAAAATCCCAAGACTTTCCTACTAGACAAACAGATTTAGTATTTGAATTTAAAATCGCTGACAAACCTGGATCATTTTCTGCACTTCGTCCAGCTTTCTTTGTCATTCCAAAAGCAGTGAAGGTAGAATTTTTTAAATCCAAACCCTTTTGAAAAAATTCTGTATCGGACGGATTAGCCCCTGGCCAACCTCCCTCTATATAATCCACACCAAGATCATCTAAAGCATGCGCAATTTTTGTTTTTTCATCAATTGAAAAATGAACACCCTGGGTTTGAGCGCCATCTCTCAATGTAGTATCAAATATGTATAATCGTTCTTTACTCATTTTATTTTCCAAGTTGTTTTATCATCTTTATCTTCAATTAAAATACCTTTATCTAAAAGTTCATTTCTGATTTCATCAGCTAATTGGTAATTTTTATTATCCCTAGCTGTATTCCTATCTTTTATTTTTTGCAAAATCTCTTCCTCTGAAATTTCTAAAATATTTTTTTTAAACTCTTGCCATTTAGATTTTGGTTCAGTTAACAGACCAATAAAATTACATGCTGTTGTAAAAATTTCTTTATCTTTGTCAGATCCTTTGGCAGCTTTATCATATAATTTATGAATGTTACTAATATATCCAGGAGTATTTAAATCATCATAAAGAGGAATTAAATCATCATCTGGGATTAATACTTTGCCTTCTGGTTTTTTTTGGCACTCGTACCATTTATCTAAAGTTTTTTTTGATTGTGTTAATAAATCATCACTCCAATCCATTGCTTGTTTGTAGTGAGTTGAAATTAAAGCTAGTCTTAAAACTTGACCATTATATCTCTGATAGAAATCTTTAATTTTAAAAATATTTCCTTGTGACTTTGCCATTTTTTCATTTGCTATTGTAATAAAGCCATTATGTATCCAATAGTTTGAAAAAGATTTATTATTAGCACATCTTGATTGGGCAATTTCATTTTCGTGATGAGGAAAAATCAAATCCCTTCCTCCGCCATGAATATCAAAAGTATCACCGAGATATTTTTTTGACATTGCGGAACACTCTAAATGCCAACCAGGTCTCCCTTTGCCCCAAGGTGAGTCCCAACTCGGCTCATCTTTATTAGATGGCTTCCATAATACAAAATCTTCTGGATTTTTTTTATTTTCTGAAACCTCAACTCTAGCTCCTGCTTTTAATTCATCTATATTCTTATTTGATAATTTTCCGTAATCTTTAAAACTAGAAACATCGAAATAAACATGAGAATTTTTTTCATAAGCATTTTTATTTTTAAGAAGAACATTGATCATTTCAACCATTAAAGAAATATTCTCTGTCGCCTTAGGCTCAAAAGATGGTTTTTCACAATTTAAATAATCACAATCATTGTGAAAACTATTGGTAATATTTTTAGTTAAAACATCTATTGATATTTTTTTTTGTTTCGCACTTTCAATAATTTTATCGTCTATATCAGTTATGTTTCGAACATAAGTAACTGATTTATTTCCATACTTACATTTTAAAACTTTAAACAAAATATCAAATACTACTAAAGGCCTTGCGTTACCTATATGGGGATCATCATAAACTGTTGGTCCGCATACATACATTTTCACTTTTTTTGGGTCTATCGGTTTAAATATTTCTTTTTTACCGCCAAGACTATTAGTTAAATATATATCTTTGTTCATTATATTAGGAATATACCTTTAATTTAGATTTGTGAATCTATTTGATTAACTAGGAATCTTGCATATTGGAATTGGCTCCATTTTATGCAAATTTGCTTTTCTGATTTGAATATATTTATCTCGATTTTTTGAATTCTCGTTATCCATGGCCTCTTCTATTTCTTTGTATGATAATCCTAACTGACCTTCATCAGTTCTACCATCATCCCAAAGACCATCTGTTGGAGCTGCATTAATAATATCATCAAGTATCTTTAATTCTCTTCCAAGCTCCCATACCTCAGTTTTGTTACAATCAGCTATTGGAGATATATCAACACCACCATCACCATATTTTGTATAAAAACCAACTCCAAAGTCTTCAACTTTATTTCCAGTTCCAACAACTATTCCGTTGTTAGCTGCTGCAACTTGATAAAGTGTTGACATTCTTAATCTTGCTCTTGAATTAGCCATACCATGTTCGCTACTAAAATCTTTTAGTGTACTTTCGAATGTTTTGAATAAACTGTCTAGTTCAACTGTATGCCCTTCAACATTTTTAAAATTTTTCTTTAACCATTCTTGATGCCTTAAGCTTAAATCATGTTGGGAACCATTTTGTTTTATTGGCATCGATAATACGATAGTTCTTAATCCAGTCATGGCACTGAGTGTACTTGAAACTGAAGAATCAATTCCTCCTGATATACCAATAACTAATGATTTAGCTTTTACTGGCATTGAATTTACGTAATTTAAAATCCAATCTTTAATAAATATTACTTTTTTAGAAGGTTCCATGATTCAAATATAAGACAAAATTTAAATTTTTAAATGTCTAAGATGCCGCTTTAATTGCATTTCTTGCATAGTTGGAATTCTTTTTGATCTCATCTGAGATTAAGAAAGCCAATTCTAAAGCTTGATCTGCGTTCAATCTAGGGTCACAATGAGTGTGATATCTACTTGATAAATCTTGTTCAGATATATTTTTTGCCCCGCCTGTACATTCTGTCACATTCTGACCAGTCATTTCTATATGTAATCCACCAGCGTAAGAATTTTCGCTTTGATGTACCGCAAAAACATTTTTAACTTCATTTAATACTTTATTAAATGGTCTAGTTTTAAAACCTGTTGTAGATTTTATTGTATTTCCATGCATTGGATCACATGACCAAATTACATTTAAACCTTCTTTTTTAATTCTTCTTATCAACTTAGGTAAGAATTTTTCAACTTGATCGTGACCAAACCTAGATATTAAAGTAATTTTACCTTTTTCATTTTTAGGGTTAATTACTTCACAAATTTTTGCAATCTCTTCTGGTTTAGATGTCGGTCCACATTTTATACCAATTGGGTTTTCAATACCTTTGCAAAATTCAACATGTCCTCCATCCAATTGTCTTGTTCTATCACCAATCCAGACAAAGTGTGCTGACGTTGCATGGTATTCCCCTGTAGTTGAGTCAACTCTTGCCATACTTTCCTCAAATGGTAAATGCAAAGCTTCATGAGATGTCCAGAAATTTACTGTTTTTAATCTTCTATTAAAATCAGAATTAATTCCACAAGCATCCATAAATGCTAGTGCATCTGCAATTTTATCTTCAAGGTCTTTAAATTTTTTAGCTTGAGGACTTTTTTTAATGTAACCTAAATTCCATAAATGAACGTTTTTTAAATCAGCAAAACCCCCATTAGAAAATGCTCTTAAAAGATTTAATGTTGAAGCAGACTGAGAGTATGCCTTGAATAATCTTTTTGGATCATGCCTTCTAGATTTTTCATTAAAATCAATTCCATTTACGTTGTCACCTAAGTAACTTGGTAATTCTTTATCACCTTGTTTTTCAGTTGGTGCACTTCTGGGTTTTGCAAACTGTCCTGCTATTCTTCCAAGTTTTATAATTGGAAGCGAAGCCGAGTATGTAAGGACTAATGACATTTGAAGAATAACTTTAAATGTGTCTCTTATATTGTCGGGATTAAACTCAGCAAAACTTTCTGCACAGTCTCCCCCTTGTAAAAGAAAAGCTTTTCCATCAACAACTTGTGAAAGTTGATCTTTAAGATGTCTTGTCTCACCAGCGAATACTAGTGGAGGAAAAGATTTTATTTTACTTAATACCTGGTTTAGTTCCTTTTCACTTTCATAAGAAGGAACATGTTTAACAGGATGTTTTCTCCAACTGTTTGGTTTCCAATTTTTCATAATTCAACCTTAAGATGAATGTATAACGAAATTATGACAAAATAAAAGAGATCTATAAAATAATTTTTGGACTCAGTAATCTTATAAATGCTTATCTTTTTATTAATTAATTAGTTTCCAAAACCAAAAACAGATTTATCCTGAACATAACCAGGCATTAAAGGGTTTGAATCTTGAACATATCCTGGCATCAATGGATTATTTTCTTGTACATATCCTGGCATCAATGGATTGTTCTGCTGAGTATATCCTGGCATCAATGGATTGTTTTGTTGCACATAACCAGGCATCAATGGGTTACTGTTTTGAAAATATCCTGGCATCAATGGATTGGCTGATACAGATGTTATCAAGAATAAAAAAATAGATGTTATTTTTAATAATAGTCTCATGAAATTATTTTATTAAAAATGATTAATATTGTAAATACAACTTTTACTCTACAGTAACAGACTTTGCTAAATTTCTTGGTTTATCAATGTCATAACCATTTTTTAGTGCAGAATAATAAGCAAGCTTTTGTAATGGAATTGTAACTAAAAATGGAAACAAATCATCTTCAGTATTCTCGACTTCAATAGTCTCCCAAATATTTTCAGAATAAATCTCATCTTTGCTTTTGTTTGTAATAAGCAAAACTTTTGCTCCCCTTGCTATAACTTCCTGCATATTTGAAATAGTTTTTTTATAGTGTTGGTCTCTTGGAGCAATTACCACAACAGGCATACCATCTTCAATAAGCGCAAGTGGCCCGTGTTTCATTTCTCCCGCAGGATAACCTTCGGCATGCACATAAGCTAATTCTTTTAGTTTAAGGGCTCCTTCTAATGCCACTGGAAATGAATAACCTCTTCCTAAAAACATTGAGCCTTTTGCATCAACAAATGAACTACATATTGATTGAATTTTGTTTTCAGTTGTCAAAGAATGTTTAACTAATTCTGCAAGATTTAATAAGTTTTTAATTTTTTTTTGATAGTCCTTTTTGCTTATATCTTTTCTTTTTTGAGCTAATTTTAAGCAGAGTATATATAAAACAAGCATTTGTCCTAAAAAAGCTTTAGTAGATGCAACTCCAATTTCTGGGCCACAATGAATTGGTAAAACAAACTTGGATTCTCTTGCTATTGAACTTTCAATAACGTTTACAACCGAACACGTCTTCATTTTATTTTTGTTACAAAGATCTAATGCTGCATAAGTATCAGCAGTTTCACCTGACTGAGAAACAAAAATATAAAGGCAATCTTTCTTAAATTTATTTTTTCTATAACGAAACTCAGAAGCAATATCGATACTTACATCGAATGATGTTAGCTGCTCAAACCAATATTTTGCAATAAGACAAGAGTGATAAGCAGTGCCACATCCGATTAATGTAATAGAATTAATTTCCTTTTCTTTAAATGGAAAATTAAAAATATTTATATCTTTATTAATTTTGTCTATGTACTCGTTTACACAATTTTTGATAGTATTTGGCTGTTCATCGATTTCCTTTGCCATGAAATGTTTGTAGTCACCCTTTTCATAATTTTGTTCGTTTGATGATAAATGTAATATTTTTTTATTTATCTTTTTTCCATTCTGATTAAAAAACTCAACATTATCTTTTTTTATAATGCAAAACTCACCATCATTGAGATATGAAATTTTATTTGTCATAGATTTTAGAGCATAAGAATCTGATCCCAAATAGTTTTCTCCAGGACCATAACCAACAGCTAAAGGCGAACCTCTTCTTGCACCAATTATTAAATTCGGATTATCTTTAAAAATTATACCTAGTGCAAAACTTCCATGAAGTTTTTTTAAAACTTTAATAATTGCATCTTTAAGATTATCTTTTTTTAAATATTCAGTAATAAGATGAACAATAACTTCAGTATCTGTTTGGGACTTAAACTTATGTCCTTTATTAACTAAAAACTTTTTTAACAATGTAGAGTTTTCAATTATTCCATTATGAACTACAGATACATTTTCTGATGAATGTGGATGAGCGTTAATTGTGTTTGGAATACCATGAGTTGCCCATCTTACATGTCCAATTCCAACATTTCCTGTTAACTTTGATTTTGAAACAGCTTCCTCCAAACTTTCAACCCTACCCTCACATTTAACTTCTTTAATAAAGCCAGAGTCAATCGTAGCAATTCCTGCTGAGTCATAACCTCTATATTCTAATTTTTTTAGCGAATTTATAATTGGTGATGAAACCAATTTGTTGCTTGTAATTCCAATAATTCCACACATATTTTATTTTTTTCTTTTATAGTTTTTTACTTCAGTTTGCTTTGCTCTTGTTAGTGCTAAAGAACCACTTTTAACATTTTGAGTTATTACAGAACTAGCACCAACAATTGCTTTTTTTCCAATTTTAACTGGGGCAACTAATGAAGTGTTTGATCCTATAAAGGCACCATCTTCAATTATTGTTTTGCTTTTTTTAACTCCGTCGTAATTACAAGTAATTGTACCTGCGCCTATATTAGATTTTTTTCCTATTGTTGCATCACCAATATAAGTAAGATGATTTGCTTTTGAATTCTTTTTTAATCGAGATTTTTTAATTTCAACAAAGTTACCGACTTTTGAACCTTCTTCTAAGACTGTTCCTGGTCTTAAACGCGCGTATGGCCCAATTGAAACATTATTATCAACACTTACACCTTCAAGGTGTGAAAAGGCTAATATCTTAACATTGTTTTTGACTTTTACCTTCGATCCAAAAACAACGTATGGTTCGATTGTTACATTTTTTCCAATTTTAGTATCTTTTGAAAAAAAAACAGTCTCAGGTGCAGTCATTTTTACACCCTGATTTAAAAATTTTTTTCTAAATTTATTTTGAATATCAGTTTGTTTCATTGATTTTTTCTTATAGATAAGTATTTATGATAAAGAATTCACAAAATATTTCTTAATAATACTTTTTAAAATGAGTCAAAAATTCACAGTTTTAGTAGATTTAGATGGAACCATAGTAGATACAGCTCCAGATCTAATGAATGCACACAATTATGTAATGAAAAAGTTTGGGTACGAAACAAAGACAACAGAAGAAATTAGAAACCTTGTTGGTAAAGGTGCTGGCGCTTTGATTGGTAGATCTATTTGGGGAACAGCTAAAAAAGAGTTTGGAAAAATATCAGATAAAAAAATTAAAGATGAAATGGTAAAGGATTTTATAGATTATTATGGAAAGAATATTGTTAATGAAAGTAAAATTATTGATGGTGTTTTAGAATTTTTGAAGTGGTCTAAACAAAACGGTATTTCGCTAGCAGTTTGCACTAATAAACAAGAGCATTTGGCAATTGATTTATTAAAAAAAATAAAAATTTTTGACTATTTTGAATATGTCGCTGGTAGTAATACTTTTGATTATTGCAAACCTGATCCTAGACATTTAACTTCTGTGATTGAAATTCTTCAAGGAGATATAAAAAAATCTTTAATGATTGGTGATAGTGAAACAGATTCTGCTGCAGCTAACTCTGCAAACTTACCATTTATATTGCTCGAGGACGGATATACTGATAAAAAAGTAAATGAAATACCTCATGATCACTTGGTAACAAACTTTCAGGGTATTGAGAAAATAGTTTCAAAATATTTGAATACTTAAAGTAAATGAAGTACTAAACTCAAAAAGGAATAAATTGAAAATACATAAAGTAAAAGTTTTTGCATCAAAAGATAAATTAAGTAAAAAAAATCAACTTGCATGGAAAATTGCAGAAATTGCAAGTGACAATGCTAAACTAAATAAAGATTCAGTTGATATGGTGATAAACAGGATGATTGATAATGCATCTGTTGCTATAGCTTCATTAAACAGAAAAGCTGTAATTACCTCAAGAGAAATGGCAATGAAACATCCAAGATCTAATGGTGCTACTTTATTTGGAATTAACTCAAAAAAGAAATTTGACTGTGAGTGGGCTGCTTGGTCCAATGGAACTGCTGTAAGAGAATTAGATTTTCATGATACTTTTTTAGCAGCAGACTATAGTCATCCAGGAGATAACATTCCTGCATTAATGGCTGTTGCGCAACAAAAGAAAGTCTCTGGTTTAAATCTTATTAAAGGGATTATTACTGCATATGAGGTACAAGTAAATCTTGTAAAAGGTATCTGTCTTCATAAACATAAAGTAGATCATATCGCTCACTTAGGTCCAAGTGTTGCTGCAGGTTTAGGAACAATGCTAAACCTTAAAACTGAAACAATATATCAAGCTGTTCAACAAGCATTGCATGTAACTGTCTCAACAAGACAATCTAGAAAAGGAGAAATTTCTAGTTGGAAAGCTTTTGCTCCTGCGCATGCTGGAAAACTCGGTATAGAAGCTGTAGATAGAGCAATGAGAGGTGAAGGAGCACCAAGCCCAATTTATGAAGGAGAAGACAGTGTGATTGCAAGAATATTGGATGGAAAAAAAGCATTATATAAAGTTCCACTTCCAAAAAAAAATCAGGAAAAAAAAGCTATTCTTGAAACTTATACAAAAGAATATTCAGCAGAATATCAAGCGCAAGCACTTATAGACCTTGCGAAAAAATTAAATAGAAAAATAGACAACTTAAATGAAATTAAAAAGATAGATATATATACAAGTCATCACACTCATTATGTTATTGGAACAGGAGCAAACGATCCACAAAAAATGGATCCTAATGCAAGTAGAGAAACTTTAGATCACTCAATAATGTATATATTTGCTGTTGCTTTAGAGGATGCTGATTGGCATCACGTGAAATCATATAGCAAATCAAGAGCAAGAAAGAAAAGTACCATTAAAATATGGAGATCTATTAAAACTCATGAGGATAAAAAATGGACTAAACGTTATCATGATCTAAACCCAAAAAATAAAGCTTTTGGGGCTAAAGTTATAGTCACATTAAAAAGTAATAAAAAAATTGTTGAAGAACAAGGTGTAGCAGACGCTCATCCTTATGGCTTAAGGCCATTTAAAAGAGCTAATTATATTAAAAAGTTTTTAACACTTACGAAAGATATTATACCGAAAAAGGAGTCAGATAGATTTCTTAGGGATATTCAAAACTTAAGAAAGTTAAAGTCAAATCAGTTACACAAATTAAATATTGAAATTAATAGTAGAAATATTAAAAAAAATAAAAAAATTGGTATTTTTTAATGCACTTTATTAAAAAAAAAATAAAAGAAAAAAGAAAAGACTTTGTTGATAAATTAAAAAGTGGAAAAATTTTAAGAGTTCCTGGTGCATACAATCCATTAACTGCTAAAGTAATTGAAGAAATTGGCTATGATGCTGTTTATGTTTCGGGTGGAGTTATGTCTAATGACCTCGGATACCCAGATATAGGCCTTACCACACTTGAAGATGTAAGTAATAGATCAAAACAAATAGCAAGAGTTACAAACTTACCTACAATTGTAGATATTGATACGGGTTTTAAGTCTTGTAAGAAAACCATTAAAACTTTCGAAAAATTTGGTGTGACAGCGGTGCATATAGAGGACCAAATTGAGAGAAAAAGATGTGGCCACCTTGATAACAAAGAACTTATTTCTGTAAAAAAAATGGTAAAAAAAATTGAGGAATGTGTAAAAGCTAGGAAAGATAAAAACTTCAAGATAATTGCTAGATCAGACGCAAAAAATGTAGAGGGAATAGATAAGATGATTGATAGATGTAAAGCATATATCGACGCAGGGGCCGAAATAGTTTTTCCTGAAGCTTTAAAAGATAAAGGTGAATTTGAAAAAGTAAGAAAAAGTCTAAATTCATATTTACTTGCAAACATGACAGAATTTGGAAAATCAGATCTTTTAGATTATAAAGAGTTGGAAAATTTGGGTTATAATATTGTTATTTATCCCGTTACAACTCAAAGATTAGCAATGAAAAGTGTGGAGGAAGGTTTGAAGAAAATTTTTGAAGAAGGACATCAAAAAAACCTTATTGATAAAATGCAAACTAGAAGTAGATTGTATGACTTAGTAGATTATGAGAAATACAATGCTCTCGATAAAAAAATATATAATTTTAGTACAGATGGACATGATTAATGACAGAAGATATTAAAAAAGGTTTACTTGGAATTGTAGTTGATGAGACGGAAGTTTCAAAAGTAATGCCAGAAATTAACTCTCTTACATATAGAGGATATGCTGCACAAGACTTATGTGCAAAATGTAAGTTTGAAGAAGTTGCATATCTTATTCTAAATGGAGAATTACCTTCTGAAAAACAGCTAAAAAATTTTGAAAAAGTTGAGAGAAAAGAACGAAACCTATCAAAGACATTATTAGAGAGTATTAAGAATTTCCCTAAAAAATCACATCCTATGGATGTGGCTAGAACGGCAGTTAGTATAATGGGATTAGAAGATAAAGAAACTAAAGATAATTCTCCTGAAGCAAACATGAGGAAAGTAATGAGAATTTTTGCAAAAACACCTGTTGCTTTAGCAGCCTTCTATAGAATTAGAAAAGGAAAGAAAATCATTAAACCAAAAAATAATTTGTCATTCTCGGAAAACTTTTTTTATATGTGTTTTGGAAAAGTTCCTGAAAAAGAAATTGTAAAAGCTTTTGATGTATCTCTTATATTATATGCTGAACATAGTTTTAATGTTTCTACGTTTACTGCAAGAACAATCACTAGTAGCTTGTCAGATATTCATGGTGCAATTACTGGTGCTATTGCAAGTTTAAAAGGACCGTTACACGGTGGTGCAAATGAGGAAGTAATGCATATGATGAATAAAATTAAAAAACCTGAAAATGCATTAAGTTGGATAAACAATGCTCTAGATCAAAAAGCTGTTGTAATGGGCTTTGGTCATAGAGTTTATAAAAGTGGCGACTCTAGAGTGCCAACTATGAGAGAATATTTTTCTAAAGTTGCAAAAGTTAAAAAAGACAAGAAATTTGAAAAAATTTACGACATTGTCGAAAAGGTCATGATTGAAAGAAAAAATATTCATCCTAATGTGGATTATCCTACTGGACCAACTTATCATTTAATGGGATTTGACACAGACTTTTTCACACCAATATTTGTAATTTCTAGAATAACAGGATGGTCTGCACACATTCTTGAGCAACATGCTGCTAATAAATTAATTAGACCTCTTGCAAGCTACAAGGGCAGTAGTTATAGAAAAGTAGTTCCTTTAAACCAAAGATAACTAATTTTTTGTAGCAAGAATATTTTCATCGTCAATTTTTTTTGTCTCGTATCCATTTTTATTTAGTTTTTCCAAAATCTCCTCCAGTTTTTTTCCGGTTTTTTTAAATCCATCGAAGTGTTTATATTCAAATAATATCTTTTTTATTTCTAATGAATTAAAATCTATATCACTGAGTATCTCGTATTCACTACCCTCAACATCAATTAATAATTTTTCAATTTGTTTTATTTGGTATTTTTCTACAAGATCTTTAAATCTTATTGTCTCTATTGAAATTTTATCTATATCTTCTTCCTCAATTTTAAACCTTTTTGATTTATGATCAAGTAAGTGCTGTTTGTTAAATGATCCTATGCCACTTGACCAATGTTTTTTTAGTTTATGAATAGAGGTATTTTTTACAAAATAAAAATTTTTAGTTTCATTTCTATTTGTAAGTGCAACTTGTTCAACTGTAACACCTTTCAAATCAGCTAAATTACTTTTTATTGCTTCCACATTATGTGGAACAGGTTCAACCAAAAGTACTTTCTCAGGTAAAACTTCCTGAACTTCGTCTTTAATATGAATGCCTATGTGTGCTCCTAAAACTACTAAACCAAACTTACTCATTTGGTGTCAGATGCATTAACTAAAAGCTTCTACCCAGTTACCTCGTGTTGATGCTTTTGAATACTCTGTAGCTCTTCCTTCAAAGAAGTTCATGTGTTCAACAGCGTTTAACATAGTATCAAGCCAAGTAAGTGGATTTTTTTCTATATCATAAATTGGCTCAAGACCTAACTGAACTAATCTTCTGTTTCCAATAAATCTAATATAGTCCTTAACTTCTTGTGCTGTAAGACCTTTCATTGGTCCCATTTCAAAAGCTAAATCTATGAATGCGTCTTCATGCTCTACAATTGTTCTGCATGCATCATAAATTTCTTTTTTAAGCTTCGGAGTCCAGATTTCAGGATTTTCTTTTATAAACTCCTTAAAAATTCTAATCATCGAATTGCAGTGAAGAGTTTCATCTCTTACTGACCAAGTAACTATCTGTCCCATACCTTTAAGTTTATTATGTCTTGGAAAGTTTAATAAGATTGCGAAACTTGCAAATAATTGCAATCCTTCTGTAAAAGCACTAAATACGGCAACAGTTTTTGCAATATCTTCTTTCGAATTAACATTAAAACCTTGCATGTAATCATACTTATCTTTCATCTCTTTATATTTCATGAAAGCTGAATACTCAGACTCGGGCATACCAATTGTATCTAATAAATGTGAATAAGCAGCTACGTGCACTGTTTCCATTGCAGCAAAAGCCGTCATCATCATTAAAACTTCTGTTGGTTTAAATACTGTTGTGTAGTGTCTTAAATAACAGTTATTAACTTCAACATCAGCTTGAGTAAAAAATCTAAAGATTTGTGTTACTAAATTTTTTTCTGGTTCTGATAAATTTTTTTGCCAATCTCTAACATCATCTCCCAATGGCACTTCCTCTGGTAACCAATGTATTCTTTGTTGAGTTAACCAGGCATCATAACACCACGGATATCTGAATGGTTTATAAACAGGATTTTCTACTAATAGTCCCATTTTTTTTGGTTGAATGATTTTTCCTTTTTCCTCTTTTTTTACTACTGACATGATAGACACTCCTCATATTTGTTTTCGTCGGTTTCTTGTTGATTTGATTTATAAACATTCGCAGTAACATCAGTTGATTTTGCATCATTAACATTTTCTGCTCTTTGTATTGATTTAGACCTGCAATAATAAAGGCTCTTCAATCCTTTTTTCCAAGCTTGGAAATGAATTTGATGAAGATCTCTTTTGTGAACATCTGCAGGTAAAAATAAGTTAATAGATTGTGCTTGTGAAATATGTGGAGTTCTATCCGCACTTAAGTCAACAAGCCATCTTTGATCTAATTCAAAAGCTGTTTTAAAAACATCTTTTTCTTCTTGTGTTAAAAAATCTAAATGTGATACAGAACCTTGGTTAGTGGTAATTGTAGACCAAGTTTCATCTGTATCTTTTCCATGTTTATCTAACAGTTTTCTTAGGTATTTATTTCTAACATTGAAAGACCCTGAAAGAGTTTTGTGAGTATAGCTATTTGCTGCAATCGGCTCAACTCCTGGAGAAGTTCCGCCACAGATAATTGAAATAGAAGCCGTTGGAGCAATCGCAGTTTTATTTGAAAATCTCTCTTTAAAACCATATTCAGCAGCATCAGGACATGCTCCTCTTTCCTCAGCTAAATCTTTTGATGACTTGTCAACTTTCTTTTGAATATTTTCAAAAATCTTTTTGTTCCAAACTTTGCTCATGACTGACTCTAGAGGTATCATTTTTTTCTGATAATATGAGTGAAGCCCCATAACACCTAAGCCTACACTTCGCTCCTTTGCAGCTGAGTATGTTGCATCGCTAAACTCTTCTGGAGCGTTATTAATAAAATCAGTTAAGACATTGTCTAAAAATCTCATTACATCATCGACAAAATTTTCATCATCTTTCCACTCATCATATTTTTCAATATTTAATGAAGATAAACAACAAACAGCAGTTCTATCTCTACCCTCTTTATCAATACCTGTTGGAAGAGTGATCTCACTACATAAGTTAGATGTTTTAACCGTTAAACCAGCCAACTTATGATGTTGTGGTATTTGTCTATTAACTGTATCAATAAAAATTATATAAGGCTCACCAGTTTCAACTCTTGCAGTTAATAATCTTATCCATAAATTCCTAGCTGAAACAGTTGATTGAACAGATCCATTTTTTGGGCTCTTAAGTGCCCATTGTTCATCAAGTTCAACTGCTCTCATGAAAGCATCTGAAACAAGAACACCATGATGAAGGTTAAGTGCTTTTCTATTTGGATCTCCCCCTGTAGGTCTTCTCATTTCAATAAATTCTTCGATCTCTGGATGGTCAATAGGCAAATAACAAGCAGCAGATCCTCTTCTTAATGAACCTTGACTGATTGCCATCGTTAAAGAGTCCATAACTTTTATAAAAGGAATTATTCCAGAAGTTTTTCCAACTCTTCCAATTTTTTCGCCAATAGATCTTAGATTGCCCCAGTAACTTCCAATACCGCCACCTCTTGCAGCTAACCAAACATTCTCGCTCCAGAGACCCAGGATACCATTTAAACTATCACTCGCCTCATTTAAGAAACATGATATTGGTAAACCTCTTGTAGTTCCTCCATTAGATAGAACTGGTGTTGCAGGCATGAACCAAAGATTACTAATATAATTGTATAATCTTTGTGCGTGTAAATTATCATCAGCATAATGACTTGCTACTCTTGCAAATAAGTCTTGGAAAGATTCATTCTCTCCTAAATATCTATCGCTAAGTGTTGCTTTTCCGAAATCTGTTAGATTTTCATCTCTACTTCTATCAATCTTTATTGTAATACCTCTAGAGTTTTGAAATAGCTCTGTATTATTGTTTAAAGAGAATAAATCTGGACCTTTGGTCTTAGTCTTCTGATCAACCTGAGGTTTAAATTCAGAGACAGCTTTCTTTATTGCCTGAGACAAGACTTTGTTCATTATACTACCTTTTTAACACTATTTATTAGTAAAACAACTATATGTTGTGTGCAGATTTCTTAAATACACTATATAAATTAAAAATCAACAGAACATTTATAGAACATAAAAAAAATAGTTCAATAAAAAAATCAAAAAAATGTACATATATCAACATGGAAGTGGAAAAAAAAATCGACCCGCTAGGATTTAGAGAATATGACGCTAGGTGGTTATACCCAAAAAGTATCAACTCGAAGGGAATCGAGGCAGTAGGTAAAGGATTCGGGACACAGGTTATTAACTCTGAAAAGAATCCTATTGTAATTGTAGGAAATGACTACAGATCTTATAGCGAAGAAGTTAAAAATAATTTTATAAAAGGACTAT
>CACIQQ010000009.1 GCA_902588835.1 uncultured Pelagibacteraceae bacterium | reverse complement strand
CATTTTGTCCCTTGAAACTTCTTTTCCATCACTGCTTGGTTTCGTCCAAAATACTCCACGAACATTATTTCCTTTAATTGACTCTGGATCTCCTGGTATTTGATTTAATGAAATTCCAGCAAAGTGAGGAATTCCTAGACTTGTGTCAAAACCTTTTAGGTTTAAAACTTTTGTGCAAGCTTCTCGAAGTTTGATGATATCGAATTTGATATCTTGTTTTTGAAAATCGTTAAATGATAGTGACATTTTATAACTTTTTTATTAATAGCTTATAAACTATTTTTATATATATTACTATTGTCGCATTAAAAAACATTGAGAATGATTATCACTGGTAAATACCCCAAATTGAGAATGAGAAGATCAAGAAAAACTGATTGGATGAGAAGATTGGTTAGAGAGAATTCTCTTTCTAGCAATGATTTTATATTACCGATCTTTGTAACAGAGGGAAAAAATAAAAAAATTCCAATTAAAACTATGCCTGAAGTTTTTAGATATAGTGTCGATAAACTTAGTCATATTGTTGATAGAGCCCTAAAACTTAAAATTCCAATGGTGGCAATTTTTCCTGAAACTAATAGTGGTTTAAAAGACTCTTATGGTAGCGAAGCTTTAAATGAAAATAATTTAGTTTGTAAGGCTATTAGAAAAATTAAAGATAAATATAAAAATGAAATCGGTATAATGACTGATGTAGCTTTAGATCCATATACATCTCATGGACATGATGGAATTTTAAGAAATAAAAGAATTCTTAATGATGAAACGATAGAAATATTAATTCAACAATCTCTTTTACAAGCTCAAATGGGTAGTGATGTTATAGCGCCTTCAGATATGATGGATGGGCGTATTGGTGAGATTAGACTGGAACTTGATAATAATTCGCTTAAAGATATTAAAATACTATCTTATGCTGTTAAATACGCATCTTCTTTTTATGGGCCCTTTAGAGATGCAGTTGGATCAAAAAAATCTTTAAAAGGTGACAAAAAAACATATCAGATGGACTTCAGTAATTCCGAAGAAGCTTTAAGAGAAGTGGCATTGGATATTAAAGAAGGAGCAGATCTTGTTATGGTGAAACCTGGTCTTCCCTACCTCGATATAATAAAAAAAGTGAAAGAAAATTTTAAAATACCAGTTTTGGCTTACCAGGTTTCAGGTGAATATAGTTTGTTAATGAATGGTATTAACAAGGGATTAATAAGTGAAAACTCTATTTATGAAACACTTATGTCATTTAAAAGAGCTGGCTCTAATGCAATTATTTCATATTTTGCAGATAGAATAGACAAAATTATTAAGAATTAAGATTTAAAATCGTCTATGAATTTTTTTCTTTGATGAGGAAAATTAATACTATTAGGTAAAAAAAGATTTGTTTGTAAATACTCACTTATAAGATTCAAACCGTCTATAATATCTTGATTATTTACATTATCTCCACTTTTGGAAATAAGAAAATTAGGAACTTTAATTTTTTTTAGATTTGTAGTAATAAAAAATTCATCCTTTCCATTGGATTCTTTTTTTGCATATTTTTTTACATCTAAGTCAAAACCAATCAATCTTAGAAAATCAAGTTCCCAAAAAATATAATTTATATACCAATCATCTTTTTCTAGAATTGAAAATAACTTATGAACTAGCTTATAAATTGATGTATTCTCTTGATTTTCTACAGTTAGTAATTTTACTAAATTTAATGCTGCATTAATGCAATACATAGATCTTTTTTGGGAGAAAAATATTGGAGTGTTTACTTTTAAAATTTCAACTTTAAAATATCCAAAACTGTCATCACTTTTCGAATTATAATTTAAATGAAGCTCATTGCCAATTTGTAAATAGTTTTTGATTTTTTTTGATGATGCTCCAAAAATAATACCTGAGCACTTACCGTGATTTTTAGTATAGAAATTAACAATGGTTGAATTTTCTTGAAATTTATTCTTTGACAACAAAATACCTGTATCTGTCCAATTCATTTTTTAAAAGTATCCAATAATTTTAAAGCAGCTTTTTGTTCAGCTTCTTTTTTAGAATTACCAATTCCCAAATATTTTTTTGAATTTTTTATTTTGACTGAAACTTTTATAACAGGTTTATGTCTTGGGCCTTTGTTTTCTATTACATTATAGATTGGGAGGGTTTTATATAATTTAAGAGAATATTCTTGAAGCATTGTTTTTGGATCTCTATAAATTGTTAATTTTTCATTTAAAAATCTTTTCCAGTAATTTAAAATGAATTTTTCAGTTACTTCTAATCCTTGATCTAAATATAAGGCACCAACAATTGATTCAACTGTATCTGCTAAAATTTTATTCTCTATTTTTGAATTTTCTTTGTTGTCTCCTACTAAAACATAATTCTTTAAAGATAAATAATTAGAAATTTCAACACATCTTTTCCTATTAACTAATGATGCCAATTTTTTATCAAGATCTCCTTCTTTATCATTTGGAAATAATTTATATAAATTCTTTGATATAACTAATCCTAATACTCTATCACCTAAAAATTCTAATTTTTCATTGTTATTAAGTGGATTATTACTTTTATGGGTTAGGCTTTGTAATAAGAGATTTTGATTTTTAAATTTAACACCTATTATTTTTTCAAATGAACTTATATTTTTTTTCATTATTTTATTTTTTTAAAGAATCTGTCTAATCTAAAACTTTCATTCCATTTCCAAATTTCAATAAATCTTCCTATTTTTTTGTCTGTTGAAAAAAAAATAAATCTAGCCTTACCAACAATATTATCGCGGTGTACATAGCCAACACTTGTTAAAAATCGGCTATCCTTTGAACAATCTCTATTGTCTCCTAAAAAAAAATAATGATTTTCAGGTACAACAAATTCATCTGAATTTTGGTACGATCCAAAATTATTATAAGCAGTTAAATATTTTTTATTTTCTATTTTTTCTTCAAAAAGATTTGTTTCTAAAACTTCACCACCACAATATATTTCATTTTCTAACTTCACTTTTGATTTAAGGATTTCAACGTCGTTAAGATATAGATTACCGTCTATAAATTGAATCTTGTCTCCTGGTCCACCTATAAGTCTTTTTATATAATCGGTTCTGTTATCCGCAGGAGTTTTGAATACAATAATGTCTCCTTTTTCTGGTTCATCGAAAAAAATACGTTTTTTAATGGGACCTAAGCTAAAAGGAAATGAATGCTTGCTATATCCATAAGTATATTTAGTTACGAAAATCCTATCTCCTACCAATAAAGTAGGCTCCATTGAAGATGACGGAATATAAAAAGGTTGAATTAACAAAGATCTAATTACAATAGCAATTACTAAAGCATAAAAAATAGTTTTGATATTATCTATAATTTTTTGTTTCATTTAATCTTTTGAGTTACAACGTATGCAACTGAATATTCTCTTTCATCTGATAATGACAGAAAAATTTTAACTTTTTTCAATTTAAGTTTTCTTTTTAATATATCTTTTAACTTATTGCTTAAAGTAAGGTAGGGTTTACCACTTCTTTTTTTTGATACATTTATATCTTTAAAATTAATATTATGGGCAAAACCAGTACCAAGAGATTTTACGAAAGCTTCCTTAGCAGCGAATCTTTTTGAAAAAAACAAAACTTTCTGATTAATTTTTTTTGAGTCTTTAATTTCACTAGATGTGAATATTCTATTAATAAATTTTTTGTTTTTAATAAGTTTTTTTATACGACTATTTTTAACAATGTCTGTCCCTACACCAAAAATATTTAAAGTCATCTCACGATTTTTTTGAATTCTTTAATAATATTGGGCATACCAGACTCTAAACTTTCACCTATGATAAAGTGACCAATATTAAATTCTTTTATGTATGGAATTTTTCTCAAAATTTTTGTTGTTTTGTAATCTAAGCCGTGTCCTGCATGTACTTCAATGTCATAATCATATGCTAATTTACTTGCATCTTTAATTCTCTTTAGTTCATTTGAAAATTTTGCACCTTTTTTAACTAAAATTGATATTTTTCCTGTGTGCAGTTCAACGCATTTCGTTCCTATTTTTTTCGAGATTTCAATATTTTGTTTTGAAGGGTCTATAAATAAACTTGTTCTAATTTTAGCTTTATTAAGTCTGGATATAATTTTTTTTAAATTATGAAAATTTTTTTTTAAATCTATTCCCCCTTCTGTGGTAATTTCTTTTCTTTTTTCTGGTACTATACAAACATAATTAGGCATGTTTCTAAGAGCAATTTTTAACATTTTGTTATTACATGCCATCTCTAAGTTTATTTTAATTTTTTTTTTACAAAGTTTTTTTAAATCTAAATCTTTAATATGCCTTCTGTCTTCTCTAAGATGAACTGTTATAGAGTCAGCTCCAGAATTAATCGCAATATCTGCAAATTTTAAAATATTTGGATGATTTTCTCCTCTAGCATTTCTTAATGTAGCCACATGATCAATGTTAACACCGAGTTTAGACATTATCTTAGATATCTACTTCCTGGTTTTGTAATTTGGATATTCTTTAAAGAATTTGGCAATTTATTTCTCTTATAAACAGGAATATCTAATTTTACTTGAGATATAATATTTTTTGATATTTTTAATTTTTTCGACCTGTCTATTAGACAAGCAATTCCAACAAACTTTCCACCAAATCTTTTAATAAGTCTTACACACTCTAATGAAGATTTTCCTGTAGTGATTACGTCTTCTACGATTAATATTTTTGCTTTTTTTTTAATATTAAAACCTCTTCTAAGTTTAAATTTTTTATCTACTCTTTCACAAAAAATAGTCTCTTTTTTTAACAATCTTCCTATCTCATAACCAATAATTACACCTCCCATTGCTGGAGATAGAATGACATCAAAACTTTTAATATTTCTTTTAATTTTTTTTGCTAAGGAACTTATAAATTTTTTAGCTTGAGTTGGTTTGCTTAAAAGCTTGGCGCATTGAACATATTGGGGTGAATGCAGACCAGATGAAAGTACGAAGTGTCCCTCTAAAAGAGCATCAGTTTTTCTTAAAACTGCCAAAGAATTTTTTAAAGAAAGCATATTTTTTGTTTTTGTGTCTAATAATTTTAAATTTATACTCTCTTTGTTTTAACTCACTTATTAATTTTGTAAAGTTTTTGAGATCAGAAATAATTAGATTAAATCTAAAATTAATGGAGGTTTTAGTTTTTTCTACCATTTCAACACTAGAAATGTTTACATGATTTTCACCAATCATAGTTGTTACTGTTCCAAGAACACCTGGTTTATCAGGTAACGAGATCCAAAGAGTAGTATTATATATTTTATCAGTTGGTTTAGAATTTTCTCTATATTGCCAATATCTCCTAATTGCAGCTCTCGCTTTACCTGTTTTAGCTGAGCTTAACCAATGTAGAGATGGTGACTCTTTCTTTGATGTTATAATCTTAACCACATCACCATTTCTCAGGATACTTTGTAAATGACTGTCTTTTCCATTTATTTCTGATCCAATAGCAGTATCTCCTACTTGTGTATGTACAGCATACGCAAAATCTATTGGGGTAGCATCTTTTGGAAGTTTGATCACAGATCCCTTTGGTGTAAAGCAAAATACATTCTCTTGGAACATCTGAAGTTTAGTATATTCATAAAAGTCCTCTGGATTTTCATTTCTCTCAATTATTTCAACTAGATCTTTCAACCAATCGTATTCTTTCCAAGTCAAAGAATTAAATTTTTCAGAAGATTTATATTTCCAATGAGAAGCAATTCCTCTTTGTGCGTATTCGTGCATCTGCATTGTTCTTAATTGAATTTCAATAGGTCTTTTATTTGGACCAATTATAGCGGTATGTAATGATTGATATTTGTTTATTTTAGGAGATGAAATATAATCTTTAAATCTTCCCGGTATACAATTCCACTTTTTGTGGAATACACCTAAAGTCTTATAGCAATCTGATACATCATCAACAATTACCCTAAATCCGATTATATCTGTAATTTGCTCTAGCGAAGTTCTTTTTTTTTGAATTTTTCTCCAAATAGAAAAAGGTGTTTTCTCTCTACCAAATATTTTAACATTTAATCCTTCTGCTTTTAAAATTTTTTGAAACTCCTCAGAAATCATATTAAAATTTGAGATATTATTTTCTTTTATCTCATCAAGTCTTTTCTTGACGAGATGTCTTGCTTCAGGATTTAAAATTTCAAAAGAAAGATCTTCCAACTCATCTCTAATTCTGTTCATGCCCATTCTGTCTGCTAATGGAGCATATATTTCCATCGTTTCTTTAGCTTTTCTAATTTGTTTTTCTTTGAGTTTTACAAATTTAATTGTTCTCATGTTATGAAGTCTGTCAGCTAATTTTACAAGAAGGACTCTTATGTCTTTAGAGGTAGCTATGATTAATTTTCTAAAATTTTCTGCTTTAGAGTCTTGAGCTGCTTGATTTTCAAATGCAGAGATTTTTGTGACACCTTCCACTAAATCAGCAACTTCTTGACCAAATTCTTCCTTGATTGTTTTATAAGTAGCTCTAGTATCTTCAATCGTATCATGTAATAATCCAGTTGCAATAGTTGCGCTATCAAGTTTTAAATCTGAAAGAATATTTGCTACGGCTATTGGGTGAATAATATATGGCACACCTTCATCCCTTTTTTGTTTTTTGTGAGCCTCGAGAGCAAAATTATAAGCTTTAGTTAAAGTTGTAGGGTTTAAAAACTTATTATATTCCCTTACCTTGTTTATTAATTCCTCAGATTTAAGCATACTTTATTATATCATTAGTTTGATAAATCTTTATATCACTAATTGATTTAGAGCTTAATTTTCTCAATAAAATATCAATTTTTTGCTTACTTTTTGGATGTATCCAGTTTTTTTTTATTTCATATAATGGAATTAAAGTAAAATTTCTCTCATGCATTCTTGGATGTGGAGTAATAATTTTTTTTCCATTATGTACAATATTTTTACAAGAATTGTTGAAGTCAATAATATCAATATCACAAGTTCTTGGTGCATTTTTAATATTTTTTTTTCTACCTAATAAAATCTCTATTCTTTTAATTTTTTCAAACAAATCGATAATTGTTAACTTTGTTTTACATTCAATAATTGAATTTAAAAATTTAGGATTTGACTTATCAGGCCACGACGGTGTTTCATAAAGTTTTGAAATTTTAAGAAAATAACAAAAATGAGATAAATAAAACTTTGTTTTCTCAATGTTATCAACCCTATTTCCTAAGTTTGAACCTAATGCCAGTATAATTTTATTATGATGATCTTCTGAAATATCTTGCTTTATCACGATTCCAATCTCTTGTTTTTTTTGTTTGTCTTTTATCAAATCTTTTTTTACCTTTTGCGACAGCAATCTCCAACTTTGCTCTACCTTTTTTAAAATACATTTTAAGAGGAATAAGTGACAATCCATCTCTATTAATTTTACCAATCAATTTTTTTATCTCTCTTTTATTTAACAATAGCTTTCTCTCTTCTCTAGGATTATGGTTAGTAAAACTTGCCTCTTTATAAATTGGTATATGTGAATTTACTAAAAAAAACTCACCGTCTTTTTCAATAGCGTAAGATTCTGCTATATTTACTTTTCCTGCTCTTACAGACTTAATCTCTGATCCTTTTAATACGATTCCTGCCTCTAAAATTTCTTGGAAAAAAAAATTAAAGGATGCCTTTCTATTTAAACAGATTATTTTATGTCCAGATTCTTTTTTTATCATGCTACAATAATTTTGCAGACAATAACGCTTCTTTTACTTTTTCCTTTGTAGATTCTTGAATTTTTACTAGTGGAAGTCTAACATCATCGCTACATAGACCTAATAGTTTAGCTGCATATTTTGCAGGGGCTGGATTACTTTCTATAAATAAAGCTTTATGAAGTGGTTGAAGAAGACCATCAATTCTTTCAGCCTCTTTAATTTCGTTATCTGAAGTTGATTTTGAAAATTTTTGAAAATCAGAACATAATTTCGGTGCTATATTAGCTGTTACTGAAATTATACCAACACCTCCTCTTTTATTAAATTCAAAAGCAAGACCGTCTTCACCAGTCAACTGGATAAAATCAGGGCCCAATTTTTTTAAAGTTTGATCAAGTCTATTTAGATCTCCAGTTGCATCTTTTACACCTGCGATATTCTTAAGCTCATAAAGTCTTGCCATTGTATCAACTGACATATCAATAACGCAGCGACTTGGAATATTATAAATAATAATTGGCAAGCTTGTATTATCATTAATTGATTTATAGTGTTGATATAAACCTTCTTGAGTTGGTTTGTTATAATATGGAGTAACTACAAGTACACCATCTGCTCCTGCCTTTTCTGCATGCTTTGTTAATGCTACAGCTTCGGTAGTAGAATTTGATCCAGTGCCCGCAATGACAGGGATTTTTCCTTTTGCCTCTTTGATACAAAGTTCAATGACTTTCTCATGCTCCTCATGGCTCAATGTGGGCGATTCACCTGTTGTTCCCGCAGGAACTAAACCATTTGTGCCATTTTCAATATGAAAATTTATTAATTTGATATAACAATCTTCGTCTAATTTATTATTTTTAAACGGAGTTAATAATGCAACATTTGATCCTTTAAACATATAACTTTATAACATAGATTATCGATTCATTTACAAAAATATGAGCATTTTTAAAATATTTATCAAATTTATTTTATTCTTTCTGTTAATTTTAGGGTCCTATTCATTCGCTAGTGAGCTAATTATTCCTCCTAAAAAACCAGTTTTATCAACTGAAGTTAAAAAAAAAATTATATCCAAAAAGAATATTATACCTCCGATAAAACCTACTGCTAAAAAAGAGAAAGAAGTTCAGGAGGAAAAAAAAGAAAAAATAGAAAAAGTAGAAACCGAAAAAGATTTTCAGAATATAGGGATATTGCTACCTAAAAAGAAACCAACAATAATTGTTAAAAAAACAGAGCCAAAAAAGGAGAAAGTAAAAAAATCAAAATACTATAGTAAAAAAGACGTAAAAATAGCTCAACAATCTTTAGATTTGATTAAGAGAAAAAAGTGGCAGAGTGCAATAAAAATTGCCTCTCGTGCAAAAGATAAGTCAATTTATGATTTCACAATGTGGAGATACCTATTAGAAAGAAACAATAATGCAAATTATTCTGACTATAGTTCATTTTTAAAAAGAAATGAGACTTACCCTCGTCGTGGTAGAATTGAATATCTATCTGAAAAGAAATTATCAGTTAAAAAAATTGGTCACAAAAAAATAATAGATTTATTCGAGGATAAAAAACCATTAAGTGGATACGGAGAGATAGTTTTGGGGGAAAGCTTATTACAAGATGGGCAAAATGTAGATGGTATAAAATTGATAAAGAAAGGATGGGTCACTGCTGATTTATCTAAAGCTGAACTTCGACCTACTTATAAAAGAATAAAAAAATATTTATCATCAGAAGACCATATTAGAAGGGCTGATTACCTAGCTTGGGAAAATAAATATTGGGATTTAAAAAGAATGTTGAGATATTTACCGAAAGATTATCAACTTCTTTATACTGCGAGGCAATTGCTAATGAGTAAGTCATATGGTGTAGACAATGCAATTTCAAAAGTACCTGAAAGTTTCAGAAATGACCCAGGTCTTAACTATGACAGGTTAAAATGGAGAAGAAAAAGAGGACGAGTAGATAGCTCATTAGAAATTTTGTTAAACATTAAAAATACTAAGAGTTATATGGTAAGACCAGACAAGTGGTGGGTAGAAAGGTCAATTATTGGAAGATCGTTAATTTATAAAAAGAAATATCAAACAGCCTACAAAATTGTCAATAACCACTCGTTAGAAGAAGGAACACCAGAGTTTGCTGAGGCTGAATGGTTTAGTGGTTGGATCGCTTTAAGTTTCTTAAATGATCCTATTTTAGCAAGAGAGCACTTTAAATCTTTTTATCAAAATGTTGGCTATCCGATAAGTTTATCTAGAGGAGCTTTTTGGTTAGGAAGAACATATGAAAAGCTTGGAGATCCTGTAACAGCTGATAAATATTACAGTGAGGCATCTAAATTTCCAACTACATACTATGGACAACTTGCTCACATGAAAATTAAACCTGGTGAAACATTTTCTTTAAGTGAAACTATGAAAGTAAACGATAAATACAAAAAAGAATTTAAAGACAAGAAATTATATAAACTTGTTTATTTACTTTATGAAATTGAAAGAGATAAATATACAAAACATATTTTACGTCACTTGGCGCTTGACAATATAGAGCAAGGTAGTGAAGTATTAGCAGCAGAATTAGCAACTGAAATTTCAAGATACGATTTTGCAATTCAAATATCTAAATTAGCGTCTTATGAAAAAAGATTTCACAATCAATATAACTATCCTGTAATCAGTACACCAACTATGGTTGGAGGAAGAAAAATTCCTGAACCTGCATTAATTCTTGCCGTAATAAGACAGGAGAGTGAATTTGATAGCAAAGCTAACAGTTACGCTGGTGCTAGAGGCATGATGCAACTTATGACTTACACAGCTAAGATTGTTGCAAAACAAGCAAAGTTACCTTACTCAAAATCAAGATTAACCTCAGATCCTGAATATAATATAAATTTAGGTTCACATTATTTAGCAGGACTCATTTTAGAATATGATGGTGCCTACCCTTTTGCTATTGCCGGTTATAATGCAGGTCCCAAAAGAGTAAGATATTGGAAAAAAATAAATAAAAATCCTCAAAAGGATCAAGTGGATTATGTAGATTGGATAGAGCTTATTAAATTTAAAGAAACAAGGAACTATGTTCAAAGAGTTTTAGAAAATTATAACGTTTATCGATACGTGCTGGAACAAAAACCTATCAAAATGAAAGATTTTTTCGCCAATTACCCGCTATACTAATTTCTGAAAAATGGCGGAAGGAGAGGGATTCGAACCCTCGGTACACCTTTTCAAGCGTACGGCGGTTTAGCAAACCGCTGGTTTAAACCAGCTCACCCATCCTTCCTTATATACTGTGTAACTTGAAATCATTGAATATTCAATATTTATCAAGTAATTTCTCCAAAAATGAAAAATAAATATTCTATATTTTCTTTAATAAAGAATGCTTTTAGCAACCATGAAAATTGGCAAAGAGCATGGAGAGATCCTGAGCCTAAAAAAGAGTATGATGCTGTAATTGTTGGTGGCGGCGGTCATGGTTTGGCCACTGCATACTATTTGGCAAAAAAACATAATTTAACAAATATTGCTGTTGTTGAGAAAGGTTGGATTGGTGGAGGTAACACTGGAAGAAATACTACAATAATAAGATCAAATTATTTATGGGACGCTAGCGCAGGTTTATATGATCATGCATTAAAAATTTGGGAAGGTTTGTCTCAAGAACTTAATTACAATGTAATGTTCAGCCAAAGAGGTGTAATGAACTTAGCCCATAATTTACAAGATGTAAGAGATTTAAAAAGAAGAACACATGCAAATAGATTAAATGGTATAGATGCTGTTTGGTTGGAAACAGATGAGGTAAAAAAGTTTTGTCCTATTATAAATACTTCTCAAGATATCAGGTATCCAGTATTAGGTGGTACATTACAAAAAAGAGCTGGTACAGCTAGACACGACGCCGTTGCTTGGGGTTATGCGAGAGGTGCTGATGAAATGGGCGTTGATATAATTCAAAATTGTGAAGTGAAAGGGATTAAAAGAAATGGTAATGCAGTTGAAGGTTTGGAAACAACAAAAGGTTTTATCAAAACTAAAAAAATTGGAGTTGTTGCTGCAGGACATTCAAGTGTTATAGCAAATATGGCGGGACTTAAGTTGCCACTTGAAAGTAAACCTTTACAAGCGCTTGTATCAGAGCCAGTAAAACCAATTATTGATACTGTCGTAATGTCTAATGCTGTTCACGCATATGTAAGTCAATCTGACAAAGGTGAATTAGTTATCGGTGCGGGAACTGACTCTTATGTTTCTTACACTCAAAAAGGTAGTTTCAATATTGTAGAAGAAACACTTAAGGCTATATTAGAATTATATCCAATTTTTAGTAGAATGAAGATGTTAAGACAATGGGGCGGAATTGTTGACATATGTCCAGATGCGAGCCCAATAATAAGCAAAACATCAATAAAAGGACTTTATTTTAATTGTGGTTGGGGAACTGGTGGATTTAAAGCAACACCTGGTTCGGGCGATTTATTTGCTCATACAATCGCTAATGATGAACCTCATAAATTGAATGCTGCGTTTAACATTAATAGATTTGTAAGTGGTGATCTAGTAGATGAACATGGAGCAGCAGCTGTTGCCCACTAATGTTTTTAATTAATTGTCCATATTGTGGTGAAAGAGATCAATCAGAATTTGTTTCTGGTGGTGAAGCTCATATAGCAAGACCCAAACAACCTACTGAGTTAAATGATGATCAATGGGCAGAATATTTGTTTATGAGAAAAAATATTAAGGGTGTCCAATTTGAAAGATGGAACCACGCACATGGATGTAGAAAATGGTTTAATGTAGCTCGTGACACTTCGAATGATAAAATAGAAAAAATATATAAGATGGGTGAACAACCACCAAAATTATAATGTCAAAAAATTTAAGAATAAATAATAAACAATTTGTAGACGAAACTAGAAAACTATCTTTTGTTTTTAATGGGAAAAAATTATACGGATATAAAGGCGATACACTAGCCTCTGCCCTACTTTCAAATGATATTCATCTTGTGGGAAGAAGTTTTAAGTACCATAGACCAAGAGGAATAATGACTTCTGGCTCTGAGGAACCAAATGCAATTCTTCAAATTGGAAATGACGATGCTTTAACAGAGCCTAACGTACGAGCCACTGAAATCGAGTTATACGATGGTTTAATTTGTAACAGTCAGAATTGTTGGCCAAGTGTAAACTTTGATATAGGTGGAATAAATAATTTTTTGTCACCTCTCCTTCCTGCAGGTTTTTATTATAAAACATTTATGTGGCCAGCAAGTTTTTGGGAAAAGTACGAGTACTTTATTCGTAAATCTGCTGGTTTAGGAAAATCCCCAACAAAACAAGATCCAGATATGTACGACCATAGATATATGCACTGTGATATCTTAATAGTTGGAGGTGGTGTTTCAGGTTTAGTAGCAGCTAAAATAGCTTCTGATGACAATAAAAAAGTTTTATTGTTAGAGGATAAGGAATTACTGGGAGGTTCATTAATTTATGATGATAATGATATCTCTAAAATTGATAATCAAAAAAGCAATGAATGGTTAAAAAAACTTATTGATAACATTAAAAATGATAAAAATATCATTATTAAAACTAGAACAAGCCTTGCTGCTTATCATAATTATAACTTTTTACTAGCAAGGCAAAATTTAACTGATCATTTAAGTGTTAATGATCGTAATAATAAAATCAGACAAAGGCTTTACAAAATAAGAGCAAAAAAAGTAATTATATCCACTGGCGCTATAGAAAGACCTCAAGTTTTTCATAACAACGATAGACCAGGTATAATGTTAGCATCTGCTGTGAAAAAATACATAGACTATTATGGTGTAAGATGTGGTTTAGAAAATGTTATATTTACTAATAATGACAGTGCTTATGAAACAGCATTATCATTACATAAATCAGGCACAAAATTAAATGCAATAATAGATATAAGAGATAATTCATCTTCAGAAATAGTAAATAAAGTTAAAAGTCTAGGGATACAAATTTATTGGAACCATACAGTAATAAACACTAAAGGTTATAAAAGAATTAACAAAATAACAATAATGAAGCTAAATGATAAAGGCAATGATGTTGTCGGAAAAAAGATTGAATTGAATTGTGATTGCTTAGCAATTTCTGGTGGCTGGACCCCGATGGTTCATTTATTTACTCAATCAGGTGGTAAACTTAGGTTTGATAATAAAGATAATATTTTTGTTCCAGATAAAACAAATTTAGATCAATTAAGTATTGGTTCTGCTAAAGGAGATTTTGAATTAGATGATGTTTTAAAAAATTCAATAAAGGATACCAAAAAGTTTTTAAATATCGAAAATTCTAATTTTGATAAAATTGATGTTAAATGTTCTAAAGAAAAAGAGAAAAAAAATATATGGTTGCTTCCATCAGATAGGCCATTAAGTAAAACAAAACCATTTTTAGATTATCAAAATGATAGTACCGCAAAAGATATAAAATTAGCTTTAAGAGAAGGTTTTAAATCAATTGAGCACGTAAAAAGATATACAACAACTGGAATGGGTACAGATCAAGGTAAACTTGCTAATATGCATGCCTTGGGTATAGTTGCAGATACAACTAACACTAATATGGGTGATCTAGGAACAACAACGTTCAGACCTCCATATACACCACTTACTTTTGGAACCATAGTAGGTAGAAATGTTGGGCAATTTTTTGATATTTTTAGAAAAACACCTATGCATGAGTGGCACGTTGAAAATAATGCAAAGTTTGAAAATGTCGGACAATGGAAACGGGCTTGGTATTATCCAAAAGATGGTGAAACAATGCATGATGCCGTACAAAGAGAAAGTAAAGCTGCAAGAGAGTCTAGTGGAATATTAGATGCTTCGACACTCGGAAAAATCGATATTCAAGGTACAGATGCAAATGAGTTTCTTAATAGGGTTTACACAAATGCTTGGTCAAAATTACAAATCGGAAAATGTAGATATGGTTTGATGCTTAATGAAGATGGTATGGTTTACGATGACGGAGTAACAACAAGACTTGGTGAAAATCACTATTTAATGACAACAACAACTGGTGGTGCAGCAAATGTAATGTCTAAACTTGAGGATTATTTGCAAACTGAATGGCCGGAATTAGATGTATTTCTTACTTCAGTTACGGATCATTATGCTACAGCAAGTGTATGCGGTCCAAATGCAAAAAAAATTATTAATAAAATTTTTAAAGATTTAGATTTATCTGATGAAAGTTTCCCACATATGTCATTTAAAGAGGTAAAGCTTGGCGACATTAATTGTAGAGTTATGCGTATAAGTTTTACAGGTGAACTAAGTTATGAAATTAACGTTGAAGCATCATACGGTAAATATATTTGGGAAAAATGTATTGAAGCTGGAAAAGAATTTAACATTACTCCTTATGGGACTGAGACTATGCACCTTTTAAGGGCTGAAAAAGGATTTATAATTGTTGGTCAAGATACTGATGGAACGATGACACCAGTAGATCTTCAAATGGACTGGATAATTAGTAAAAAAAAATACGACTTTATTGGTAAACGATCTCTATACAGAAGCGACACTATTAGAGAAGACAGAAAACAATTAGTCGGACTTTTAACTGATGACCCTAATGAAATTTTAGAGGAAGGTGCTCAAATAGTTAAAGACGAAAATAAAAAGCCTGTCGATATGCTTGGACATGTAACTTCAAGTTATTTCAGTCCAACTTTAAAAAAATCTATTGCTTTAGCTGTTTTAAAAGAAGGTAAGCAACTAAAAGGACAAAAGCTCTTGGTTCCAATGATAGATAAAACAATTAAAGTAACTGTATCAGATACAATCTTCTTGGATAAAGAAAATGAGAGAATAAATGGATAACGTTAATACAGCTATTAAAGACAAAAGAGAATATTCAGATTTAAATTTGAAAGAAGTAGAACCAATTACTAAAATTAACTTACGTGGAAAAAAAAGAGAGTTCTTTGCAAAAGTTGGCCAAATACTCTCTGTTATTTTGCCAACGGAAAGTAATACTTCTACAAGTAACCAAGAGTTAAGCGCTTTGTGGCTAAGTCCAGATGAATGGATGGTATATACAAATAATAAGAATAAAGAAATTTTTGATAGAGTTTTTAAAGAAATTTCATCACTTAACTACGGAGCTGTCACAAATGTAAGTGACCAATGGGTGTGTATTAATATTTCTGGGGATAAATTATACGAATTGCTCTCAATGAGTTGTCCGTTTGATTTCTCAAAATTCAAAGACACTAAAGGATCTACAACCCAAACTATAATTAATCATATTGATGTAATCATTCATAATTTGGGTGATAACAATATAAATTTATTTGTAAGAAGATCGTTTTCTAACCATTTATGGGATTGGCTTAATGATGGGGCTAATCTATTATAAAATTTAACTGCGTCAAGGTTAGCATAGAAAAATATCATAAATTACCTTATTAAATTCTTATGAAAAAAATTATCATATTATTATTTACTTTATTATTCTCATTTTCAGCGAACGCTTCTTCTTTAGACAAAATTCTTTCAAACGGAGAGTTAAGAGTTGGTACAACCGGAGACTGGGATCCAATGACTATGAAAGATCCGTCTACAAATACCTATAAAGGTTTTGACATTGACGTCATGAACGAACTTGCAAAAGACATGGGTGTAAAAATTAAGTTTGTTCCTGCTGAATGGAAAACTATAGTTTCTGGAATAACTTCAGACAGATATGATATTTCAACAAGTGTAACAAAAACTCCTAAAAGAGCAGAAGTAGCAGGTTTCACAGAGACTTATTACAAATATGGAACTGTTCCACTGGTTTTAAAGAAAAATTTAAGTAAGTTTTCAACTTGGGATTCTTTAAACAATAAAGATGTTACAATCGCAACAACGCTTGGAACATCACAAGAAGAAAAAGCTAAAGAATTTTTTCCTAAATCTAAATTAAATTCAGTAGAGGCACCTGCAAGAGATTTCCAGGAAGTGCTAGCAGGAAGAGCTGATGGTAATATTACTAGTTCAACTGAAGCCAACAAATTAATTATAAAATATCCACAATTAGCAATTGTTCCAGATGGTGAAAAAAATCCTGCCTTCTTAGCAATGATGGTTGGTAAAAATGATGATAAGTGGAGAAAGTACGTTAACGATTGGATTGGTAAGAAAAAGAAATCTGGTTTCTTTAAAGAACTTCTGGCGAAATACAATCTTAAAAGCTTATAATAAATTAGCTATTAATAATTAATTCTTTATAAATATAAGTGTGAAAAACTTATTTTTACTATTTTCTTTATTATTCCTATTGTCGTGCGGAAAACAGGAATTAGATTGGTTAATATTATCACCCAACAATGTTAACGGTTTAACAAATCTAAAATTTTTATTAAGTGGATTTACAACAACTATCTTTATATCTATCGTATCAATATCTCTATCAATAATATTGGGATTAATAGTTGCTATCCCTTCTTTGGCCAAAAATAAATTTTTAACATACTTAAATATAGGTTATGTCGAAATAGTTAGAGCTATACCTTTGTTGGTTTTGATTTTATGGATTTATTATGGATTACCTATTATGACAGGAATAAGTTTTAGTCCATTTGTATCTGGTATTATAGCTTTATCTATAAGTGAAAGCGCATTTCAGGCTGAAATTTTTAGAGCAGGAATAAATTCAATTAGAAAACCTCAATGGGAAGCTGGAAGTTCTTTAGGACTTAATTTTTTTAGAAAATTAAGACTTGTCATTCTTCCTCAAGCTATAAGAAACATACTACCTGCTATTGGAAATCAGTTTGTATACGTTCTAAAAATGTCCTCTTTAGTTTCGATTATTGGTATCGGAGACTTGACTAGAAAAGCTAATGAGCTTGTTGTTACTACATACAGACCTCTAGAAATATATACGTTTTTGATCTTAGAGTATCTTATATTAATTTTAATTGTATCATTCTTAGTAAGACGGCTTGAAAAAAAAATGAAAAAGGATAGTTAGTCTAACTTTTTATAAAAAGATATTTTTTATTATCTTTAAACATGTAATTAAAAAAAGTTCCTATAAAAAATAATACTACTAATCCCATTAACCAATTGGTAACTAGTATTGTATAAAAGATATCGCTGTAACCCCCTCCTTTAATGTTAATAACGTACCACAAACATAAAAAAGGAATTGCGGTAAGCCTTAATATACTTAGATACAAACTAAAGATAGGTTTCTTTAGAGCCTGAAATACAGCAGTAGTAATAAAAAAAGTTGGATATATAGGACCTATCAGTGCTGCAATCTTTAAATATAAAGATCCAAACTTAATGGTTTTTGGATCATCGGTAATTAACCCAAGAAGATTTTCTGCACCGAAATATAAAATAAAGCCAGCCATGATCATAAATGAACAACCAAATATTAATGCTTTTTTATAAAGATCTCTTATCCTTTCAAAATTTCTAGCTCCAAAATTTTGACCACCAATTGATAATACTGCCGTATTCAATGCTATGACTGGTAGTAAGAATACTTGTTCTATTCTAAGTGCAGCTCCATAACCGGCTGCAGCAATATCTCCAAATTTTCCTACAAAGTATAATACATTAAATATACCAACGCCGATTAACAGCATGCTAAACATTATTGGCACAGACTGAAAAGTAAGATTACTTAAAAAGTTAATTTTTGGAATAAAACACTTTACATATAAATACTCTTTGAGTTTACAACAATAAACTTTTTGCGCTAAATAGATTGTTCCAATAAGTTGACAAATAACTGTAGCAATTGCAATACCTGAAATTCCAAAAGCAGGTATTATCGAAAAACCAAAAATAAAAATTGGATTAAGTATGATGTTTAAAAAAAAAGTAAATATAAGGACGTTTCTGTAACTTTTTGTGTCTCCTTGAGCGTTTAATGTTCCGTTTAAAGATATTTGTATCAATACTATTACTGTGCAATAAAAAATTATATCTAAATATTCCCTAGTCAAAATAATATTCTCTGGAGATGACCCTAATAATTGAAGAAGATAATTGGATGAATTAATTCCAATAAATGTGACTAATAGTGAAATAACTATTGCAAAAATTATTGATTGAGCAACATATAATGAAGCAACTTTTTCTTTTTTTTCACCTATGGAATTTCCGATAAGAGTATTAGTACCAGCTCCAACACCAACACCTATTGCGATTATAATAAAATAAATTGGAAACGATTTTGCTAGAGCACTTAATGCATCAGGTGATATCTTTCCTGCAAAAAAGGTGTCAACCAGATTATAAAAAGTTTGAAATAATGATCCAATGCTGGCGGGGAATGTAACTCTTCTTAGAAGTTGCCATATTGGATCCGCTGTTAAATTAATCTTCTTAACCATCTATTTGTAAATTTTTTTAAACATGTAATTTTTTTTTTCTTTTTTTGCTTTATCAATTTGACTTTGTCTCATTCTAAATCTTACTTTTTGTTGTTCACTTGATTTATTATAACAATTAGGACAAGAAACACCTTCTTCAAATTTTACAGACCTCTTATCTTTATCAGAAATAGGTTCTCTACATCCAGCACAAATTGAATATTTGCCTTTATTTAACCTATGGTTCACAGAAACACGATTATCAAATACAAAACATTCCCCTTTCCATAAGCTTTCTTTTCTGTCAATTTTTGACAAATAATTAATAATGCCACCTTTTAACTGAAAAACATTTTTATAACCTTTGCTATATAAATAATCGCTAGCCTTTTCGCATCGAATGCCTCCTGTGCAAAACATTCCGATTTTCGAATTTTTATTAAACTTTTTAAAATATTTAGAAAAATCTCTAAAGTTATTTAATTTTGGATTTATAGAACTCTTGAAAGTTCCAATTCTAAACTCAAAATCTTTTCTAGTATCAATTATATAGGTGTCTTTGTTTAAAAGGAAATTATTCCATTTCTTAGGAGAAAGATGATTATCTTTAACTTTTTTTTTAAGTCTTTTTCCAATGGGAACAACTTCCTTTTTAACCTTCACCCTCCCCTTATGAAAAGGAATAAATCTATTAAAAGAAATATTTTCATTATCAAATTTTGTAATGGCAAATATTTTTTTAAGATTTGTTTTTATTTGTTTAGTATTTTTTTTTAGGAAAGAAATTGATCCATTAATCCCCTCAGGTGAGATAATTATAGTTCCTTTAATTTTGTAAACATCTATGAAATTTTGAAGTTTGTCTTTGAGTTTGCTGATCTTTTTTAATTGTTTAAATTTATAAAAACCAAAGATGGTATACATTATAATTTTCTACAAATTGAAAAGCCATCACCTATTGGGATAATCATATTTTCAACTCTTATATCGTTATTTACATAAGTATTAAAATCTCGAATTATCTCAGTTAAGTGTTCTTTATTGTTTTTATCTACAACTTCCCCATGCCACAAGACATTATCAATTATTATAAAGCCATCTTTTTTTAATAAGTTAAAAGATAATTCATAATATTTTTTGTAATTCTCTTTATCAGCATCAATAAAAATCAAATCAAATAGTTTTTTTTGGTTTATTAAATTATTAATACCATTGATGGCTTCATCAATAATTATATCAATTTGTTCTGAAACTTTTGCCTTTTCAAAAAAATTTTTAGCCGCTAATGAAGTTTCTTTATTTTTATCAATAGTAGTGATCTTAGAGTCATTTTCTAAACCAATGCACATACTTAATGAGCTAAGACCTGTAAAAGTACCAATTTCTAAAATTTCTTTAGGTTTAAACAATTTTGTTACTAAATATAAAAAATGACATTGGTTAATTGAAATTTGTAATTTCTTTTTTTTTCCAAGTGTGTCGTTATACTTAATAATTTCATTTTGTACTGGATGTAATTTTAAAGAGTGCTCATCAATATATTTTTCTATTTGTTTATTAATAGGTAGATTTGAACTCATGCTAGTTCAATTTTTTCTTTAAGATATCATTTACTAACTTAGGATTAGCCTTACCGTCTGTCTTTTTCATAACTTGACCAACAAAAAAACCAAACAATTTATCTTTACCGGATTTGAATAATTCAACATTTTTAGGGTTTTCTTTAATCACATCATCTACAATTTTTTCGATTTCTTTAGGATCGCTTTGTTGTTTCAATCCCTTTTCGTCAATAATACTTTTCGGATCTTTACCTTCGTTTGCCATTATTTCAAAAACTGTTTTTGCAATTTTGCCAGATATAGTTCCATCTTTAATTAAGTTAATTAAAGTTGATAAATTTTTAGATGAGATAGGACTTTGTGATATTTCTAAATTTCTATCATTAAGTAATGCAAATAATTCGCCTGTTATCCAGTTTGTTGCTAACTTTATATCTGAATTTTTAATTACATCTTCAAAATATTTTGATGTTTCAATATCAGATACCAATATATTTGCCTCGTATGGAGTTAATTTAAACTTATCTACAAATCTTTTTTTCTTTTCATCAGGAAGTTCAGGTATTTCTTTTTGTATTTTTGATATGAAATCGTCAGTTAATTCAAGTGGTAACAAGTCAGGATCAGGAAAGTATCTATAATCGTGAGCATCTTCTTTTGATCTCATCGATCTAGTCTCATTTTTTTTAGTATCAAAAAGACGTGTTTCTTGGTCAATAGAGCCTCCCTCTTCTAATATATCAGCCTGACGGTTTGCTTCATATTCAATTGCCATTTGCATAAACTTTATAGAATTAACGTTTTTAATTTCACATCTTGTGCCTAATTTTTTATCCCCTGTCTTTCTAATTGAAACATTCACATCAGCTCTTAAAGATCCTTCTTGCATATTTCCATCACAAGTTCCAAGATATCTCATAATTGATCTAAGTTTTTTGATATATAAGTTTACTTCCTCAGGAGATCTTAAGTCTGGTTTGCTTACTATTTCCATAAGAGCAACACCAGATCTATTTAAGTCTACGAGGGTGTTTTGGGGATCAATGTCATGAATACTTTTTCCTGCATCTTGCTCTAAATGTAACCTTTCAATACCAACTTTTTTTTCTCCATCTGGTAAATCTAATAAAATTGAACCTTCGCCAACTATTGGATCTTTGTATTGAGAAATTTGATATCCTTGTGGTAAATCAGCATAAAAATAGTTTTTCCTATCAAAAATTGATTTTTTATTTATCGCTGCATTGAGACCTATACCCGTTTTTACTGCTTGCTTGATACAAAATTCATTTATTACTGGTAACATTCCAGGAAATGCAGCATCTACCAAGCTCACTTGGGTATTAGGTTCAGCACCAAAGTTTGTAGGAGAGTCAGAAAATAGTTTCGATTTTGAAAGAACTTGAGCATGAACTTCTAAACCAATTATAACTTCGTATTCTGAGTTACCTCTCTTTATAAAATATTCTTTATTTTTACTCATTCAATCCACCAATCCTGCAAATTGTTTTTGAAATTTAATTCTTTTTCCATTGAATATGAAATATTTAATAAATTCTGCTCTTCAAATGCTTTGCCTATTAGTTGTAAGCCTAAAGGATAATTATTTTTATCTTTACCTGCTGGAATAGATATAGCTGGCAGTCCTGACAAATTGACTGGCACTGTAAAGATATCATTTAGATACATTGATACAGGATCATCTGTTTTGTCACCAATCTTGAAGGCTGAACTAGGTGTGGAAGGAGTTAAAAGTGCATCTACAGATTTATAAGCTTCATCAAAATCATTTTTGATTAATCTTCTAATTTTTTGTGCTTTTAAATAATAAGCATCATAATAACCAGATGACAAAACATATGTTCCAATCATTATTCTTCTTTTTACTTCATCACCAAAACCTTCTGATCTTGTGTTTTCATACATACTGATCAAATTTTCTCCCTCTGAACGATATCCGTACTTTACTCCATCATACCTAGCTAGGTTAGAAGATGCTTCAGCTGGTGCAACTATATAATAAGCAGGCAATGCATACTTAGTGTGAGGTAAAGATATATCAATAATTTTTGCTCCTAATTTTTTTAATAAAGTAATTCCATCTTGCCACAAACTTTCAATCTCCTTAGGCATGCCATCGACTCTATATTCCTTTGGAATACCAATTTTTTTTCCTTTAATATTAGAACTTAACGATTTGAAATAATCACCTCTCTTAAAATTTACTGAAGTTGAATCTTTTGTATCGTACTTACTTATAACATCTAACATTAATGCAGCGTCAGATACATCTTGGGTCATTGGTCCTGCTTGATCTAATGAGGAAGCAAATGCAACAATACCATATCGAGAACAACTGCCATATGTTGGTTTCAAACCCACAGTACCAGTAAAAGACGCTGGTTGTCTTATTGAACCTCCAGTGTCAGTTCCAATAGTTGCTGGTGTCAATTTAGCAGCAAGTGCTGAAGCTGATCCACCTGATGACCCACCTGGCACAACTTTTTTACCAACTGGACTTTCAACATTTCCGAAGAAACTAGTTTCATTTGATGAACCCATTGCAAATTCATCACAATTGAGTTTTCCAAGTAAAATAGCCCCTTCATCCCATAAATGCTGGGTTACAGTGGACTCGTAACTAGGAATAAAATTTGAAAGTATTTTACTTCCAGCTGTTGTCTTTAAATTATTGGTACAAAAAAGATCTTTAACTGCAAGAGGAACTCCAGGGAGTTTGTAATCAAAGTTTCCTTTTTCGTCAAATTTTTTGGCTTTTTCAATTGCATTTTCAAAATCGGTAGTGATGTATGTGTTCAAATCTTTCGATTTTTCAGCTCTTGCAATATATGCGCTTGTAATTTCTTGAGAAGATAATTCTTTTTTTTTAATTTTATCAATTAAAACTGATAGAGTAAGATTTATTATATCACTCATTCTACAACCTTTGGTACGACAAAAAAATCTTTATTTTCGTCTGGTGAATTTTTTAAGATTTGTTCTCTAATATTTTTTGTTTTGACCTCATCACCTCTTAATTTCAATGATGTTTCTGCAATTGATGTCAGTGGATCAACTTTTTTAGTATCGACTTTATTTAGCGCTTCGATAAATTCAAAAATAGAATTAAGATCTTTTTCTAGTTCTTTTGCTTTTTTTTCATCTATGGAAATTCTTGATAATTTTGCTATATGTTTAATTGTTTTAAGATCTATGCTCATATGATAATTAAATTTAAAGGAAAAATATCATTATATAAGAAAAAAACAATATGATCACTTTAAAAGAACTCAAGTCTAAAATTGATAAAAACGCAAGATTAATTGGTTTAGATCTTGGAAAAAAGAGAATTGGTGTTTCAATCTGTGATCATAAACGAATTATAGCGACTCCTTTTAAAACTATAGAATATGTTGATCATGAAAATTTTATCACTGAACTTTTAGAAATAATTGATCAAGAAAATATAAAGGCTATTGTTGTAGGAAACCCATTAAATATGGATGGAAGTAAAGGCTCCTCTTCTCAATCAGCTTTAGACAAAGCTAAAATAATTGAGAGTAAAACAAATACACCAGTGGCTTTATGGGATGAGAGATTATCAACTGTTGGTGCCTTTAAGATATCAAGTTATTTAGACATTAATGTATCTAAAAGAGTTCAAAAAATAGATGAAAATGCAGCAACGTTTATATTGCAGGGAGCAATTGAATTCTTAAATAATTAAGCTTGCAATATTAATGCTTTAAAGCTATAGAGTTGGTTTTAATGGCTATAAACAATAACGCTATTAAAATTTCTCAAAAACACCTACTAGGTATCCAAGATCTTTCTATTTCAGATGTAAAACTTATCTTAGATGAAGCTAAGAAATTTATTTCACTTAATAAAAGTAAAAACAAAAAGTTAGATATTCTTAGAGGAAAAACTCAAATAAATCTTTTTTTTGAACCTTCGACGAGAACCCAAAGTTCTTTTGAACTAGCTGGAAAGAGACTTGGTGCAGATGTGATGTCAATGAATATAACTAATTCTGCTATTAAAAAAGGTGAAACATTAATCGACACTGCAATGACACTAAATGCAATGCATCCAGATATAATTGTAGTAAGACATCAAGATAGTGGTGCGTCAAATCTTCTTTCACAGAAAGTAAATTGTTCAGTTTTAAATGCTGGTGATGGTAGACGTGAACATCCAACACAAGCTTTACTTGATGCACTTACAATAATTGAAAAAAAGAAAAAAATTGAAGGTTTGCGAATTGCTATTTGTGGAGACATTTTACACTCAAGAGTGGCTAGATCAAATATTTTTTTATTAAACATGTTAGGTGCTGAGGTCAATATAGTTGCCCCAACAAATCTCATGCCAAAAGATATTGAAAAATTTGGAGTTAAAACATTTTCAAATATGAAAGAAGGTGTGAAAGATTGTGATATAGTTATGATGTTAAGATTACAAAATGAGAGGATGAGTAGTTCATTTTTGTCGTCAAATAGAGAGTATTATGAGTATTATGGCTTAACTCCTGACAAACTAGAAAAAGCAAAGAAAGATGCAATAATTATGCACCCTGGACCAATGAATAGAGGTATTGAAATTGATACCAAACTTGCTGACGATATAAATAAAAGCGTAATCAAAGAACAGGTTGAGTTAGGTGTTGCGGTAAGAATGGCTTGTTTAAAAATTTTTTGTGAAAAATGAAGAAACAATATTTTTTAAATGCAAACATAGTTGATCCAGCTAATTCTGTGGAGGAATTAGGTGGTTTAATTATTAATGAGAATGGAAAAATTGAGGCAATAGGAAAAAAAGTAAATAAAAATAATATTCCCTCTCGTGAAAAATTCATAGATCTTAAAGAAAAATATATATTTCCTGGTTTAATCGATATGAGGGTTTTTGTTGGGGAGCCAGGCTTTGAGTATAAAGAGAATTTTAAAACATTAAGTAATGCTGCCTTAGCAGGTGGTGTTACATCTGTTGTGACAATGCCAAATACTTCACCTGTTATAGATAACGTTTCCATGGTTGATTTTTTAAAAAGAAGAGGACGAGATAAATCAAAAATAAATATATATCCAACAGCTACCTTAACTAAAAATCTTGAAGGTAATAATATGAATGAGTTTGGCCTTTTACAAAAAAAAGGAATAATTGGTTTTACAGATGGAATAAAAACAATTCAAAACACAAGAGTAATGTCAAGAATAATGAAATCTGCTTACGATTTGAACTCTTTAATAATACAACATGCAGAAGATTTCGAATTAGCAAAAAACGGTCAGGTTAATGATGGGATTATCGCAACTAAATTAGGTCTACATGGAATACCAGATTATGCAGAGAAAATAATTATTGAAAGAGACCTAAGTTTACTTCAGGATTATAATTGCAGGTATCATATTTCACAAATATCTTCAGCAAAATCTTTGGAAGTAATCAAACATAATAAAGATAATGTAAACTTTACAACTGGAGTTTCTATTAACAACTTATCACTCAACGAAAATGATATTGGAGATTTTAGAACTTTTTTAAAACTTTCTCCACCACTTCGAACAGAGGATGATAGACTTTCATTAATAAAAGGTATTAATCAAGATTTAATTGAAGTCATAGTTTCAGATCACAAACCTGAAGATGAGGAGTCAAAAAGATTAACGTTCTCACAGGCTGCAACTGGAGCATCAGGTATAGAAACTTTATTATCCCTCGCGTTAGAGCTATTTCACAATGAGTCTTTAAAATTATCTAAAATAATTCAGTGTTTAACAAGTAATCCTGCAAAAATATTAAAAATAGATAAGGGAAGTTTATCTATAGGAAATGATGCTGATTTTTGTATAGTCGATTTATTTAAACCTTGGATAGTAAAAAAAGAAAATATGATTAGTAAATCTAAAAATACATGCATCGAGGATAAAAAACTTCAAGGTAAAGTGATTAATACATATATTAAAGGTGTAGAACTATATAAATGCTAAATTTTGAGTTATTTTTAATTATACTAATAAGTTATTTATTTGGATCCATACCCTTTGGATTACTTTTAACTAAAATTTTTTTAAAAAAAGATATACGCGAAATAGGATCCGGTAATATTGGTGCAACAAATGTATTAAGAGCTGGTAACAAAATTTTAGGTTACTCAACTTTGGCTCTCGATATATTAAAAGCTGTTCTTCCAATTTTATATATAAAATTTTTCATGAACGATTATTTATATATATCTGCATTGTCAATTTTTATAGGACACGTCTTCCCTATTTGGTTAAAATTTAAAGGTGGTAAAGGCGTTGCATCTTATCTTGGAATTCTTTGTTGTTTGGATATTTTTACTGCTTTAATTTTTGGAGTTGTCTGGATTTCTATTTTTATACTCTTTAAATTTTCATCATTAAGTTCTCTGCTTGCAAGTTTAACAATTCCAATTTTTCACTTTTTTTATAATTCTAATTCTGACTACTATTTTTACTTTATGATGTTCATTTTGATTTTTTTCACACATCGAGAAAATATAAAACGCTTGAGAAATAATACAGAATCTAAATCAAAAATTTATTAATTTGACTATCAATCTTATTTATGATTTTTTGTTTACATGAATCTAGTAATTGTTGAAAGTCCCGCTAAAGCAAAAACAATAAATAAATATCTAGGAAATGATTATACAGTTCTTGCTAGTTATGGACATATCAGAGATCTTCCATCCAAGAATGGCTCAGTAGATCCTGAAAACGAATTTAAGATGATTTGGGAAATTGATAGTTTTTCAAAAAAATATTTAAAAGAAATTTCTGATGTAGCGAAAGACTCAAAAAAAATAATACTTGCTACAGACCCTGACAGAGAAGGTGAAGCAATTGCATGGCATGTTAAAGAATTTTTAAATGAAAAAAAATTACTTAAGGACAAAAAAATTGAAAGAGTAGTTTTTAATGAAATAACTAAAAAAGCAGTCACAAATGGAATAGAAAATCCAAGAGAAATAGAATCTGATCTTGTAAATGCTTACATGGCAAGACGTGCCTTGGATTATTTAGTAGGTTTTAATATTTCTCCAATACTTTGGACTAAACTACCAGGTTCTAAATCAGCGGGTAGAGTACAATCTGTTGCTCTAAGACTTTTAACTGAAAGAGAACATGAAATCGAAATATTTAAACCTGAAGAATTTTGGTCTTTAAAAGTAAATTTTAAAACAAGTGATGGAAATTTAATAACATCAAATATTTTTCAAATTGATAATAAAAAAATTGAAAAATTTAGTTTAAAAAATAAAAACGATATTAATCAAGCAATAGAAAAAATAAAAAACGATAAATATAAAATTACAGATATTATATCAAAAATATATTCTAGAAATCCTTCTGGACCTTTTACAACTTCAACATTACAACAGTCAGCATCTAGTAAACTTGGTTTTGGTGCCTCAAGAACAATGCAAATTGCTCAAAGGCTATATCAGGGTATTGAAATTGAAGGTGAAACTAAAGGATTAATCACTTACATGCGAACGGATGGTACCAATATATCTAAAGAAGCTTTGCCAGTTTTTAGAAACTTTATAAGTGATAACTTTGGCAATGATTACTTACCTGATCAACCAATTAATTACTCGGGTAAAAAGGCAAAAAATGCGCAAGAGGCTCATGAAGCTATAAGACCAACAGAAATAAGCAATACACCTGAGAAAATGAAAAAATATTTAAGCTCAGATCAAAATAAATTATATAATTTGATTTGGTCAAGAGCTCTATCTTCACAAATGACACCAGCAAAATTCGATAGAAAAACAATTATTATTGAATCAAATAACAATGAACATATCTTTAAATCATCGGGTTCAACGATAGTTTTTGATGGTTTCATGAAGGTAATTAATTTAGATGATGATAACAATGATGAAAATATTTTACCTAAAGTAGAAAAAGGAGAGGTGAATATATCTGATTTTATAGATGAACAACATTTTACTCAACCACCCCCAAGATATTCTGAAGCTAGTTTAGTTAAAAAATTAGAGGAATTAGGTATCGGTCGTCCTTCTACATACGCAAGTATTATTTCAGTAATATCTAATAGAGGTTATGCGGATGTTGTTAATAAAAGATTTTTCCCAACTGATAGAGGAAAACTTTTATCTGCCTTTCTTGAAAAACTTTTTGCAAAATATGTTGATTATGACTTTACTGCAAAATTAGAGGATCAATTAGATGACATAACTTCAGGAAAAGAAAACTGGCTAAGTGTGCTAGATCAATTCTGGCAGGATTTTAATAAAAATGTCTCATCTGTGAAAGAGATAAGAACTAGAGAAGTGCTTGATATGCTTAATGAAAGCTTGGGTAATTTAATATTTTATACAAATGATGATGGTAAAATCGACAGATCTTGTAAATTATGCACTAATGGTACACTAAGTTTGAAAAATAGCTTCAGAGGAGGTGCGTTTATTGGGTGTTCTAATTATCCGGAATGTAAGTTTACAAGACCACTTTCAAAAATTAAAGCGTCTCAACAAATAAACTTAGCAGAACCTAAATTAATTGGTAAAAACGATAATGATAAAGATATTTATTTAAAAAATGGAAGATTTGGTCCTTATTTACAATACGAATTATTAGAAGATGAAATAGTAAAAACAAAAAAAAGAAAAACAAAGAAAGATGAAAATAATTTAAAAAATGTGTCAATTCCTAAAGGCCTAGATATAGAAAATATAGATTTAGAAAAAGCAAAATATCTATGCTCGCTACCTAAAATTTTGGGTACTCATCCAGATATTGGCAAAGAAATTACAGTTAATGTTGGTAGATTTGGACCGTACTTAAAGTGTGAAAACAAATCCGCAAGAATTGAAAGTGTAGATGAATTATTTTCAATTGGTTTAAACAGAGCTATAACTTTAATATCTGAGGCAAAACCTGGAAGAATGTCTTCATCAATGATTAAAGATTTAGGTGAACATCCAGAAGATAAAAAACCTGTAAGAGTTATGAAGGGTCAATATGGTCCTTACATAAAGTATAAGTCTCTCAATGCAACTATTCCTGAAGAAAAAGATCCAACAGAATTGACAATGGAAGAAGCTTTGATATTGATTGAGAAGCGTAAAGAATACGATAAAACTAAAAAATCAAAAAAAAGGAAATCAAAATGAGCTACGAAGAAAAAATAAAAGAATTAAAGATAAATCTTCCTGAGGCAAAAGCACCAGTTGGAAATTATGTTGCAACTAAAGTTACAGGAAAAATGTTATTTGTTTCTGGACAAATTTCTATTGATGAAACTGGTCAGTTAATAAAAGGGAAAGTTGGGAAAGATTTAAATACAGAAGCAGGTTATAATGCCGCCAAAAGATGTGCGTTAAGTATTATTGCGCAAGTAAAAAAAGCTTGTAATAATGATTTATCAAAAGTTAAATCGTGTGTAAAATTAACAGGATTTGTTAATTCAACAGATGAATTTATAGATCAACCTAAAGTATTAAATGGTGCATCAGATTTAATAGCTTCAGTTTTTGGGGACGCTGGGATGCATACTAGGGCTGCTGTAAGTACAAATAGTTTACCGTTAGGTGTTTCTGTGGAAGTAGATGCAATATTTGAGTTGAAATAAATTTTATTTTCCAACACTAAAATACTTAAAACCTTGTTCCTTCATTTTTGAAGAAGAATACAAATTTCTCATATCAAAAATAACAAACTTTTTACCTTTAGCTAAGTTTTTAAAATTTATTGATTTAAAGTCATTCCATTCTGTGTGTAGGATAACAAGATCTGAATTTTGGACAGCATCTTTAATTGATGTTTTGTTAGTCACATTTTTTAGTTTTGAAAATTCATTTTTGTAACCTGTTGGATCAAAATATTTTATTATTGCTCCTTTTTTTGATAACCAAGGTATCATTTTGAGACTTGAGGAGTCTCTCATGTCATCAGTGTTTGCTTTAAATGTTACACCTAAAAAAGTAATCTTTTTATTCTTTACTTTTTTATTTAACATTTGATAAATTCGATCTAATAAAATTTTAGATCTATTCTCATTCGATTTAATTACAGATTTTACCACTGATAGGTTTGTTTTAAATTTGTCAGCAGTTGAAATGATTGCTTTTGTGTCTTTTGGAAAACAAGATCCACCATAGGCAGGGCCTGCTCTCAGAAATCGGCTACCTATTCTTTTATCTAAACCCATTCCTATAGATATATCTTCCACATTAATCCCAGTTTTTTCACATAAATTTGCTATTTCATTAATGAAAGTAATTTTGGTAGCTAAGAAAGCGTTAGAGGCGTATTTGATTAATTCTGCTGCTCTTCTAGATGTTTGTAAATATGAAGCCCCTTTAGAAATAAGTGGGCTATAAAGATTTTTCATAATTTTACCAGTTTTTTTATCATTCGTCCCAATTACCACTCTATCAGGATAAGAAAAATCTCTTATTGCCTCACCTTCTCTCAAAAATTCTGGATTAGAGACTACTGAAAATTTTTTTTTACTATTTTTTCTAGATAAAATTTTTTCAATCTCATCACCTGTAGTTACAGGAACTGTTGATTTTGTTATGATAATTTTGAAACTATTAATTGAGGAACTTATCTCCTTAGTTACATTATAGATTTGACTTAAATCTGCTGAACTTCCTCCTTTTTTTGTAGGTGTTCCAACACAAATAAAAATTATGTCCGATTCTTTTACAGATTTTTTTAAATCTGTTGAAAAATTTAATCTCTTATTTCTAAAATTTTTAATTACTAACTCTGAAAGCCCAGGTTCGTAAATTGGAACTTTTCCTTTTTTAAGGGAATTAATCTTGTTTAAATCTTTATCTACACAAATTACTTCATTACCTAAATCTGCAAAACATACACCACTAACTAATCCTACGTAGCCAGTTCCTATCATGCATAACTTCATGATTTGGCTATCTCCAAAGTAGATTTTATATAACCATTCATACTTCCACAATCTAAGTATTTGCCTGAAAAATTATGAGCAATAAACTTATTGTTATCATAAATCAAAGATTGAATTGCATCCGTAATATGAATTTCTCCACCTTTACCTGGTTTTTGCTTTGATAATTTAGAAAATATTTTGTTAGGTAAAATATACCTTCCAATTACTGCTTTGTTTGATGGGGCGCTTGCAATAGATGGTTTTTCAACAACATCTTTAATTAAATAATTATTCCTATCTAGCTTTTTGTTTAATTTAAATATACCCCATCTTGAAACTGTTTTTTTATTTACATTCATACTCGCCATAACAGAAGATTTGTAGCGTCTATGAATTTTTATCATAGATTTAGAGCAATTCTTTTTTATTATTAAATCGTCAGGTAAAAGCATTAGAAAAAATTTATCTTTAATATATTTTTTTGTCTTCAAAACTGCATCGCCAGTACCAAGAGGTTTATTTTGATATACAAATTTAATCATTTTCTTATATTTCAAGATTTGCTTATATTCTTTTATAATTCTTGGATCCTTTTTTTTGTTTATAATTTTCTTATAAAAACTGTCATTATAAAAATAATTTTTTATCATTTGTTTTTTTTTTGAAATAATAAACACAACTTCTTTAATTCCTGCTTCAATACATTCGTCCAAAATATATTGTATTCCAGGTTTTCCATTGATAGGTAATAATTCTTTTGCAAAAACGCTAGTTAAAGGTAAAAGTCTTGTGCCTAAACCTGCCAAAGGTATTATTGCTTGTTTAATCATAAAATCTTATACTAACTCAATTACCATAAATGATTATTTTTAAAAGTATTAATAAACTTAACAAAGAAGTTAATTTTAAGGCAAGCATAGGATTTGTCCCAACAATGGGCAGTTTACATAAAGGACATATTAGTTTAGTGAAAAATTGCCAAAAAACATGTGACAAAACCCTAGTAAGTATATTCATTAATCCGTCTCAATTTAACCAAAAGACTGATTATAAAAATTATCCAAGAACATTAGATAAAGATATTAAGATATTGAAGAAGCTTAAAGTAGACTATGTTCTGGTACCAAGCATAAAAGAAATCTACTCAAGAAATACTCCAAGAAAAATTAGTATTAATAAAAAATACAAGGTATTATGCGGTAAATATCGGCCAGGACATTTTGAAGGAGTTTTGGCTGTTATAAATAAATTTTTAAAAGATCTTAAAGTTAAAAAAATTTTTTTAGGAGAAAAAGATTTTCAACAATATTTCTTGATCAAAAATTTCATAAAAAAAAGATTTAAAACAAAGGTTGTGTTATGTAAAACTATAAGAATGAATGGTTCACTACCCTACTCATCCAGAAACAAATTACTTGATAACAAAAGTATCAAAATAGCACAACAGTTTACAAAAAAGATATTTGATGTTTTCAAAAATATAAAAAAAAACACAAAAAAAACTTATTTACTTCAAAATATTAAAAACAACAGTAATATTAAAATTGAATATTTAGAATTGAGAAACAAAAATAATCTTAGTCCAATTTTTAACAAAAAAAATTTGAAACTCTTTGTATGTTTTTATATTAAGAAAGTAAGATTAATTGATAATTTTTAGCCGTAAAAGAAATATGCGCCAATACCTAAAAAGGACAAAAAACCAATTACATCAGTTACAGTAGTTACAAACACACTTGATGCTATAGCTGGGTCAATATTAAGTTTTTTTAGTGTCACTGGAATTAAAATACCAAACAAGCCAGCAACTATCATATTTAATATCATTGAAATAGAAATGATTATAGATAAAACATAATCTTTAAACCAAAGTTGAACTATTAAAGCACTTATTATTGCAAAAATAATTCCATTTAGAACTCCAATATTAAATTCTTTTAAAACAATTTTTAAAAAGTTGCTATTTGTTAAATCATTAGTGGCTATACCACGAATAGTTACAGCCAGCGTTTGCATTCCAGCATTACCACCCATTGAAGCTACTATTGGCATTAAAAAGGCTAGAGCAACCATTTGTTCAATAGTTGCACCAAATTTACTTATAACCCAAGTTGCTAAAAAGGCTGTAAAAAGATTTAGTAATAGCCAATTAAATCGTCTTTGTGTTTTTTTAATTACTCCATCAGTAATTTCTTCATCACCAACACCAGCTAATCTTAAAGTATCTTCCTCTGCCTCTTCTTTAAGAACAGTTAATATGTCGTCACTAGTAATCATACCAACTAATTTTTTTGTTTTATCAATTACAGCTGCTGAATTAAGATTGTAATTTTCAAAAAGTCTTCCAACTTCCTCTCTGTCCATATCAACAGGGATAGTAACTTGTGACTCCAACATAATTTCAACCATTTTACTTTCACGAGGTGTTCTTAAAACCTTTGAAGAAGGAACAGTTCCAAGAGGTTTAAATTCATTATCGATAATATAAATTTCTAAAAATTGTTCAGGAAGATCTTTATTTTCTCTCAAATAATCGATTGTTTGTCCGACAGACCAATTACTTGGAATGGCTGTAAATTCTCTCTGCATAATACGTGCAGCGGAATCTTCGGGATAACTTAAACTTTCTAATAAAGCAAATCTATCTTTAGGTGGTAAAGAACTTAAAATTTCATTTTTGCTTTTTTCTTCAATATTTTCTAATATCTTAATAGCATCATCAGACTCTAAGTTTTTTAGAATAAATATTATAGAAGCGTTAGAAAGTAATTTTATAATTTCAGATTGAATGTTTTCATTTAATTCAACGAATAATTCTGGATCTAATTTAAAATTATTCAATTTAATAAGATTTTCTCTATCGTTTTGACTCAGATGCTCAATAATATCTGCTGCATCAGCAGGATGCATCTCTCTAAAAGAATTAATAATAAAATTTACATCGTTTTTCTGAATTTTTTCTTCAATTACTTTGATATATTCTTTATTAAATTCAAAGTTTACTTTTTTATCGATTTTTTTTTTCAAATTGCTCATTTTAAATCCTATAAAAATTATTAGAACTATTAATACAAATTAAATATAATACAATTTTTAAATTCTTATGGAGATCAAAATATCAAAAAAACCAGTAAAATATGAAGAAGCTATTGAATATCTCGATGAAAGGGTTCATCAAGTTTCTCAGAATAAAAATGAAGAATTAATTTGGTTTTTAGAGCACAAATCTGTTTATACATGTGGAGTGAACTTTAACCAAAAAGATGTTTTAGATAAAAATGTAAAAATAGTTAAAACTAATAGAGGTGGAAAAATAACATGGCACGGTCCGGGACAATTGATTTGCTATTTTGTAATAGACATATCTAGAAGAAAAAAAGATATAAGAAAATTTATAACAATAATTGAAAATTCTATTATTGAAACTTTAAAAGATTTTAAGATAAGCTCTTTCAGTGATAGAAAAAATATAGGTATTTGGGTTTTGGATAAAAACGAAGAAAAAAAAATTGCAGCTATAGGTTTTCGTGTAAAAAAATGGATTGCATTTCATGGATTTTCATTAAATCTATCCAACAATTTGTATAATTATAAAAAAATAGTTCCATGTGGCATTTCTGATAAAGGTATTTCCAAGATTTATAATTTTAAAAAAGTCTCAAAAGATAAAATAATTAATAGACTAAGAGTAAATCTTATTAAGAATTTAAAATATTAAGTTTTTTTTTATCTAAATACTTATTAAATGCAGAAGGTGGATTTGCTTTATAAAAGAATTTTTTATTATTAATATAAAATTTCAATGAGTAAGCATGTAACATAAGATCTTTATCACTTTTAATTTTTTTATTTGATAAAATATATTTTTTATCTCCCACAATTGGATTATCAATTAAAGCTAGCTGTTTTCTTAACTGGTGCTTTCTTCCTGTTACCGGTTTAAGCTCAAGAAATGAAGTTGAATTTGTATCAGATAGAACTTTATAATAAGTTATCGCTTTTTCAATTTTCTTTTTATCATTTTCAAATGTTATAAGTTCATTTTTTAATTCGCCCTTTTTTTTACTTATCTGACCGTGACATACAGCTAAATAAGTTTTATGAATTTTTCTTAGTCTAAATAAGGTTGTTAATAATCTTGCTGAATTATGATTTTTAGCAATTATCATTATACCAGATGTTTCCTTATCTAATCTATGAACTGGAAATGGTTTTGTATCCTTAAAAAATTCACTAGATGCAAGTATATCAATTAAATTCTTTTTTGATTTTGTTCCGCCTTGAACTGGTACACCTGGACTTTTGTCTATTACGATAAAGTCATCATTATTTTCCAATATTCTGTTCTCATGAATTTTTAAGAGTTCAGTAGATGGTGAAAATTTTTTGTTTGTTTTCTTATTTTTATTAATTTCAAAATTAAAATTAAAAAACTTAATTATATCTCCTTTTTTTAATTTATAGGAACTATTAACTTTTTTAATATTAACTTTAATTTTACCTTTTCTTAAAGATTTTTCGATTAATGACTGTGGTAGAAAAGCTATGTTATTTCTTATCCATCTATCAATACGCATACCTGAATAAATTTCCTTAATAATGTAGGACTTATTCATTATCTAATTATGCTGTAGCTGATTTTTTTTCCTCTGTCTTAACAGGTTTGTCTTGTGATTTCTTTTTCTTAAATTTTCTTTTTGCTTCAACGTCTCTATCTACAAATTCTATTACAGCTAATGGTGCATTATCACCATATCTAAATCCAGCTTTTACAATTCTGGTATATCCTCCAGATCTTTTTTCGTATCTTTTTGATAAAGTTTTTATAACTTTGTTTGCATTAGTTTTGTCCTGGAGTTGAGATACTAATCTTCTGGTATTTTGCAGATTTTTTTTCTTCCCTAAAGTTATAATTTTATCAGCTTGTGGCTTCAGCACTTTTGCTTTAGGTAAGGTGGTAATTATTTGCTCATATTTAATTAAATTATTGAGCATATTTTTTATTAGCGCTTTTCTGTGCTCAGATGTTCTATTAAGTTTTTTATAACCTAATCTATGTCTCATTATTAAATACTTTCCTCTAATTTTTTAGATAATTCAGCTATGTTATCAGGAGGCCAATTAGGTATTTCCATACCTAAATAAAGTGACATGCCGTTTAAAACTTCCTTAATCTCGTTTAGTGATTTTCTCCCAAAGTTTGGTGTTCTTAACATTTCACCCTCTGACTTTTGGACCAAATCTCCAATATAAATAATATTATCATTTTTTAGACAATTCATTGACCTTACAGAAAGCTCTAATTCGTCAACTTTTCTTAATAAGTTTTTATTAAATTCTGGTTCACTTGGTTTTTCAGTTATCGTAACTTCTTGAGGTTCATCAAAATTAACAAACATTCCTAATTGATCTTGAAAAATTCTAGCTGAGTAAGCTAATGCATCTTCTGCTGAGATAGAACCATTAGTTTCTATTTCCATTGTTAGTTTGTCATAATCCAAAGCTTTACCTTCACGAGCAGTGCTCACAGAATAAGATACTTTTTTAACTGGACTAAAAAGTGAATCGATAGGTATAAGGCCTAAAGGTGGTTCATCTGGTTTATTGAGTTCTGCAGGAACATAACCTTTTCCATTACCTATTGTCATTTCCATGTGGAAATTTGTATTTTCGTCTAAATTACAAATTACCAAGTCCGGATTTAAAATTTCTATTTCATTAATT
>CACIQQ010000008.1 GCA_902588835.1 uncultured Pelagibacteraceae bacterium | reverse complement strand
AGCATTTCCGATTGCACAATTGTTTCCAATATCACTCGAAATTATTGCATCTTTAGGTAGTGCGTCCTGTATCGCTCTCCATGCTTGTCTTGGAGACATTCTATCTTTATCTCTTTCTCTTGCTTCTTTATTCCAGACTGTTCCTGGATCATCTTCTTCATGATCTAGTCCAGCTAAAGTTTGTAGCCAAGCAGATTTAGTTTTGTGAATTAAATTTTTCCTCTCATCTCGACCCGAATTACCAGCATCAGATGAAAGTTTATCTAAAATTTGTTGGGCAACCTGTTTAGCATCACCACATATTCCTACTGTAACTTTTTTAGTTAAACCTATTCTATCTGGGTTCATATCAACTTGAATTATTGTTGCATTTTTAGGCCAGTAGTCAATTCCATAACCTGGTAAAGTAGAAAAGGGATTTAATCTTGTTCCTAATGCTAAAACAACGTCGGCCTTTGAAATAAGTTCCATAGCTGCTTTTGAACCATTGTAACCTAAAGGTCCAACAGCAAGTGGATGGCTTCCAGGAAAACTATCATTGTGTTGATAACCATTACAAACTGGTGCATCTAATTTCTCTGCTAATTTTTTGCATTCTTCTATCGCTCCACCAATAACAACTCCTGCGCCTGATAGAATTACAGGAAATTTTGCTTTTGATAATAAACTTGAAGCTCTTTCAATTGCATCTTTTCCGCCACCTTGTCTTTCAAATCTTACGATGGGAGGAAGCTCTATATCTATAACTTGTGTCCAGTAATCTCTAGGAACATTTATTTGTGCTGGTGCAGATCCTCTGAAAGCTTTTTCAATTACTCTATTTAAAACTTCAGCCATTCTAGAGGGATCTCTTACCTCCTCTTGATAACAGACCATGTCTTTAAATAAATTCATTTGTTCTACTTCTTGAAAACCACCCTGACCCATTGTTTTGTTTGCAGCTTGAGGTGTTACGAGTAATAAAGGTGTATGGTTCCAATAAGCTGTTTTAATAGGTGTAACTAGACCTGTGATGCCCGGGCCATTTTGAGCGATAACCATTGACATTTTTCCAGTTGCTCGAGTGTAACCATCTGCTATTAATCCTCCATTAGTTTCGTGGGCAACATCCCAAAAAGTTATTCCAGCTTTTGGAAATAAATCTGAAATCGGCATAAAAGCAGAACCAATAATTCCAAATGCGTGTTCAACTCCATGCATTTGAAGTACTTTGATAAAAGCTTCTTCTGTGGTCATTTTGGTCATAAAAATTCTTTACAATTTTGTTTGCAATCGCATGATTAATATATAAATTCTTAGCAAGTTTCTACTAAGAAATCGTCACAATGGCTAAAACAGATATAATTATTCATGATAAAAAAGACAATGTTGGCGTAATTGTTATAGAAAAAGTATCAAAGGGCCAAGACTGTGGATGTTGGATAATGGAAGACGACTCCTCATCTAAAGTAAAATCTGAGGCAGAAATACCCCTAGGTCACAAAATAGCATTAGAAGATCTTAAGGAGGGTGACACTATAATTAAGTATGGACATGATATAGGTAAAGTAATTAAGTCTATAAAAAAAGGCGACCACGTTCACGTTCATAACGTAAAAACAAAAAAGTGGTAATATGCAAATTCCAAAAAGTTTTTTAGGTTTTAAAAGAGAAAATGGCAGAGCCGGAACAAGAAATCATGTAATTATTCTTCCGGTAGATGACATTTCAAATGCATGTGCTGAAGCAGTAGCTAATAATATTAAAGGGACAATTGCACTTCCGCATTCTTACGGAAGATTACAATTTGGAGCAGACTTGGAGCTTCATTTTAGGACAATGATTGGAACAGGAAGAAATCCAAATGTAGCTGCAGTAATTGTAATTGGCATTGAACCTAAATGGACCAAAAGAATTGTTGATGCAATTGCTAAAACTGGAAAACCAGTAGAAGGTTTTAGTATAGAAGGTGTTGGAGATATCGATACGATTGCAAAAGTTTCAAAAAAAGCTCAAGAATTTTCAATGTGGGCTTCTGAAAAACAAAGAGAGGAATGTCCCATAAGTGATTTGTGGATATCAGTAAAATGTGGAGAGTCAGATACAACTTCAGGGCTTGCTTCAAACCCGACTGTAGGAAATTTAATGGATAAACTTGAACCGTTAGGAGTTCATTTGTGTTTTGGTGAGACATCAGAACTTACAGGGGCTGAAACGGTATGTGCAAAAAGAGGTAAAACAAAAGAAGCTCAAGATAAATTTATGAAAACTTGGAGTTCATACAATGACTTTATATTAAAAGAAGCAACAAATGATTTATCAGAAAGTCAACCAACAGCTGGAAATATTGCTGGGGGTCTCACAACAATTGAAGAAAAGGCTTTTGGAAATTTTCAAAAAATAGGCTCAAGAAAATTTATAGATGTATTAGAACCAGCTGAAGAACCTACTAAAGGAAAAGGATTATATTTTATGGACACATCATCAGCTGCTGCTGAGTGTGTTACTCTTCAAGCTGCCGGAGGTTTTAACATTCATTTATTCCCAACTGGTCAAGGAAACATAATCGGAAATCCTATTGAGCCAGTAATAAAGCTTACAGCTAATCCATTAACAGCAAAAACTATGAGTGAACATATTGATGTAGATGTTTCAAAAATACTATCAAGAGAAATGAATCTTGATCAAGCTGGTGATGAATTAATTAAATCTACTATTAAAGTTGCAAATGGAAGACTAACCTGTGCTGAAGCACTAGGCCATAAAGAGTTCGTCATGACTAAGTTGTACAGAAGTGCCTAATTAAATTACAGAATTTATAGCTTTATAAATTTTATCTTTGGTTAACTCACCCAAACTTCGATAGACTTCTTTATTGTTTTTATAAATTACAAGCGTAGTTTGGAATTGAATATTCAATTGTTTGGCAATTTCCCTATTTGTAACATCAAATGTAAGATAAATTAAATTATCAAAATCTTTTTCAACATCTTTCAATGCCTTCATTTGACTCGCACATGATGTGCAATATTTAATCCATGAACTTACAACTACAGTCTTTCCATCTGATTGAGCTTTGTTAAAAACATCATTATTAAATGTTGTTTGTTTTTCAGCTACAGCAAAATTAATTGGGAATATAATTAATAGTAAAAGAAATAACTTTTTCATTTAACTAAACTTTATAATAAATTTTAAAAAAATAAACTACTTTTGTGAACCAGGTGGAGCTGTGTATACAAACTTCTTTTTAAGATTTGATAAAAACCTTCTCAAAATTGCCGCACCAACACCCAATACAAGGGCTAAAACAATTGAGAACAATCCATAAAGAACTGGAACATTTTTGGATAAGTCTCTTACAAATTGAGAGATTGGTCCTAATGTTTTAGATCCGTTATTTGATGTCTCTTTAATTACCTCTTCTACAAAGAAAGTATCGTACGCTATTGCTATCCCAACTAATAACAAAAGCATTGCTAAAATAGTTTTAAACTGAGAGCTATCAACTTTTTCACCAATCTTTTGGCCTATTTGAACTCCAAGTATAGAGCCTAAAATTAAAACTGTAACTAATATTAAGTCGATTGTTCCGTAGTTAAATGCATGCAGGATAGTAACTATTGCACTTATAAATATTGTTACAAATAAAGAAGTTCCAGGAATTAATTTAGTGGGCATTCCTATAATATAAATCATCGCAGGAACAAGTATAAAAGCTCCACCAACACCAAGTATAGCTGCTATATAACCCACAATAAATCCCATGATAATTGGAGTAAAAGCACTTTCATAAAGTTTAGATTTTTTAAACCTCATTCTAAAAGGCAAACCTTGTAACCAATTATGATCGTGTAATTTTTTTTTAACAATAATTTTTTTTCTAGCTCTATCGATTTCTGTAACACCTTGAACCAGCATCATAGTCCCGATGATAGCTAGTATGTACATATATGCTAATGAAATAACGATATTAATTTTTCCAATATCTTGAAAGTAAGTAAAAGTTAAAATACCTAAAATGGTTCCCATTGCACCACCAACTACAATCATTAAACCCATTTTATAATCGAGAGTACCTTTTAAATAATGTGTTGTAGATCCTGATATAGATGTACCTAAAATATTATTAGCCTCGTTTGGCACTGCATAAGCTGGTGGAATTCCTAAAAAAATTAAGAAAGGGGTCATCAAAAAACCACCACCAACACCAAATAAACCTGATAAAATTCCAACAACTAAACTTAAAAAAAAGATAAAAGGTAAGCTTACATTTACTTCTGCAATAGGAAGAAAGAACTCCATTAGGATTAATTATTCCTCAAAATTATTAAAGTCAACTGTTTGATATTTAGAATCCAAAAAAAGTACTAGATAACATTACTACCCAGTATGCTGCTAAACCTATATAAAGAGCAATTTTAGTATTTAAATTTGATATAATTTTTAAGTTAAATATGTGCTTGAAAGAGTTTGTGTGTTTTTGGAAATATTCAAGCATACTCACCAAGTACACCTTAATAAGGATCTTTGCAAGAATTTTTTAAAAAATAGTTGCTCCAAATACCTTCACAGCACCGCCCTCTTCTCCAAGAACAAGTCTTCCTAAGAACTCACCCTCTTCTGTAGTGCTTGTCTGTTTAAACAATACCGTTACGTGCATCCCTCGTCTTAAACAACCAAAAGCTTGGAAATTATCGGTCAAACTTGAGATCAATTTATTGCTAGCCCATTGCTTACCTAGCTCAACCTCATTTGCTCCATAGAGCATTTGTGAAGAAAAATCCCTGGTAAAACCTCCATAATCTTTCATATTTGAGGACTTAATAAGATTTGACCATATTGGATTAGCCAATTTTATAATTTCATCATCAGTCTTTGATGTGAAGCTCATATTTTTGAAGTCCTTTTAAGATGCCTTTTTTTTCTCTTTATCGTCTACTATGTGATAAACAGGTTTTTTTTCCATTGTGAACTTACCTGTTTCAGGATCTCTTCTTGATACTGTCAAACAATGCCAATTTTCATCATCTAATTTCATATGATCGCCTCTATAATAGTATCCTGGCCAACGAGTTTCCTCTCTAAATAAAGTATGTTCAGTAACACATTGAGATGTTAAAGCCCTATGTTTCAACTCCCAGGCTCTCATCAACTGGTGATAATCCTCGGCCCCGACATTTTCTAGGTCCTCTTGAAGCCAATCTAATAATTCTAAACCTTTTTTAAGAAGGTTATCATTTGTCATATAGTTGTTAGTGATACCACCACAATATTCATCCATGATTTTTTGAAGTCTTTGTAGGCCTTGTATAGGTGAAATATAACTTGGTGAAACTGTACCTCCAGTTATTTCATTTCTTCCAACTGTATAATTTTCTAAAGGTTTATAGATTACCTCTTTTAAATCGCTATATTGTTTCTCACTCACTTTAATGTTATTGGCTTTTTTGTCCTCAATGTATTTAACAGCAGCTTTCGCGGCCAATCTTCCTTCAGTGAAAGAGCCTGATGAAAATTTGTGAGCACTTCCTCCAACAGTGTCACCTGCTCCAAATAACCCATCTACAGACATCATTCTGTTATATCCCCAAAAATAATCATCTGGTGCAATGTCCTCTGGACCACTTACCCATGCTCCTGAACATGTTGCGTGTGAACCCATCACATAAGGCTCTGAAGTTGTTAATTCTGGATTAGTATACTTTGGATCTATGTTTTGTGATGCCCAAACTACAGCTTGACCCACTGTCATACCCAAAAAGTTTTCCCATCCAACAGTTTCTAAATGAGGATCTTGAAACGCTTCTTTAGTTACCATGTGGATTGGTCCACCACCTGCTGCTACTTCTTGAATGAATGCATGATTTCTTAAACAAGTTGGAGTTGGATGATGATCTATATATTCACCAACAAGTTTTTTTGTGGCATCGTACCATTTTTTTTCATAATTTTCACCGTTAGCATTCTGCGTATATGTTTTTAAATGTAAAAAATAAGCACCAACCGGACCATAACCATCTTTAAATCTGCAAAGCACAATTCTATTTTCCATTTGTGTCATCTTAGCACCAGCTGCTATTGGTAATGCGTAAGCAGAGCCGTTACTCCATGGTGCATACCAAGTTCTTCCCATACCTTCACCAACTGCTCTGGGTTTAAATATATGTGATGCCCCTCCTGCAGCTATAATTACTGCTTTAGCTTTGAATACATGATAATCACCAGTTCTCATATTAAAACCAACCGCTCCAGCAACTCTATTTTCATTTTCTTCATCTTTAAGAAGATGAGTTATCATTATTCTATTGTAAATTTTATCAGCTGACTTTTTTGCAGCTTCAGCAACGATCGGCTTATAACTTTCACCGTGAATCATTATTTGCCACTTACCTTCTCTTTGGTATCTGCCTGTCTCTTTATTCTTCATCATAGGCAATCCCCATTCATCAAACATATGAACAGTTGAGTCAACGTGTCTTGCCATGTCATAACCTAAATCTTCTCTAACTAATCCCATTAAATCATTTCTAGCGTATCTTACATGATCTTCGGGCTGGTTTTCTCCCCACTGCATACCCATGTAACAGTTAATTGCATAAAGTCCTTGAGCTACTGCACCACTTCTATCAATATTTGCTTTTTCAACACAAATGATTTTTAAATTTCTTCCCCAATGTCTAGCTTCAAACGTAGCACCAGTTCCAGCCATACCACCGCCAACAACTAGTACATCACAATCTTCAAAGACAGTTTTATTTTTAGGCATTAATAATAAACTCCTTTTTTAAAGGAGTTCTTATCTAAAGTTGGAAGATCTTTATCAGTATTTAAACCGTGAGGTTCGTTATAAAGTATTTGAGAATTAATTTCTCCTTGATTAGGTTTATCGCCATCAGCAAGTTTTGGAATGAATTTTCCCCAAGGCTTTGTTGTTATCGGAGATACAAAATCTTTTTCTGTTCCATTTCTGAATTTTATTTTCCAAGAAATCGTTCCTTTTTCTTCTTCTCTTCTTACTCTTACACTGTGACCCATCGGGGCAAAGTCAGCATAGCCTCTTACATCTATCGCATGATTAGGACACGCTTTAACACAAGAATAACATTCCCAACAAAAATTTGGTTCAATGTTTTTTGCTCTTCTAATATTTTTATCTATATGCATGATATCTGAAGGACAGATATCTACACAGTGGCCACAACCATCGCACCTAGTCATGTATACAAATGTTGACATTTATTTTATCTCCTTTTTAAATTCTAACATATTAATAGTGTTTTGGCTCTTCTCTTTTTATGCCAAGCCCAAACTGTTCTGGCGCATCTGCTGGTGGGGGAAGATTATCTCTTGAACCATCAGCTTCAGCTAAATTTTTTTGTATCGCTGCTCCAGGTTTATAAAACATGTGAGCGAACTTAGACCAGTAAACGCCTCCAAATAAAACTATATTTGAAACCCCAAAAAGCACTAGAAATAAAGTGTCCCATCCAACCATTTGATTAAACTGTAAGTAAGACCAAATTAAACCAAAAGTAGCAGAAGCTAAGAGTGCTAAAACAAATAAGTCTGCAGTAATTATTCTAAATACCGAATTTGCTTCAGCTGCAACATCTACTCTTAAAAAAAGCCAAAACCAGTATCCACCCAAACAAGTCATTATTGCTCCGACATGCCAAAGAATTGGCCAAACGTTTGGAGTTTGAGAATCTGTATAAAAAAATATCATTGCAGCAGAACCAATCCAAAAAAGGATTGTTCCATACATTCCTAAAACATGTGCAATTCTTCTTTTGCCCCAACCTAGCTCTGCTGTAGTTCCGATATCATGAATTATTGTTTTACCAATAACCGCCAACCTTTCACCTGTTCTCAACTCTCTTTTGGCCGATTTTTTTGCTTTTTTTGCATTATTGAAAAAATATTTAACATTTTTTTTATGTATCATATCCAATACCGTGCCTAAAATAACTAAGCCGACCATAATGATTACAAAAGATTGAATTGCTATCATTGGAATTGTTTCAGCTAAAATTGCAAATGGATTGGTTGTAAGCATATTTTTATAAAAATTTTATTATTACTAGTATACTTAAAAAAATAGTTCAACAGTGATTAAAGCGCACTATTCGCCCAATAAGAACATTATTTTTTAATTTTTCGAGTATAATGTTGCTTTGAAGGTATAACGCTTCTTACACCACCTTGTGGATTATCCACGTCCCCTTTCCTTCTTGGAATCACATGTATATGACAATGAAATATTGATTGGCCAGCAACCTTTCCAGCATTTGTTCCGATATTAAAACCCTCAACTGATTTATCTTCTGACATTATTTTTTTTTTTAATTTTTTAATAAGATCATTACAAGCTAGGATTTCTTTTTCATCCAATTCAAAATAATTTTCGATACACCTCTTTGGAACAACTAATGAGTGTAACTGTGAAACAGGATAACTGTCAGAAGAAGCATATGCATAATCATTTTCAAATATTAATTCTTTCTGATTAATCTTACAGAATATACAAGGATTATTTGGATCGTTCATAATGATTAAAAATTCAAATATTTGTTCACTTTTTTATATCCAAAGTTATTTTTACTCTTCCAATTCATTTGTTTGATATACTTGACAGGTGTCACACCTTTTCCCGAGCCTATTAACATTATTTCATCAAATTTTTTTAAATCTTTATAATTAATATCTTTAAATGAAATTTTAATCTTACTTTTTAAATAGTTAATTGTATTTCCAATATAGCAATTATTTTTTGGTGAAAAAAACTCTCTATTTTTGAAAAATAAAATATTTGAAGTACAAGTTTCTAAAATTTTTCCTTTATAGACCAAAGCTATATCAATTTTACTTGGGTCATACTTATTCAATTCTTTTAAAATCTTCTTATAATAAAGATTTTTTGTTTCAGGATCAATTCTTCTATAGTTTATCAGTTTAAGTTCAAAATTCTTTTTTGGTTTAAGTCTTTTTCGAATAGAAATTGATATAAATTTTTTTGTTAGAGCAATTCGAAATAAGTGGTCGTAATTAATATTTTTATTAATGCTTGAATTGATTAAATGTTTAATATTTGTCTCAATATTTTTTGAATAAATTTTATATTTTTTAAGAGATTTAATTAATCCCTTAATGTGACTTTTTAATAAAATAAGCTTACCAGGTTTTCCAAAAAGTCTTATAGTAGTAAAGACTCCGTAAGATCCCCATAAATCTTTGAATCCTATTTCTTTTTGATTATTTGCTTGATAAGATTTTTTTAATAAAAAAATTGCCATTTTCAGTTAAGAACGAGTCAGGATGAAATTGAAAACCATAAATTTTATTTAGATTATCCTCAAAAGCCATCGCTGTTTTAGTTTTTGTACAACGCATTGTGATATTGAGATTTTTTGAAAAATACGGCTCATGTAACTTTAGCGAATGATATCTTCCAATATTAAATACTTTATTTTTTTTAAAAATTTTGCTTTTTCCATTGACTTTAATTTTTGATTGATAACCATGATAAATTTTATTTTGTTGTCTAATTTTTCCACCTTCGTTGTATAATATCAACTGAAATCCTAAACATATACCAATCATTTTTTTTTTACCCTTGTATTTATTGTAAATTTTTGAAGTCTCTGGATAATCTTTTGGAGAACCAGGGCCCGGAGAAAAAACTATTACATCTGATTTATTCAATAATTTTTTATTTATATCAAAATAATCGGAACAATGAACTTTATCAAATTGAGAAAATTGATGAACCACATTCCATGTAAACGAATCTTGATGGTCAATAATATATATCACTTAAATAACTCCAATAATGATTTTGCTTTTATGTAATTTTCACTAAATTCTTTTTTTGATGAACTATCTAATACAACACCTGAGGCTGCTGATATCTCTGAAATATTTTTGAAATTTAGAATTGATCTTATTATTATGTTAAACCGCATATCCATATTAAACTTAATAAATCCGAAACTTCCTGTAAAAATATTTCGTCCCTCTTTTTCTTGACTATTTAATAGTTGGAGTGTTCTTATTTTTGGACAACCTATAACAGACCCACCGGGCATCATCGATTTAATAATGTTTTTAAGATTGATATTGTTTTTTAATCTACCCTCTATTGTAGATACGTAGTGATACAAATGTTTATATTCCTCTACATATTTTTTTCTTTTGATTACTACACTTCCTGGTTTACAAATTTTTGATAAGTCGTTTCTCTCCATATCTACAATCATATTATGTTCTTTTGTCTCTTTATTATTGTTCTTAAAGAAATTGAGAGCTTTAGATTTATTTAATTTTTGATTTTTTTTAAGTGTTCCGGCTATTGGTTTCGTTGTTACCTTTAATCCCTTTTTTTCTATTAAAGTTTCAGGAGAGCAACTAACAATAGAGTAATTCTTGTCTCTAATCATAAAGGCCTCGGGAGAGGAGTTTGCCTTCATTAATTTCCAAAAAAAACTGACCGGATCTATCTCAGATTCATTTTTATACTTTGTGCAAATTTTTATTTGATAGGTCTCACCTGCTCTGATTTTTTTTGAAAAAAGATTGAAGATTCTTTTATACTTTTCATAGTTAATATTGACTTTAAATGGTTTTAATATTTTGGTTTGATTAAAGTGGTAATTAAAACTCTGTTTCTTTAGTGTTGAAGATATTTTAATTTTTTTTGATAAAGTAATTATAGTTTCTGGTTTATAGAAAAGACCCTTATAAAATCCATTCTTTTTTTGATTTTTAATTCTAATATTTAGCAAGTTACATAATATTTCATAGCCAAAAAAACCTATATAAAGGTCTTGTTCCCTACTAAATTTTTTTTTTGTTATATTGTTTAAAAAATTTTCTATGTTTGAGTTGTTAAGTACTATCCTCTTTGAAAAATCTGTAAATATTTTATATCCATCTTTATATTTATAGATGACCATGGGTTTATCTGATTGATATAATTTCTCCAGATAAGGACTAAAATTCGATTTATGCTTTTTGTAATCTATCAATTGCTTGCTCTTTAATTGGTAAGTGTATTAAGCCTGCAAAAATAGATAATGCAATTGCTAAATACCACGCATAGTTATAAGAACCATATATGTCATAGAAAAGTCCGCCAAGATATGCTCCAAAAAAAGATCCAAATTGATGACTTAAAAAAACTAAACCATATAAAAGGCCAAGATACTTAGTCCCAAAAATATGAGCCACAATCCCACTCGTAGCTGGAACAGTGGATAACCATAAAAAACCAAAGCTAGCACCAAATATTATTGATGAAATAGTACTTGGTGGTAGGAAAATAAAAAAACAAATTGAGACACCTCTTAAGAAATAAATAGAGCTTAAGATAATTTTTTTGCTCATCTTTGTAGATAAATAGCCACTTAACAAAGAACCTATGATATTAAAAAAACCTATAAGAGATAAAATCATCGCTGCAGTCCAATCATCTAGACCTCTGTCTGCTACATATTTAGGCACATGTGTTCCAACTAAAGTAATATGAAAACCACATACAAAGAATCCCGAAACCAGCAAAACATAACTTTTGTTTCTAAATGCTTCTTTTAGAGCATCTAAAGATCCTTGATCATTGTGAGCATCATTCGTTTTATCTAGCTGTGGTGATCTAACAAAATAAGCGAATATTAATCCTATAGATAAAAATATCATAAAATAAAAAAGGGTATTTACCCATCCATTACTTTGTAAGGAATAATTTGTAAAAAGCGGTGAAAGGAAATAACCAAAAGAACCTACAGCTGTAACCATGCTCATTGCAATTGTTCTATTAGATAATGGAAAGTGTTTACCAACAATTGACATTGGGATACTAATTGCTGTACCTCCACAACCAATACCAATTAAAACTCCTAAACTGATTTGAAAGTAAATCCCAGTATTAGGGCCTGCATATAAAAAATAAACTCCAAGGATGTAAAAAAGAAATGCAAGGATAATTGATTTGTGGCCTCCATATTTGTCTGCGAGAACTCCAAAAATTGGACCAGATAGTCCCCAACCTAGCATTTGGATACCTATAGCTAAACCAAATTCAGTATTTGAAATTCCTAAATCATTATTAAAGTCAATGAAAAACATTCCAAAAACTTGTCTTACACTCAAAGACATTAAAACTACTACACACGCGCAAATCAATGTCGTCAGAGCTAGTTTATTTTGAATAAATTTTTCTGAACTCATTTGATGAATTTAAGAGATCTTCTTAAATCTTCAATCAAATCTTTTGGATCCTCTAATCCGATGTGCAATCTTACTATATGCTCATCTTTTGATAAATTTAAGTAAGATCTATCGCCTTGTTCTTTAATTTCTTGATGTAATGCCAAACTTTCAAAACCTCCCCAACTATATCCATATCCAAATAATTTTAGAGAATTAACAAACTTTATAACATTTTTTTTTTGATGATTTAATTCTTAAACCCATTAAACCAGATGCTCCTTTATAATATTTTTTCCAAAGGCTGTAGTTTAAGGAACCTTTTTTAAATGGATATAAAAGTTTAATTTTTTTGTGCTTAGACAAGAAACTTGCAACTTTCATAGCATTCAATTGATGCCTATCCAATCTCACATCTAGAGTTCTTAAACCTCTAGTTACTAAATAAGCATCGTCGGGCCCCATTCTAAGTCCTGTAATTTTTTCAGCTAATTGGACCTTTTTGAATACTTTTTTGTTTACTGCTAAACTGCCACCCATTACATCAGAGTGTCCAGAATAATATTTGGTAGCTGAGACAATGGACATGTCGAAACCTAACTTTATTGGCTTAAGAAAATATGGTGTTCCCCACGTATTATCAATTGCTGTAAAAATCTTATTTCTTTTTGCTATAGAAATTATTTTTGATAGGTCTTGAAACTCAAAGGAATTACTACCAGGACACTCAACAAATATAAGTTTTGTTTTTTTACTTATATTTTTTTTGATCGTATTTAGATCATGAGGATTATAAAATTTCGTATTTATATTAAATTCTTTTAAATAATCTTTAGTTAACAATCGTGTAGGACTGTAAACAGGGTCAGCAACTATTATTTCATCCCCAGGTCTTACAACACTGAATATTGCTAAAAAAACAGAGCCAAAACCAGTTGGTGTTAGAAAAACATGATAAGACTCTTCTAGTTTTGTTAAAATTTTTGAAAGTGTGTGTGTCGTTGATGTTCCTTGTCTTCCATAGTCATAGTGTCCTCCGGTTGGGTCTTTTATATTCTTCTTTTGAGTTTTTCTTATATCTTGCATGGATTTAAAAATAATAGTTGATGCCCTAACTACGGGAGGATTCACGGACTGATTATGAAAATCTTTTGCAGTGTGTTTTAAAAATGTTTTAAAAGAATAGCTCATAAAAAAATTGAATACTTATGGGGACAATGCTATATCCCTTATATAAGTCAATAAAATAATAAATAGGAGATAATAATGGGTTATCCAAAGAAACACAGAGGCCGAAGAAAAATGGGCTCAAAAAAAAGAAGAGCTAGAAAAAAAAATAAAAAGAAATAATTCTGCTCAAAATGGATAATATTAAAAGGGTCAAGTCCTTAAGTATTTGGATTTTTATAGTTCCATTTGTTGCTACAAATACTTGTTTAATTTTAATTACTCAATTTCACGAACTTTTTCCTAATAAAGAAAATATAATACATTTCACATTTCCCTACATAGATGGTGGGGCTTCTATTAGTAGAACAGCAAGGTACTTTCCAACTTATTTAGTTTTTAAGCCTGCTATGTTTTTAACTGCGTATTTATTAATTAAATATTGGATCTTTAATAAACAAATTATATTAAACATTCATGGAAATCATAAACACTTAAAAAAAATGCTTTTCTTTGGAATTGGATCCGCAATTTGTCTTGTAATCCATTCAATTTTTTTAGGCATAAAGTTTGATATTGACGCGTATAAACTTTTTAGACGAGTAATAATGTTGGCATTCATAATATTTGAGATAGCCGCCCAAACTTATTTTGTTTTAATTTTTTACTCTATCAAGTCAAAACTTAAATCATTTATTAATGAAACATATCTAAAATGTAAGGCTGTTTTAGTATCAATTTTAATTTTTGTAGGTATCCTTGCCTTACCTTTGGTAAGTATGCCAGGTAATAAACACCTTAAACACGCGTTGGAATGGGATTATTTTTTGGGAGTAATTACATTTTATATATTTACTTTTTTATTATGGAAAAAAAAGGGTAATTAGTTTTTTATCCAACCTCCACCTAAAACTTTATAACCATTTTTATTTTTTTGATAAAAAACACATGCTTGACCTGGTGAAACACCAAATTCATCCTCCATTAAATTTACTTTTGCTTTTGAATCTGATACCTCAACTTTTGAAGGAATTAACTTACCTGTTGATCTTATCTTTACGTAAACTTTTTCATTTAATTCGCTACCATCACATAAAATATTAAGATTATCTAAATTAATAATTCTTTTTGCTAAGTATTTTTTTGGCCCAACAATTATTTCATTCCTCTTTGGATCAATTTCTATAACATACAATGGATCTTTATCGGAAACCTTAATGCCTCTTCTTTGTCCGATTGTAAAATTTACTATTCCATCATGAACCCCAATTACCTTTCCCTCAATGTTTTTGATATTTCCTTTTACAAACGCTTTAGGTTCAAATTTTTTAATTACAGATGAATAGTCACCATTAGGAACAAAACAAATATCCTGACTATCTGGTTTATCTGCTACATTTAAATCAAGTTTTTTTGCAATTTCTCTTGTCTCATCTTTCAGTAAGTTTCCTAAAGGAAATCTTAGAAAATTAAGCTGATCCCTCTTTGTATTAAATAGAAAATAGCTTTGATCCCTATTATGATCCTCTGCACGATACATTTCATTTTTTTTTCCATCAAATATCGATCTTACATAATGACCAGTTATCAAGGCATCTGCTTTTAAATCTTTTGCTTCCATAAAAAGATCTTTGAATTTTACTGTTTGATTACACTGAACACACGGTATTGGAGTTTCACCTTTTAAGTAGCTCTCAACAAAATTATCAATAACTCCCTCTTTAAATTTATTTTGGTAATATAAAATTTTATGATCGATATCCAATTTATGGGCTACTCTTTTTGCATCTAATATATCTTGTCCAGCGCAACATTGTTTCGATTGGGAGACTTGTTTGGTATCGTCGTACAGTTTAAGTGTAATACCAATAACTTTGTAACCTTCTTTTTTCATCAATCCAGCAACTGTTGAAGAGTCTACTCCTCCTGACATTGCAACAACTACGACTGTATCTTTTGTCTTTTTGTCAATTCCTATTGAGTTTAAATTGTTTTTCATAAACTTTAAAATTATACTATTTTTATTTAAAAAACTAAATTAAATGATTTTAGATTATGAACCAGGTGACAAAGTGATTAATCCTAAAAATAAAGATTGGGGAATCGGCCAAGTACAATCAATTATAAAAGAAAAAGTTACTGTAAATTTTGAAAATGTTGGTAAAAAAGTAATCAACGCTAATTTAATTGAATTAATTAAGATTTGATAAAAAATGAATTTAGAAGATAAAAAAAAAATTGCACTAGATTTAATTGGTACTTTCCAAACAGCAAGTGAATTATCTTTGTCATTAAGAAAGGAAGGTCTTAAAGAAACTATTAAGGAGGATAATACCCCGGTTACAAATGGTGATCTTGAGGTTAATAAGTTATTGATAGATAAAATTAGCAAATTAACACCAGATATTCTTATAATTTCTGAGGAAAATTCCGCAAATAAAAATCTAGATAATCTCTCAACTTTTTGGCTGATCGATCCAATAGATGGTACTTATGATTACATTAATGATAAAGACGAATTTACTTTAAATGCTGCCCTTATTATTAATAAAGTTCCTGGGATAGGTATTATCAGTGCTCCAGCAAAAAATAGATTATTTTACACATATGGTAACGGGAAATCATTTGAGATAATTAATAACAAAGCTCAGTTATTAAACTCTAAAATAAATACCAAAGACAAAGAAAATATTAAGGCTGTAAGTTATTCAGATAAACTTAAAAAAGAAATCAAAGATATTCACGACAAATTTAAAGTAGCCAGTTATACAAAAATGAAAAGTTCTCTTAAGTTTTGTGTCATTGCAGCAGGTGAATTTGATCTTTATGTGGCTGAACCAAGAGCATCTGAGTGGGACATTGCAGCAGGAGATGCAATTTTAAGTAATTCTGGTGGCTCCATTACTGACATGAATGGAGAAAAAATTTATTATGGAAAAAAGGATTTTAAAAATCCAGGTATAATTTTGAGAAGTGCAAGATTAAATAATGGATGAACAATTAAGAATTATATTAATTATTATAGTATCAGTTTCTATTTTTGGCTTGATAGTTTTCGTAGTAGTAAAAAACTATATCAAATCCAAGATAGATTATTATTTGAATAAAAAAAACGAGAAAACTACAAAAGACGAATAATTTTCTCATATTCATCTTTTGATAAATCCATTATTCTTTTTGAAGTTTCAAAACTAAACCCATTTCTAGCCAATATGCCAATATCCTTTTTAAAAAAAATAGGCCTATTATCTTCTGATCTATGTGGGCCAATTTTTTTCTTTTTACAAAGTTTTATTGCAGAAAAAAAATCTTGGTCATCATTATTTTCTTTAATTTTGTCTAAAGTTTCCCTAACAAATTTATCATTAATTCCTTTTGACATCAGGTAGCTTCTAATTTTGTTAATTGAGCTACCTCTTTGAATTAAATTTTTCGCTTTGCTCTCAGAATAAAACTTATCATTAATAAACTTGGATTGTTCCAAATCTGACAATACAATGTCTATCAGGTTTTGATAATTGCCCTTTTTCATGTTTGTGGAACCAGACTTTAAATATTTCTTCAATAAATACGTTCTAAGTTGTTGTTTAGACGGAGCATATTTTTCAATGTATTTTAAGGAAAAATCTCGTATCTCAGATACAGTAAATTCTAAATTTTTTTTTTTATTTTTTAAGGGAATCATTATAATTTTTATTATATTATAACCTCAAATGATTGAACAAATTAATAATTTCTTTACAATTGAAATGATCTATCTTTGGTTGAATTTAGGTGTTCTACCCTTTTGGATTATTCTATTTTTTTTTCCTCATTCATTTATGAGTAAATATTTAGTTAGATCAATTTTTCCCTTTATGATCTTCTCTTTCGTTTATGTTTATCTGTTATACTATTTTTTTATATCAGATTTCAATTTTCAAAATAATTTTACACTTTATTTAAGCCTTGAAAACTTATCAGATCTTTTTTCAGAAAATGGTTTTTTAATAATGTTTTGGTGTCATTTTTTAGCAGTAAACTTATTTTGTGGAGCATGGATTGTGTCTGATAGTATTAAGCTCTCAATTTCAAAATTTTTAACTTTTTTTCCTTTGCTAATTACTTATTTTATAGGACCTCTTGGATTATTTATTTATTGGTTAATCAGGATTTTTTTCGCAAGAAGAATGTCATTGTATGACTAAATCTATTCAATTTTATTACGATTTTTCAAGCCCCTACACTTATATAGCACATAAAAAAATCAGAGAAATTCAAAAAAAAAATTCTATAAAATTTATTTATTGTCCTATGCTTTTAGGAGGATTGCATAAGTTGGCTGGAATTACAGCAAATGCATTTATAAAAAATAAAAATGAATTTATGAGACGAGACTGTGAAATGGTTTCAAAAAAACTCAAAATCGATTTCAAATTTAATGATTATTTTCCAATAAGCTCACTTAATCTAATGAGAGGATCGTTAGTTACGAATAAAGATATGTCAGATAAGTATATCGATTGTTTTTTTGATGCATATTGGAGAGACAATATAAATCTCTCTGATGATGAGAATTTTAAAGAAAAACTGAAAGATCTTCAAATAGATGTAGATAATTTTTTAAACAGCATTAGTCAAAAAGAGACAAAAGAAAAATTGATCAAACTAACACAAGATGCTTTCGATAAGAAAATCTTCGGGGCACCAACATTTATTTGTAATGATAAAATATTTTGGGGTCAGGACAGATTAGATTATGCTATAGAGGAATCTTCTAGCTAATTTCAAAGTCACCATCTTTAATAGCACTGAAACCTCCATCAACATGAGATACATTTTTAAAACCCATATCTTGAAGTGATTTTGCTGCCAATGCAGATCTTAAGCCTCCTGCACAAAAAAGAACTATTTCTTTAGATGGATCGATTTTTCCTTGTTTGTAATATGCGCTGTTTGGATCAATCCAAAATTCAAGCATTCCTCTTGGTATGTGTAATGATCCTTCTACTCTTCCCTCTTTTTCAAGCTCTCTTACATCCCTTATATCAATCAAATTGCAACTACCATCTTTATGTAATTTTGAAGCCTCGGTGTGAGAAATCGTTTTGATTTCTTTTAATGCATCATTTACAAGTTCTTTGGATGATTTAATTGTCATAATTATATATATTGTAATATCAGATTAAATGAAAAAAAACATCTTTAAAAAAATATTCATTAAGTTTTCTAAATTATTAGGTTTTGAAATAATTGATCAGAGTGAATTTAATTCTCCTTCTTTGAACAAGGAATTAAATGAAGAACTCTCAAATATTAAAAAGTCGATAGTATTACCTTTGGGTGAAGTTAAATTAACTAGAAAAATTCAAAGTTTAAGCATAATTTTTAGAACAAATACTAATATTGAAATTTGGGATCAAAACAAAAAAAGAATATTTGAAAAACCTAAAGTTGAGTATGCTTTAAGATGTTTAAATTCTGTAATTAAATCGATTAAAAAAACTAAGGAACTTAAGCCAGATACTTTGTTAAAATTTCAAGTTATTGATGACAATTCAAGTGATGAAAATCTCAAAAAATTAAAAGACCTAATAAATACCCATGATATAGACTGTGAAATTATTAATCATGACAAAAGCGAACATAAAGAAAAAATAGCAGCTGAAAATAATCAAGAAACGTTTGGAAATCTCTCAAGTTTATTAAAATGCTTCGAAGTTGCAAAAAAAGATCAATCTGATCTCATATATTTTGTAGAGGATGATTATCTTCATTATGAGCATTCATTAGTTGATATGCTGAATACCTATGAAAGAGTTAGCTCTCAACATAAGGATGAAATTATAGTTTGTCCAAGTGATTATCCCTTTAATTATATGAATAATGAAAAAACAAATATATTAATTGGAAGTCAACAACATTGGCGAACGATCACAAAAATGCTTTGCACATTTATGATCTCAAAGAAAATGTTTCAAAAACATATAGATAACTTTGAAAAAACTTGCGAGAAAAGACATGAACCTTTTGAAAAATATTTAAATAAAATTTTAGAGAGCGAAATTGGTATTTCACCTATAAAATCATTAGCGGTACATATGACTAACGTTAATTCAAGTTACGGTTTATCCCCATTTATAGATATAAAAAAACTTTGGGAAGAAAATAAAATTAGCCAATGACCGTAAAAGCTCCGAATTTTAAGTTAATCAGTACCTCTAATGAAGTTGTAGAATTAAACAAAATTAAATCAAAACTTATTGTTTTATATTTTTACCCAAAAGATGATACCCCTGGATGTACGTTAGAAACAAAGGATTTCAATAGTCTTATAAGTAAATTTTCCAAAAATAATTGCAATGTTTACGGGATTTCAAAAGATAGTTTGGAAAGTCATAAAAAATTTAAAAAAAAATATAAAATTAAATTTGATTTGCTTTCTGATGAAAAAAAAGATGCAATAAAAGCATATAAAGTTTGGGGAAAGAAGCAATTTATGGGTAAAGAATTTATGGGTTTAATAAGAAGTAGTTTCTTGATCAAAAACAAAAAGATTATTAAAGAATGGAGATCTGTCCGAGTAAAAAATCATGCTCAAGAAGTTTTAAATTATATTTTAAATAAATAAAAAAGGCCTCCTATTTCTAGGAGGCCTTTTAATCGTCTAACCAAGAGGGAGAGATGATTAATCTCTTATTGCGTAACCGATTACGCCTGTTTCTACGACGTCGGTTCCTTTAAGTTCAGCTTCTTTACTCAATCTAATACCTATTGTACTCTTCATAATTCCCCAAACAACTAGGGCAACTAGGAATACAAAGATGTTAATTGAAAGAACTCCTAAAAACTGAGCTCCAAAAGTTGTGTCTGGATTTGTTATTGGAACAGCTAATGTACCCCAAATACCAGCGAATAAGTGTGCGGGTATCGCACCAACTACATCGTCAATTTTTAGAGCAAAAAGGAATTTCGTTCCATAAACAACAATTACACCTCCAACAGCACCAATTAAGATTGCTGCAAGTGGTGATGGCATTAATGGTTCTGCTGTAATTGCAACTAAACCACCAATACATCCATTTAACATTTGAATTACATCTGTTTTACCAAATCCTAATCTTGTAACTGTAGCAGCAGCCATTACACCACCAGCTCCAGCTAAAAATGTATTCATAAAGATTGTTGAAACAGCGATTGCATCATCAGCAGTACCCATAGCTAATTGAGAACCACCATTAAATCCAAACCAACCCAGCCATAAAATAAATATACCAACTGTGATTAATGGAATTGATGAAGCAGCAAATGGTTTCATTGGAGCAGGTGCACCAGATTTTGTAAATCTACCTAATCTTGGACCCAATAATAATGCTCCAGCCAAAGCCGCTGCACCACCTGTTGAGTGGACTAATGTTGAGCCTGCAAAATCTGAGAATCCAGCAGCTGCTAACCAGCCACCACCCCATTGCCAACCCATTACGATTGGATAGATAATTCCAGATAAAATTGCTGCAAATAAAAAGAAAGGCCATAGTTTGATTCTTTCAGCTAATGTTCCTGAAACAATCGAAACTGTCGTTGCGCAAAATACCATTTGGAAATACCAATCTGATCCGTCCGAATAACCAGTGTCTAATTTACTAGCATCTGACCATGGTAGAAAACTACCAATATATCCACCTTCTGGTATTCCATATGCTAAATTATAACCAAATAACCAGAACATCATTCCAGCTATTGAAAATAATCCAATATTTTTTGCACAAATTACAGATACACTTTTAGATGTTACACTTCCTGCTTCTAACATTGCAAACCCTGCAGCCATAAACATGACTAAAAATCCACAAACTAGAAAAAGGAAAGTATTAAAAATGAATCCTACTTCTGCTGAAACAGTTGAATCCGCATAACTTGTACTCGTCATGTTTAGTAAGAAAAATAAACTTACTACGGGACCCACTAGTTTCTTTAAATGTTTTTTCATAATTTTCTCCCTTGTTAAAAAGGTTCTTTTATTAAATGGATTATTAAAAACTAATGTTTATTGGATAAAATAGGTATGCAGTATTTGCATATAGAAACAGCCTTTATTAACTTTTATATTAATAAAGGCTGTTCAGAGGAAATATTTATTTGTTGAATATTTCTTTAAGCGCTTTTGCAGGTAAAAACTTAACTTTTTGAGATGCTGCAATTTGGATTTGTTCTCCAGTTCTTGGGTTTCTTCCAATTCTAGCTTTTCTCTTAGCAACTTTGTATGTTCCAAAACCAGCGATTTTCACTGAGTCATCATTTTTCAACGCATCTAATATTGTATTTGTGATGGTATCAAAAGTTCGCTCAGCATCAGCTTTGCTTTGATTTAAAGAACCTGCCAATTTAGCGACTAATTGTTTTTTGTTCATTTTAGCTCCGGTTTTAAAGGTTAATTAACATAGTTTACAAAATGCCTTTAAAATCAAGCTTTTTTTTAGTGTTTAATTTGGTTTTTAACACAAGATATTGTGTATAAATAAACCTTGTATTTATTGGTTTTTTTGATGCTCTTTATATATAATTTAAAAAAGGCCTAAATCTCTTAGGTCATTCATAGTTGCAAAAAACATCAAAGATAGAAGCAAAAACATTCCGATTCGAAAAAAACCTTCCTGTGTTTTTTGGCTTAATGGCTTACCTAAAACTTTTTCAAAGCCATAAAACATTAAATGACCCCCATCCAATAATGGTATTGGGAATAAATTAATTAAACCTAAACTTATAGATATATAAGCCATCATACTTAAAAATGGTAATATCCCAAATTCGGCAACTTGGCCTGAAATTTTTGCTATTCTAATAGGACCACCTAATTGAGAGCTATCCCCTGAACCTGCAATTATAGATCCTAAGTATTTTAACGTTGAGGTGGTGACATAATATACCTCAGAAACTGAGTAATAAATTGCTTTTGCTGGGCCCAGTTTTTGATGATTGATAGTATTTTGATATGGAATAATTTTAATTCCAACTGTTCTTTTTTTTATTTTATTACCAAGATTATCTTCGCCATCTAAGGTCTGGGGTTTTACTTTTATTAAAATCTCTTTATCATACCTTGAAACTTTAAAGTCTATAAATTCTGAAGTAGACATTGTTATGAATTTTGAAACATCTAAGATACTTTTTACTTCGTTTTTATCAATTGATAGAATTACATCATTTTTTTCTAGTCCAGCAACATAAGCAGGACTTTCTTTTGTTACTTCACTTATCATTGGTGGAGTAAAGTCTTTGCCAACAAAAACGTTAATCATAAAAAATATAAGTATTGCTAACAAAAAGTTGGCAATTGGACCTGCAGCAACAATTACAGCTCTTTGGTAAAGGGGTTTTAAAACAAAAAGTTTTTGTCTTTCTTTTTCGTCATATTTTTTGATTAACTCTTCTTGGTCAGCTTGTGAAAAAACGTTTCTATCACCAAAAAATTTTACATAGCCACCTAATGGAATCCAGCATATCTTCCATCTTGTACCTGAACTATCGTTCCAACCAAATATTTCCTTTCCAAATCCAATTGAAAAATCAGTAACCTTAACACCATATTTTTTTGCAAAATAATAATGCCCGTATTCATGTATAAAAACAACAACAAGAATAAGAACTAAAAATGGTAATATAAAATTAAGCATTACATTAATAATACCGATTTTACTTTATTTTCCAAGATATCATTGGTCCTAGTGTTGCGGCAATAAATGACCAAAAAAGTAAATTTTGAACTAAAAACGATGGAAAAAATTCAGTTGGTACGATGACTCCGACTAATAAACTTTTTGAAAAGTCTGGTGTTGGAAATAATAAAAATCCCATAATCAAACCTAAAACAATTGAAATATACGCCGTATTTTCATTAATTTTTTTATCGTAAAAACTATAAAAAACTGTGAGTACAAACGCACAACAAAATAAGTCAGCTAATAAAAATAAATACAAAATATCATATCCTTTGGATGCAACTATAAAAGAGATTAAAGATAAAAATAAGATAATATATGTAGACAAGTTAAAGTAATTTATCTTTTTATTAAATTTAAATGTCGCTTTACCATCAACTACTATAAGACTTGATATTGCATTCACCAAAGTATCAACAGTAGAAATTGTTAAAGCTAAACCTAATACAATTACTAATAGCGATAACAATTCTTTTTGCTCTTTGAGCAATAACATAAAAAATCCAAGATCTGGTCTAGTAGTTGGATCTAATGAAAAGGCGACCATTCCTGTAAAACCCATATAAAAAACTATAGGTATAATTATAAAAAAAGATATAATTAAACTTTTTCTTAAAGTTTCAGAATTTTTTGCTGCATATACTCTTTGCCAATTACCTTGATGAAATAAATTGGTTGCAGCAACTGCAATAAAAAAAGTCAAACCTGCAGTATAACTAGGAATGTATGAAGAACTTAAAAGCTGAGGATTTTTTTTATTAATAAATTCAAAGGAAAATTCAGATCCAATAAAATTTTTTATGTAAAATAAGGAAATTAATAAAAGGACTCCTATGACGATCATTTGAATATTGTCAGTAAATATAGAGGCTCTTAAACCTCCATATAAAGTATAAGCGAGTGTAGATAATAAGACAATTAAAGCAGTTATCCAAAGCTTTGTGCCTGAAATGTAATTGATTAAAACGGCAACTGCCGTTACTTCAGCACACAAAAAAATAAACATATAAAAAATTGTCATCAATAAAATAAGTTTGAATAAGCTTTTTCCAAACTTCTTACGCATAAATTCAATTAAAGAAGAACCTTTAGGAAATTCTTTTCTAATTTTTTTTCCAAGATAAATTAAAAAAAACATTGGAAAAGCTGTTCCAAGTGAATATCCAATAACAGCTCCTATTCCTCCCCAAGTAGCTGCCGAAGCTGGACCAAATAAAATCCATGCGCCTAGCGCTGAGGCTGTTAAGCTTGTTGTTAAAGAAAATAATCCAACATTTCTGTTTGCAGTTAAATAATTATTAAGTCCTTGATGTTTTTTTGAATTATATAAGCCCAAAAAAACAAACATTAGACTTATTACAATAACAAGCGTTAGTGATGAAGTTTGAGTTAAAAAATAAGTTTTATCCAATGTTTTCCCTTTCTGAATTACCGGACAGGTTCTATGGGTATAATCTCAGTCTTTAAAGACACCCCATCTTTTAATTATAGTTGAAAAATAAAATTTCGCTAGTTAAAATAAGTAATGCCAACATACACAGTCATCACATCAAATCTTGAATTAGATGAGAGTAAAAAAAAGTCTATCGCAGAGGGTATAACAAAAATTCACAGCAAAACTACTGGAGCAAATACATATTTTGCACAAGTCATTTTTAATGAAACTAAAAAGAATAGTCATTTTATGGGGGGCAAAGTTATCAAGGATGAACAAATTTATCTTAATGGTCAAATAAGAGCAGGACGTTCAAAAGAGGTCAAAGACGATCTTATTGATCAATTAAAAAAGCTATTAGCTAAAGAAACCAAATTAGATCAATCAAATGTTTGGGTTTATATTGTTGATTTAGAACCATCCCAAATGGTTGAATACGGAGAGGTGCTGCCTGTATCAGGTCAAGAAAAGGTATGGTTCGAAAATCTACCAGATAAACTGAAGAAAAAATTAAAATCTTTAGAAAGTTAGTTTAAAAACAAACTAAATGCTCAATATGAATTGGTCTTTTTATTCCGAACTTTTCGTTTACCTCATGTTGATGAACATGATGAGAGTGTACAAAAACAGGTAAAATAAAATTTTTGTCAGTTTTTAAGGAGTAAATAAAATTTGTACCTCTAAATTTTTTATCGACTACATCGAATTTTAAATTACTTTTATCGTCGTGGTGTAAATCTTCCGGTTGTAATAACAATTTAACTGTAGATCCAATTTCGAAAGTTTTTGAAAAGTTTCCTGTAATAGTTCCTAGCTCCTCGTTTTCTAAACTTTTAGGACTTGTAACTTTTGCTGGTACCAAAACTCCCCTATTCAAAAATTTTACCACCTCAATTGAATTGGGTATATGATAAACATTATAAGGAGTATCAAATTGTTTTAATTTTTGATCTAATAATATTCCGCACGTGTCCGCTAAATAAAAAGCTTCATAGGAGTCGTGAGTAACAATAATAGTTGTAATCTTTAAATCTTTAATAATTTTTTTAAGTTTAGTTTGAATTTCTTCCTTAAAATTTTGATCAATATTAGACAATGGTTCATCTAATAAAAGCAAATCAGGTTCAGCACATAAAGATCTTGCTAATGATGCTCTTTGAGCTTCACCTGCACTTATTTGGTGAGGGTATTTATCTAACACATGATCAATATTTAAAAACTTTGTAATTTCTTCAACATTGATTTTTTTGGGACCTGATTTTGGTATTCCTAAAATTATATTTTTATAAATTGAATGATGTGGAAAAAGACTATTTTCTTGAAATGATAAAGCAATTTTCCTTTTTTCTGGTTCCAAATGTTCATTTGTTGATGAGATAATTTTATCCTTTAAAATAATTTCACCATTTTCCAATTTTTCTAAACCAGCAATCGTTCTAAGTATTGTAGTTTTACCTATTCCTGATGGTCCTAATAAACAAACAATGTCTCCTTCATTTTTAATCTCGATTGATAAATTCTTTATTTTGTCTTTACCGCCAGCTTTAAAAGTTGCGTTTTTAATTTCAAAAAAATTATTCATCGTTATCTCTTAAGATATATTTTGAACTAAGTAAAATAAAGAAACTTGCAATTAAAATCAAAAATAAAGACGGTGCAGCAGCTGCCTCTAAAAGGTCCTCGGATGCGTAAATATATGCAGTTGTTGCGAAAGTCTCGAAATTGAAAGGTCTTAATATTAAAGTAATTGGAAGCTCTCTTATTATTTCTAACGAAATTAAAATCCCAACGAATAAAATTGAATTTTTAAGATACGGAACATGAATTTTTGCAAAGGTTTTAGTTTTGAATAACCTAATAAATAAGCATTTTCATCAACAGAAATATTAATTTTCTCGTATCCTGATTTTATTCCATTGGATGCTAGGGAATAAAACCTAATAAAATAAACAATGATTAGTCCTAAAATAGAACCAAAGAAAATCTTCTTTACTGATGTAAAACCCATCGCTTTTATAATGCTGTTATCAAGCCATGCTATAAAAGTAATAAAAGCGACTGCTAAAATAACACCAGGTATTGCGTACCCAGAAATTGATAAAGTTGTTAAACTATTTAAAAATTTACTCTTAGAAACTCTATTTCCATAGTTTGAGACAATAGACAGGATTATTAAAACAAAAAACGATAAAAAGACCAAATATAGGGTATTCCATAAAAGCTCATAAATTTTTAGATCAAATAAATTGTCTGAAAACTTTAACGTCCAGTAAAACATCTGGCTTAATGGGAATAAAAAACTCATGAAAAAAATCACAAAACAAAAGGTAAATGCTAGTATTGCTGAGCCTCCCGAAAGGTCCTGTTTTTCCTTCTTCTTAAAACCACCCTTCATATTGGAGTGGTATTTAGCTTTTTTTCTTGAAAGATTTTCTAAGAAAAAAAGGGAAAAAATAAATAATAATAAAAAAAATGAAATCTGATTTGCAAATGCAAGATCATCAAAAGTTATCCATGAATTATAAATACCTGTTGTTAGAGTGTTTATCGAAAAAAAATCAACAGCACCAAACTCTGCTAAAGTCTCCATCGCGACCAATGATAAACCTGCGATAATTGCTGGTCTGGCTGAAGGTAAAATTATTCTCAGAAAAACTTTAAATTTTGAAAATCCTAGGTTTCTTCCTAAGTCAATTAGATTTTGTGACTGATATAAAAAAGAAGCTCTTGTTAGAATATAAACATAAGCGAATAAAGAAAAAGATATTGAAAGTATTGCTCCAACCATTCCATCAAATTTTGGTATATGACTGTTATAATTAGCATCTCCAAAAATATTTTTTAATATTGTGTAAGCAGTTCCATAGTTTTCAAAAAAAGTTGTTAATGAATATGCGTAGATATATGGCGGAACAGCAAAGGATAATATTAAAGTCCATTTAAAAAAATTGCTACCAGGAAAATTGAAAAAGGAAACTAAGTAAGCGGAACCAGTGCCCATTAAAAAAGTAAAAATTAAAACACCAATTAATAAAACAGCTGAATTAAATATATACTCTAATAGAAAAGTATCTTTTAATATTTGATAATAATTACTTGTTTCTTCAAAAAAACTCACTGAAACAGTCAAGATAGGTATAATTACAACAAATGAGATTACGAACGAACTTAGAGACCAAACATTAAATTTATTCATATTACAATCCGCCTTATAATCATGAAAGTGAATATGCCCTAGAAAAGAAGATCTTTGTCACGAGCATATTTTCAAAGAATTATCTAAAAATCAAAAACTTTTAGGATGTGCGGAACCTCCCGTTCATTGATGTCAGATAAATTTCTTTTATTTATTCTTTGATTGATTTTTTTACACTCTGAGACACACGGTGAGCACCCCTCAGAAGATTTATTTAAATCAATTTCAGAAATAAATTCTTTTTTATCTTCCATGTTATTTCCAACCAGCGGCTGTCATTACTTCTAATGCATCAGCTTGTTTAGCACCATAACTAGAAACTTTTGTTTTTAGATCTTGTTTAAAATCTAAGCCAATATTGTTAACTACTAATGGATTTGCGGAAACACCACCAATCATTGGGAATTCAAATGTGTTATTAACAAAGTGTTCTTGAGACTCTGGTGTTAATAAAAATTCCACAAGTTTGATTGCGTTATCTTTGTTTGGAGCACCTTTAACTAAAGCAGCACAGCTTATGTTCATGTGCGTTCCTCTATCATTTTGATTAGGGAAAAACGCTTTAACTTTTTTTGCTGCTGCTTGTTGTTCAGCACCTTTTTTTCCTGACAACATCAAAGCTAAATAATAAGTGTTAGCTACAGCGATATCTGCTTCACCTGCTGCAACTGCCATTATTTGTGCTCTGTCATTTCCTTTTGGTGTTCTGGCCATGTTAGATACAACTCCTTTAGCCCATTCAGCTGTTGCTGCTTTTCCATTGTTTTTAACCAATGAGGCTACTAAAGATTTATTGTATATATTGCTTGATTTTCTAATTACTAATCTACCTTTCCATTTCGGATCAGCTAAACTTTCATAAGTTAAACCAGCTAGCTCTGCACCACTTACTCTCTCTGGAGCGTAATAAACTATTCTCGCTCTTTTAGCGATACCAGTCCAGTGCGAAGTTCTGAAGTTTGCAGGCACTGCCGCTTTAATTGCTGCAGAAGTTAAACCACCTTGTGTCATTCCTTTTGCCTTAAACACTCCACATCTTCCAGCGTCAGCAGTAATATAAAGATCAGCAGATGAGTCTGCCCCTTCTTCAATCATCCTTTTTTCTAAAGCACCTGCTTTGCCGTTGATTAAATTTACTTTGATACCAGTTTTTGCCGTGAACTTGTTGAAAAGTTCAGCATCTGCTTTGTAGTGTCTTGCATTAAAAACATTGACTTCCGCAGCAATTGTAAAACTAGCGATTAAAGTAAATAGTATTGTAAGTATACTTACTTTTTTCATTGTTATTTCCTTCCTCCGCACTATTGATAATGAGAATTATTCTCATTGATAATGATTATCAATCGCATATAATGACGCAGGGGTCAAGGAAATATTAAAATTTCCACTCTGATATTTTGCTATATAAAAAGTTCCTAAAAGCTTGAACTCTAGCTACATTTTTTAAAGATTGAGGGTACACAAAATGAGCTTCAGTAATAGGTCCCTCAATTTTTGGCAATATCTTTACAATATTTGGTTGGTTGACTGTTATATAATCTGGCAAAGCGGCTAACCCTACTCCACTTTGAACCGCTAAAAGTAAACCGTAAACACTGTTTACTCTCATGACTGTTTTTCTTTTTTTTGCTCCATCTTTTAAACCAAGTTTAAGCGCCCAATCTGGATTAAATACAGGTGAAGGGGCTCCTCTTCCAAAAGAAATAAATTTATGATTATTCAGATCATTTACGCTCTTCGGATATCCATTTTTTTCAAGATATTTTGGCGAACCATAAATGTGGTAATTAATATCAATAAGTTTTTTTTGGATATAATTCAATTGTTTAGGTCTACGCATAAAAATCCCTATATCAGCTTGTCTAGTGCTTAAATCTAATTCTTTATCATCAAAAATTAATTCAACTTCTATCTCAGGGTTTAACTGCATAAATTCTTGAATTCTTGGAGTTAACCAAGTTGTACCAAAACTTACAACAGTAGTTACAGTAAGTTTTCCTGATGGTTTATTTTTTTTGTCTCCTAAAGAAGTTTCCACCTCTTTTAATTTGCTTATAACTTCATGAGCTGTTTTATAAACATATTCGCCATTTTCTGTTAAAGTCAGACCTCTTGCGTGTCTTTCAAATAATTTTACTTTTAAATCATCTTCTAATGACTGAATTTGACGGCTTATCGCAGATTGGCTTAAGTTAAGATTGACTGTAGCGCTGGTAAAACTTCCAGCTTCCGCAACTGCATGGAAAATTTTAAGTTTATCCCAATCCATTATTTATTAAGATTTATTATATATCTCCCTGAAGTTTTGCCCTCTAGCATTTTCGGGTATTCTTCCAAAAGTTGGTTTAAATTTATTTCTTTGATTGATTTATTTAATAAATCAAAATCAACAAGCTTATGCATTTCACCCCATAAGAAGTTTCTTCTTTTTATCGATACACTCACGGAATCAACCCCCCAAAGTTTTACACCTCTAATGATGAAGGGCATTACTGTAGTGTTCAATTTTATACTTGAAGCATTACCACAGGCAGCAACAATACCACTTGGTTTTATGTGAGAAAGTATATTTGCTAAAATATTTCCTCCAACCGTATCTACTGCTCCGTCATATAGCCCTTTATCTAAGGGTCTGGCTTCTTTATCTAAATCACCTGATTTAATTATATTTTTTGCTCCTAAAGATTTCAAATATTCCTCGTTTGGTTTTGTAGTAGATGCAGTTACGTTGCAACCAAGTTTGCTTAAAATCATGACTGCTATACTTCCAACTCCTCCCGATGCACCAGTTACAATTACGTCATTAACTTTTTCACCTAATAACAATACTTCTCTAGTTTGTTTTGTTGTAAAAGCACACTGAATTGCAGTTAACCCTGCTGTACCTAACATCATTGCTTGTCTAGAGGTAATTTCTTTTGGTTTTTTAACTAAAAAGTTTCCATCAACCTTGGCATATTGAGAATAGCCACCATAAAATATTTCACCTACTCTCCAGCCAGTTTGAATAATTTCATCACCTTCTTTAAATTTATCACTTTTGCTTTCGACAACTGTTCCCGCAAAATCAATACCTGGAATATGTGGAAACTCTTTTACTAATCGTGCACCGTTTTTAAGAATTAACGCATCTTTAAAATTTAATGTGGAATAATCAACTTTTACTAAAACATCTCCGTGTTTTAAAAAAGACTTATCAATTTTTTTTATTTCCCTTGAAAACTTTTCACCTTCTTGGTTTATAACCAATGCATTAAAATTATCAGACATTTTTAGTAGTAAATATTATTTCGCAATGAATCGCAAATATCTATTTTGATAGCTTAAGTCGTCTTTAAACTGGCCTAAGTAAAAATTTGTAACTGTTGTTGCTTGCTCTTTTTTAATTCCTCTCATTGTCATACAATGGTGAGTTGAATCTATCGTTACTGCAACTCCTTTTGCATCCAAACTCTCCATCAACGTTTTTGCTATTTGAACTGTCAGTCTTTCTTGAGTTTGTAATCTTTTTGAAAAAACTTCAACAACTCTAGCTATCTTACTTAACCCGACCACCCTTTGGTTAGGAATATAAGCAACGTGAGCTTTACCAATTATTGGAGCCATATGATGTTCACAATGGCTTTGTATAGATATATTTTTTTGAACGACCATGTCGCTATAACCTTCTACATCACCAAAAGTTTTTTCTAATATCGTATTTGGATTTTCTGAATATCCTTTAAAATATTCTTTAAATGCCTTTACTACCCTCTTAGGAGTTTCTAGCAAACCTTCCCTATTTGGATCTTCTCCCATCCATTTTAAAATTGTTTTTATAGCCTCTTCGGCCTCTTTGTCACTAATTTTAGAGGTAGATTGTTGTTTTTGAATATCTTTAACAATTTTCATAATGACCTTATACCTATTAATTCAGTTTTTTAAAATATTTATTATACTATTTAATGTGTTAAATAATTAGAAAATATATGTTTAAAAAAAGAGAAAGTGTCACAGAGATTGAAGAAGGAAGTTTGCTGTCTCCTAAATTTGATAACGATGGTTTAATTCCAGTTGTTACTACTTGTGTAAATACTAAAGAAATTTTAATGGTTGGCTATATGAATGTTGAGGCATTAAAAAAAACAATTGAAACTAAAGAAGCTCACTATTGGAGTAGATCAAGAAAGCAAGTCTGGCATAAAGGTAAAACAAGTGGGTTTGTGCAAAAGGTTAAAGAAGTAAGAATCGATGATGATCAAGACTCGGTTTGGCTAAGCGTTGATATAGGAAATGGCTCAAGTTGTCATGTTGGATACAGATCTTGTTTTTATAGATCCATACCCTTAGGAAAAATTGATAATGCAAGAGAAATTAAAATGAAATTTGAAGAAAAAGAAAAAAAATTTGATCCTGAAGATGTTTATAAAGGACAACCAAACCCTACGAAGATTTAGTTTATGGACTCCGAAGATTTTAAAGTATTAAGACCGTTTGGACCCACAATAGCCAAGGTAAAAATTCCTGAAAATTTAATTAGGGAACTTAATAATTACACAGATGATATCATACAAAATAAGCAAAAGGAAAAAGATCTTAATTGGGGAAAAAATTTAGTTGGTAATGTAAAACAAGAATTTATGATTGAAAAAGATGTAATGGAAAAAATTGGATGGGGAAAATTTTTAGCATCAAATGTTCGTGAGTGGATACGTCAAACTAATAAAAGAGAAATTACAAAATTTAATATTATGAATAGTTGGATAGTGAGACAATTTAAAAATGAGTATAATCCTTCACATTGGCATAACGGTCATGTTTCTGGAGTTGGTTATTTAAAGGTACCTTCAAATCTAGGAGAGACGCTTCAAAAAGACAAAACAGTTAATAACAATGGAAAACTAGAAATGGTCCATGGTTCAAAAGCTTTTTTATGTAAACCAACATTTAGAGTGACGCCAAAAGTTGGTGACTTTTATTTTTTTCCTCATTATTTAATGCATGCCGTTTATCCGTTTTTTGATAGTAACGAGGAAAGAAGATCAGTTTCATTTAATGCTACTGTAGATCAATCATTGTTCAATGAGTAAAAAACAAAAAAATGTTTTAGGTGGAGATTTAGAGCTGTGCTCATCAAATCCTTTAACAGGATGGTACAGAGACGGTTGCTGCAATACAGATGATAATGATAACGGATTACATACAGTTTGTGCAAAAGTTAATAGTGATTTTCTTGAGTGGTGTAAGACTGCTGGAAATGATTTAGTTACACCTCATCCTGAATTTGGTTTTCCAGGTTTAAAAGACGGTGATAATTGGTGTGTATGTGCTTCTTGGTTTGCAAGAGCTTTAGAAGCTGGAAAAGAGTGTAAAATATATTTGAAAAAAACAAATGAGAAAACTTTAAAGATCATTCCACTAGAAATTTTAAAAAAACACGCAATAGATTTATCTTAATTACATATTTCCATATCTTGGTCCACCACTTCCCTCTGGTGTTACCCAGGTAATGTTTTGGGAGGGTTCTTTAATATCACAAGTCTTGCAATGAATGCAGTTTTGAGAATTAATTACAAATTTAGGTATACCATTTTCGACCTGTACTTCATACACACCCGCAGGACAATATCTTTGTGCAGGCTCATCAAATCTATCTAGGGTATACCTTATTGGTAAATCTTTATCTTTCAATTTTAAGTGAACTGGTTGATTATCTGTATGATTAGTCCCTGTTAGATAAACTGAACTTGTTTTATCAAATGTAATTACGTTATCAGGTTTTGGGTAGTCTATTACTGGCATCTCATTTGCTGGTTTTAAAGTTTCATGATCTGCGTGTTTATGTTTAAGTGTTAATGGTAATTTCCCTCTGAAGATTATTTGATCTATACCTGTAAAAATAATTCCTAAAACTAATCCCCAGCTAAAACTTGGTTTTACATTTCTTGCTTCATATAATTCTTTGAAAGCCCAGCTTTTCTTAAATTTTTCCTCATAAATTGAGAGATCTTTAGACTCATTAAGATGCTCTACTATAGTTTCTGCCGCAACTAATCCACTTTTCATTGCTGTATGAGAGCCTTTAATTTTTGGCATATTAAGAGTACCTGCATCGCAACCAATTAAAAGGGCACCAGGCATGAACATTTTCGGTAAACTTTGAAAACCTCCCTCAATTAAAGCTCTCGCCCCATAAGATATTCTCTTTCCTCCTTCCAGCATTTTTCTGATTGCTGGATGAGTTTTAAATCTTTGAAATTCGTCAAAAGGAGAAAGGTGAGGATTTTTATAATCTAAACCAATAACATAACCCAAATAAACTTCTTTATTTTCAGCATGATAAACAAAGCTTCCGCCATAAGTATTTTTATCTAGTGGCCAGCCAGCTGTGTGCATTACTAAACCTTCTTGGTGGTTTTTTTCATCAATCTTCCAAATTTCTTTAAAACCAATTCCATATTGTTGAGGATCTTTTCCGCTATCTAAGTCAAACTTTTTAATTAACTGTTTTCCTAAGTGACCTCTGCAGCCCTCTGCGAATACTGTAACTTTAGCATGTAATTCCATTCCGGGCTCATAACCATCTTTTTTATTTCCCTCTTTATCTAAACCCATGTCTTGAGTTATGACGCCTTTAACGGATCCATTTTCGTTGTATAAAATTTCTGATGCTGGGAATCCTGGAAAAATTTCTACACCTAATACTTCCGCTTGTTCAGCGAGCCATCTACATAAATTAGCAAGACTTATTATATAATTTTTATGGTTTTGCTGGACTTTTGGTAATAACCAAGTCGGCCAGCTAAATGAACTTTTTTTTCCTAAAAAAAGAAATTTTTCTTTAGTTACTTTAGTCTTAATTGGAGCGTTAAGATTTTTCCAATTAGGAATTAATTCATCTAATGCTCTAGTCTCAAAAACATTCCCTGACAAAATATGTGAACCAATTTCTGCACCTTTTTCTAATACACATACGTTTACATCAGCATTTAGTTGTTTTAATTTAATGGCTGTAGCGAGACCAGATGGACCTCCGCCAACAATAACAACATCATATTCCATAACTTCTCTAGTCATGAATTATTTTTGAATAGTATTAAGTTTATTTAATTCTTCTAAAAATTGCGGAAGAGCCTCAAACAAATCTGCCTCGAGACCATAATCTGCTATGCTAAATATTGGTGCTTCACCATCTTTATTTATTGCAACAATAATTTTGCTTTCTTTCATCCCAGCTAAATGTTGAATAGCTCCAGAAATTCCAACGGCTATATACAAATCAGGTACAACAACTTTTCCTGTTTGCCCGACTTGATGATCATTGGTAATGTAACCAGCATCTACAGCTGCTCTTGATGCTCCGATAGCAGCATTTAACTTATCCGCAATTGCTGTAATTAGTTTGAAATTTTCTGAATTTTGCATCCCTCTTCCACCTGAAATTACAATTCTTGCTGTTCCTAATTCAGGTCTATCTGATTTTATTTCTTCTCTTTTAACAAATTTAGAATTTTTAAAAGCTTCACCTGGTTCTGATTTTACAATCTCTGCAGAACCTCCAGTTGCTGGAGCAGGTTCAAAAGATGTTGGTCTTATAGTGATGCATTTTTTTTTATCATTACTTTTTACTGTCGCAAAAGCATTTCCGGCATAAATAGGACGTAAAAAAGTATCGGCCGAAATAACTTTAATGATATCACTCACCTGAGATGTATCTAAAAGGGCTGCTATTCTAGGCATCAAATTTTTCCCGAACGTATTTGCTGAGCAAACTATATGTGAATAAGCATCAGCATGCTTTATTATTGCTGAAGTGTAATTTTCCGCAATGAAATTTTCATAAATTTCGTTATCAACATGAATAACTTTTTTTACATTTGGTATTTCAGAAGCAGACTTTGCAACTGCCTCTGATTTATTACCCAAAATTAAAATATGTAAGTTCTCATCTATTTTGCTAGCAGCTGATACTGCATTATAAGTGAAAGGTCTTAATTCTTTATTGTTGTGTTCTGCAATTAGTAAAACTGACATTATATTACTTTAGCCTCATTTTTTAATTTTTGAACCAATTCTGATACATTTGCGACTTTAATTCCAGCTTTTCTTTTTGGTGGTTCTTCTACCTTAATTTGCTCGATTCTCGCTTTGGTATCAACCCCTAAATCTGAAGCATTTAACTGCTCTAATGGTTTTTTCTTCGCTTTCATAATATTAGGTAATGAAGCATATCTAGGCTCATTTAATCTAAGATCACAAGTGACAATTGCGGGTATGTTTACTTCTATTGTTTCTAAACCTTCATCAACTTCTCGAGTAACTTCAAGTGACGATTCTTTAAGATTAATTTTAGATGCAAAAGTTGCCTGTGGCCAATTGAGTAAAGCCGCCAACATTTGACCTGTTTGATTACAATCATCATCAATTGCTTGTTTGCCCATAAAAACTAAATCAGGTTTTTCTTTATCTACTATCTTTTGTAATATTTTTGAAACAGCTAAAGGCTCAACTACACCGTCAACTTTTACATGTATTCCTCTGTCAGCACCAACTGCAAGTGCCTTTCTCACAGTTTCTTGAGCTTTTTCTTCACCAATAGTTATTGCTACAATTTCTTTTGCTTTACCTGACTCTTTTATTTTTACCGCCTCTTCAACTGCATTATCGTCTGGGGGATTGGTTGACATTTTAACATTATCAGTAACAACTCCAGTTCCATCTTCTTTTACTCTTACCTGAACGTTGTAATCTATAACTCTTTTTACTGCTACTAAGATTTTCATTATGCTCTTAACAATTCATTTTTTGGATCATAAGGGCTTTCTTCAAGAATAGTTGCCTCATGTGTTTTTCCCAATATGTCAATTTTAAGTTTCTGACCGACATTTGCTAATTCTGGTTTAACCATTCCAAGTGCTATAGATTTTCCTAATCTAAAACCAAAATCTCCACCAGTTGCTCTTCCAATGCAAGTTCCATTTTCATAAATTGGATTATTTCCAAGCACATCAGCGTCTGAAACATTATGAACTTCTAGTGTCACCAATTTATTATTAAATCCTTTTTCTCTCCATTTGTTTAAAGCATCTAGGCCAATAAAATTTCCTTTATTTGGATGTATAAATCTATCTAAGCCACTTTCGTACGGGGAGTATTCTATAGATAATTCTGTTCCAACTAGTTTATAAGATTTTTCAACTCTTAAACTATTCATTGCTCTTATGCCGTATGGTTTTAAATTTAAATCTTTACCAGCATCCATTAATTTATCAAAAATATGATTTTGATATTCAATTGGATGATGTAATTCCCAACCTAATTCTCCAACGAAGTTTACTCTCATTGCATTCACTGGAGCATAACCCACGTCAACATTTTTAGCACTTAGCCATTTAAAGTTTTCATTAGAAAAATCATCTTTTGATACTCTTGTCATTAAGTCTCTTGCTTTTGGTCCAGAGACAACCAACACACCCATACTGTTAGTTAAATTTTCAAACTGAACAGATCCGTCACTTGGCATCCATTTTAAAATCCAATCGTGATCAAGTCTTTGAAAAGCACCTGCAGACACCAAGTAAAAGCTATCTTCAGCTTCTCTCATTATTGTAAATTCTGAATGAACACCACCTTTAGTATTTAGGGCATGGCATAAATTTATTCTTCCAATTTTTTTTGGAAGTTTGTTTGCAACTAGTTTATCCAAAAACTCTTCTGCTTTAGGTCCTTTAATTCTACATTTGGCAAATGCACTCATGTCTAATAAACCTACGTTCTCTCTTACGTTCTTGCACTCTTTCTCAATAGCTTGAAACCATTTTGATCTTCTAAATGACCAATCATCTTTTTGTTCCATTCCATCAGTTGCAAAAAAGTTTGGTCTTTCCCATCCAAATTTTTGACCAAAAACTGCTCCGAGCTTTTTCATTCTGTCATAACATGGTGCTGTTCTTAAAGGTCTAGCTGCTGGTCTCTCTTCATCTGGAAAGTGCGTTATGAAAACATGGCTATATGCTTCTTCATTTTTTTCTTTAAGATATGCTTTCGAACAATAATCTCCATATCTTCTTGGTTCTACACCAAGCATGTCAATTGTTGGTTCACCGTCTACTATCCATTCTGCTAACTGCCAACCAGCGCCACCAGCTGCAGTTATTCCAAAACTATGTCCTTCATTTATCCAAAAATTTTTAAGTCCCCATGCAGGTCCTACAATTGGATTTCCATCTGGAGTATAACAAATTGCACCGTTGTAAACTTTTTTTACTCCTACTTCACCAAAAGCTGGAACTCTATGTATTGCACCTTCTATATGTGGAGCGAGTCTGTCCAAATCTTCTTGAAATAATTCATATTCAGAATCTTTTGAAGGTCCATCAACATAACATGCAGGAGCTCCGTCCTCATAAGGACCTAATATTAAACCTCCAGCTTCTTCTCTCATATACCAACGACTATCACTGTCTCTTAAAACTCCCATTTCAGGTAAACCCTCTTTTTTTCTTTTTTGAATTTCTGGATGTGGTTCTGTAACAATATATTGATGTTCTACGGGAATGACTGGGATATCAAGACCTACCATTTTTCCAGTTTGTCTTGCAAAATTTCCTGAACAAGAAATAACATGTTCACACTCAATTGAACCTTTGTCTGTTTCAACTACCCATCCATCTTTAGTTTGTTTCATGCCAACTACTGCGGTGTTTCTATAAATCTCTGCACCTCTATTTCTTGCACCTGTAGCTAACGCTTGTGTTAAATCAGCTGGCTGAATGTATCCATCCTCCGGGTGTTGAATTGCTCCAACTAAATCAGATGTATTACATAATGGCCAAATTTCTTTTACTTGATCAGGTGTCAAAAATTTTACATCAACACCGATAGTTTGTGCAACTCCCGCATATTGATAATACTCATCCATCCTATCTTTGTTGTTTGCAAGTCTAATATTTGAAACAACACTGAAGCCGACGTTCTTACCCGTTTCTTCCTCTAATTTTTTATATAAATTGACAGCATATTTATGGAGTTGTCCAACAGAATAACTCATATTAAAAAGTGGTAACAAACCTGCAGCATGCCAAGTTGATCCAGAGGTAAGTTCTTTTCTTTCAACTAAAACAACATCTGACCAGCCTTTTTTAGCAAGGTGATAAAGGGCGCTAACTCCTACAACACCTCCACCGACTATTACGACTTTTGCTTTAGATTTCATTAATAGATTTCTACAAGATTTTTAAATTGAACGAAACAAAATTCTATTAGTCGTCGTCTGGTTCTCTCCAATCTAATTGGAACAACAAATAAGCTGCGACACTCACGCTAATTATACCTACAACAATTCCGCAGTTGAGACCAATCTCCTGACCAAAGTAATACCAAGTTATCTGGGTGGTCAAAATAGGTGGAACACAAAGTATAAGCATAAGAATAAGAATACGATTTTCATATTTCGGTTTTTTCATAGTCTAAATTGATGCTCCAAGAGAAACTGGGTTAGAAACTGCAGTCGTCAACCAACAATTGTTAAGTGATCCTTGACCGTCATATCTTTCTACTTGCCACTTGAACTCATAGTAAAAATTATCTGATCCCAAAATAATTACATCATAAATTGCGATCTTCTTGTTATTATAAATCTCTTCAATTTTATGATCTTTATGGTTTAATAAAATTGAGTAAATTTCATTTTTTAACATCTTTTTAAAATTATTTAATGGGCCAGTAGTTATTTTATTTTCTGGATGAGCGAATTCCCACGTTTGTTCAATGCCAAAATCTTTATCTGGTTTATCATTATTTTTTAAACTGATAAGTTGGATTTCTACTACGTTATAAGGTTCAATTTTTGTATTTGGTTTAATAATGTCAGAATAAACACTCGCTACATGAAGATAAAAGACTAGAAAGAAAAATAAAAGTTTGTTCATAATAAAACTTTAATTTTACAATATTATAATATAAATTTTACAAATAAAATGTCGCTTTATTTAAATTCTAAGAAAATAATCAAAGAATGGACCGATTATAATGGTCATATGAACGTGGCTTATTATGTCTTAATTTTTGATTTGTTTGGTGCTGAAATATTAATGGACAAATTTAAAATGGGCGAGGAGTCAGCTAAGAAAACGAAAAAGAGTACCATGGTGGTTGAGTCACATATTACTTACAATCAAGAAGTAAAAGAAGGTGACGAAGTGGATGTAAATTTAATATATTTCGATCATGATAAAAAAAGATTGCAATATAAGCTTGAGATGATTCATAAAGACAAAAAATTTTTAGCTTCCACCATTGAAATTTTATCTCTATATGTTGATTTAGATCAAAGAAAAGTTTCGGAATTTGAGAGTGAAAAAATAGTAATCATGAAAGAATTCATTAAAAATAACTCACAAAAATTTGAAAACGATAATTTGATCTTTTCTAATAAATTAAAAAAATAATTATATTTGGAGAGCCGTACGTTTTACTTCTTCTAAAAATTTTTCTCTTTTTTCTTTTGATACAAATGGAACTGCAAAGAATCTTTTATAAACTACGTCTGTTATCCCACAAATGTTAAAAACTCCTCTTCTTAATCTTTTTGTTGGCATATTCAAAAAGAATGTTCTAATTGCAAATTGAGGTGATCCATAAGTACAAAATACTACTGCCTTTTTTCCTTTTAAATTTCCAATAGGGTATCCATAATTACCAAATAATTTCTTAAAACTAAAAGCCCATGGTGGAGAAAGAACTTTATCAATCCATCCTTCAACCATTGCCGGCATTCTGAAATTCCATATAGGAGCAACTAGAACAATTACATCACTCTTCTCAATTCTTTTTCTATGGTCCAAAACAGTATTATCTGGTTCTTCCCCTGCAAAAATTGGATTGAATTTTTCCTTATAAAGATCAACACAATCAACTTTGTTCCCTTTGTCTTCTGAAGATTTTATAAAAGTGTCCCTTATTGCTGCATTGAATGATTTGTCATTATAATGACCATATATTAAAAAAATTTGCTTCATTTTTGCCAGATATTTTCTAATTTACTCTCTCTACCACACCCTTTTTTATAAAGTAAGTAATTTATAAAATTTGTTTGATAATAATTTTGGTGATAATCCTCTGCTGGATAAAATTTTTCAAATTTTTTAACAAAAGTAACAACTTTATTATTAAAATCATTTTCTATGACCTTAATACTTTTTTCTATTAGTTTCTTCTGATCATCATTCATATAAAATGCAGCGGATTTATAACTATAACCTTTGTCACAAAATTGACCTGCCGCATCAAAAGGATCAATATTTTTCCAAAAAACATTTAACAATTCCTCAAAACCGATCTTGCTTGTATCGTATGTTATTTCAACCACTTCAATATGACCAGTATCACCATAAGTTACCTCTTTGTAAGTCGGATTAGGTTTTACTCCCCCCGAATAACCAGAGACAACATTGGTGACACCTTCTACCTTATCGAAAGACTCCTCCATGCACCAAAAACACCCGCCACCAAAATAAGTTTTTTTCAATTCTTGAGAATATGATTGATTATTGACAAAAAAAATAAAGATACAGATGACAATAAAATTACGCATTAATTTCAAAATATTTAGTTTTTTAAAGCCGGAAAAACAGGATTTACTTTTTGAAATATATTTTGATAGTCCTGTTTAATACAACGATTTGAAATATATTTCATTTTTGCATCTAGGGCTATTTTTTCTGCTGCGTCATTTTTAATTCCATATTGAAGCCATAAAACCTTCGCATTTATTTTAACAGCCTCGTTTGCTAAATCAGGGGTTTCATTTGAGGGTCTAAAAATATTAACAATATCTATTGGTATTTCTATATCCTCTAATTTTGAAAAAACTTTTTCACCATGGATAATTTCACCTACTGCAAAAGGATTTACTGGAATTACCCTATAACCAAATTCCTGCATGTATTTCATTACGATGGTTGATGGTTTTCTTTTTAAGTTTTTTGGATCCTCTTTTTTCTTAAGAGAGCTTACACCCACCATGGCAATAGTTTTTGAATTTTTTAAAATGTCTTCGATTATTTTTGTCATTTATTTTTCCAATTAGGTTTTCTTTTTTCTAAAAATGCAGAAATTCCCTCTCTCGCATCCATTGACATCATATTCAATGTCATCATTTTACTTGTGTATGCGTAAGCTTTTTTTAGAGGCATTTCTAATTGTTTATAAAATGCTTTTTTTCCAATTTTGATTGATAAATTTGATTTTGCTGAAATTACTTTTGCAACTTCTAATACTTTTGAATTTAATTTATTTTTTGGAAAACAGTCATTTATTAAACCAATCTCTTTTGCATATCTTGCATTAATGGGTTCACCTGTTAACAACATTTTCATCATTCTTTTTTTTCCAATTTTTCTACTTACGGCAACCATTGGTGTGCTACAAAATAAACCTATATTTACTCCTGGGGTAGCGAATTTTGCATCTGTTGATGCATAAGCTAAGTCGCAACTTGCTGCGAGTTGACATCCTGCTGCAAATGCAGAACCATGAACTTTAGCAATAACAGGTTTCCTTCCTTCAACAATGTTAAGCATTAGTTTTGAGCAAAGATTAAATAATTTCAAGTATTTAGATCTTACTTTTAAATTTTTTACCTCTTTAAGATTATGACCTGCGCTAAAACCTTTGCCATTTCCACTTAAAATTATTACTCGAGTCTTATTATCTTTCTCTAATCTTCTAAAAATATTTATTAAAATATTTAATGTTTTAAAGGACAAGGAATTATAAGTTTGTGGCTCGTCAATTATTACATTTTTAATTCCAAAACCATTATCTTTAACAACAACAGTCATTTTATTTAAGCTCTCCATCTTCTCGCATTCTGGCTCTAATTTTAGTTGCTGATATTTTTTGTGTTTCCTCGTCTAATACTATCTCCTCGATTTTATAGCCCACTCCTCTCCCGTAACATATATTTGTAATATTGGGGACTAGCACTATCTTAAACCTTCCCTCATATTTTGGATTTAATCTTTCTTCAATTTTCTTTTTTACTGTTTCAAAATCAAATGGATTATCATCCACGCCTTGCACGTCTCGTATTTGAATACAGACTTGACCAGTTTTTTTTATTATTTCTTCAAATAAAGCATAGTGTCCATCATGGAAAGGCTGCCACCTTCCTAACATTTGTGCTGTTGGTTTTTTATTATCCCACTTATACATTTTTTTTAAGATCTATAAAAATTTTCTCGGACCATTCCTTAGCATTTTGTGATGTAACATGAAAATCAAATTTTTCAGGTTTTACAAACATTTTATTTGTATCATCAAATCTTCCAGACTTAATTGTATCAACCCAAACTATATAGTCTGCAGGAAACAATTTACGTGCCTCAGGAGTAGGACATATAAAGTCAGCAATAACATTATTGCCCTCATTCTTTAGTTTAAGTGCAAAATCTGACATTCTTTTTGCTTGTCTTTTTCTTCCTTCCTCAGAAAAATCCCAGTCATTTGCTTCTTTTCTAACCTCATCAGCATTTAGTCTTTTTGCTTTAATTTTTTTGGCAAGTGCGTCTGCAAGCGTTGTTTTGCCTGCGCCAGGTAAACCCATTATTAAAATTATTTTTAAATTCATATTAATTATTTTGTAACTTTATATATTCCAAGCCAAGCATTTACATCTTTGCTGGATAAATAGTTTGATTTAAAAAATTCAAGTTTTTTCCATTTATCATTATCTATTAAATTATTGATTTTTTTATCAAAACCATAATCCTTATAAACACCCACATTAATTGTAAAACAAATTAAACCGTTTTTTTTTGTAATTCTTATAAATTCATCTAAAGCATCGGGTTTTACATGCCCAAATGTGAATGTTCCAACGCAAAATACTGAATCAAATTTATCATCCTCGAATATCAATTTTTTGTTTAAATCGATCTTTTCTAAAGATTTATAAAGACCTCGCGGTACTAAATCTAACAATTTTTGTGATATATCGGCCCCATAAAAATTTTGGTAACCCATTTTTTTTAACTCAACTCCAACTAACCCAGTTCCACAACCGGCATCAAATATTTCAATGTTCTTATTCTTTTGATATTTATTGAATGTTTCAGAAGTTTCTTTCGGACCAGTATAATTCCAATCTTCCATATCTTTGTCATACTTGTTATTTAGTGCCCACTCATCATAATAAGCCGCTACATCCTCAACTTTCTTTAGAGTATGCAAAGGGACTTTATTTCCGATGTCTTTTTGGGCCATTTTTTAAATTAATAAATTTATTTTTGTTAATTATATTTTATAGACACATAAATTAAAAATAGATAATAATTCGGTAAATGAATTTTTCTATAGAAATTGGGCCTAAAACAGATCTATCAACTCTGCCGGAGTTAAAAGATGTCTATATAACAATGTTGCCAGGTGGGGATTTTAAAGAGACAGCAAATCAAGCTGTCCAACTAGTAAAGAAAGGCTTCAACCCTATCCCTCATTTTCCAGCAAGATCAATCGAGGATGAGCGCCAGTTAAAAGAGTATGTAAACATCTGTAAAGATGGGGGGGTTAAACAGGCTTTGATTATCGGAGGGGGTCGTGAACCAGCTGGTAAATTTGATAGCTCATTTCAACTTTTAGAGACTGGTTATTTTGAGAAGATGAAGATAGGAATTGCTGGACATCCCGAGGGGAGTCCTGATATATCCGACTCAGATTTGGAAAAAGCTATGAAAGATAAAAAGCCTTACGCTGATTATATAGTAACTCAGTGGTTACTTGATCCTCAGCCAATCATAGATTTTATTTCAAAACAAACAGTGCCAGTGCATGTTGGAATTACTGGGCCTCTTAAGATATCAAGCTTGATTAAATTTGCTAATATTGTAGGTGCAAAAAATTCCTTAAATTTTCTTAAATCTAATTTTGGTAAGGCTCTAGATTTATTAAAACCTAAAGACCCAAATGATCTAATTAATAAATTAAAAGATCATACAGAACACTTTCATATTTATACATTTGGAGGACTTAAGGAAACAAATAAATGGTTAAAGGATAATAACTATGCCTAAGAAAAAAAAGAAAAAGAAAGTAAGTTCGAAAAAAAGAAAGCCAAAAAAAGTAGCTAAAATAAAATCTAAAAAAATAAGTAAGCCGAAATCTAAAGGTAGAATAATTGAGAAAGTTGATTATTCAAAAGTTTCTCACTCTACTGCTGTTGATCAATCTGACAGACATGTTCCTTACAATTTAAGACAAAGTGGTCCAACTCAAGTTGAATTGTTAATTTCAACAAGAGTTAGAAAGTCTCCTTACTGGCATTTATCTATGAAAGCAGGATGTTGGAGAGCAACTGTTTACAACAGAATTTATCATCCACGAGGTTATGTAAAACCAGAAAAAGGTGGAGCGATGGTTGAATATGAGGCTATTAAAAAACATGTAACAATGTGGAATGTAGCAGTTGAAAGACAAATAAGAGTAAAAGGTCCAGATGCTGAGAAATTTACCGACTATGTTATTACAAGAGATGCAACAAAAATTTCCCCAATGCGTGCGAGATATGTAATTTTATGTAATTACAAAGGTGGTGTTTTAAACGATCCAATTTTGTTAAGAATATCTCAAGATGAATTTTGGTTTAGTTTATCTGATAGTGACATTGGTCTTTATCTGCAGGGTGTTAATGCTGACAAAAGATTTAATGTGGAAATAGATGAAATAGACGCTTGTCCAGTTCAAATTCAAGGTCCTAAGTCAAAAGCTTTGATGACTGATTTAATTGGAGATCAAGTTGATTTAGATAATATGCCATATTATGGATTAGCTGAAGCAAAAGTTGGTGGAAGAAGTTGTGTTATTTCACAATCAGGTTTTTCAGGTGAAGCCGGATATGAAATTTATTTAAGGAATGCCACTCTATACGCAGAGGACATGTGGAATGCAGTTTTAAAAGCTGGAAAAAAACATAATCTTATGGTTATAGCTCCAGCCCATCATAGAAGAATACAAGCGGGTATTTTATCTTGGGGTCAAGATATGGATAACGAACACAATCCATTTCAATGTAACCTAGGTTATCAAGTTTCATTGTCTGGAAAAGGTGTTTGGGAGAAACAAGGAGATTACGTTGGTAAAGAAGCTCTAGAAAAAATGAAAAGTGAAATTTCTTCTGGAGGTAAACCTTACAAACTACAGTTAGTAGGTATGGAATTAGGAGGAAAACCAATTGAAGAATATGCACCAGATTTTTGGTTAATCTCTGAGGACGGAAAAAATCCTGTGGGATTTATTACATCTCCTTGGTACCATCCTGAAAAAGGAACTAATATTGCAATGGGGTATGTACCATTTGACGGAACTGTAAATAAAAACGGATTTCCAAAAGGTAAAGTTGGAAGAAAATTCAAAATTCATCTTCCAAAGAAATACTGTGAGAAGGGAAATGACCCAGTTGATGCTGTAGTTGTTGATATACCTTTTACAGAGTCGTACAATCCTAATACAAGAGAAGTAAGCTAAATTTTTAAAGGGGGGGGCACACCCCCCTTTTTTTTTCTATTTTAATTCATTAAGTGTCAAAATTCCTTTTATTAATTTTATGTATTATTATAGGTATTATTTTAATCATTTTTCCTTTATTAATTTCTTATTATGCTCAAAAAAAAAATAAAAAATAGATGTTTGGATTTTTTTTAGAATTAGTTTTTAGATCAATAAAGCTTGACAAAAAAATTTACAAAGAAGTAAAGACTTACTCTGAGGCTTCAATATACTTTGCTGCCATAATAATGATACTGGATGGAGTTGCGGGGGCGATTGCCACTAATAATTTTTACAAAACTTCATTAAGCCTATCTGCATTAACTGCTATCTTAACTTGGTTTTTTTGGGCAGTTTTGATATTTGCAATAGGTGCTAAAATTTTTCCTGATAAAGATACCAAGGTCACTTTTAAAAAAATCTTAATCGCAGTAGGTATAGCACATGCCCCAGGATTACTTAGATTTTTGGCATTGACTCCTGACTTAGTTATGCCAATAATTTTTTTAACTCAATTTTGGATATTTGCCTCATTAATAATTTCAACTAAAGAGGTATTAAATTTTAAATCGAATATTAAAGCTTTTGGAATAGTTTTTTTATCATTTTTAATATTGGCAATTTTATCCGTATCTTTTGTGATGAGTAGATTAAATAGTTTGCCTATTAGCAATATAACCTAAACGGGAAATATAGTTTTAGAAACCTTACAAGATACACAAATTTTATATCCATACATTATAAAATTTTGTGAAACACTTGGATCTTCAGAGTTACATTCTTCACAAAAATTATCAAGGTCGTCTTTATTTTTTTTGATCTCAGTCATTATCAGTCAATCCTGCACCAGCCGAAGTTTGTTTTGAGCTTTCAGTTTCATCAACAAAAGTTTTTTGTGATATTTTATATAAAGTATCCCATGTCATTTTGTCAAAGCTATCCTCATTCTGATTAAAGCTAATTAAAAATTTTGATGTTTTTGTAATCAATGAACAATCAAAGTTTGAAAATATAGATTGATTATAGTTGAATAAAAATTTGAAATTTTCCAAATTTAATAAGATTTTTTTCCCAATTATCTCTGATGATCTCGATAAAAAGGGTACAGCCAAAAGTGGATAGGCAAGGTTTGAAAAATTAATCTTATCAATTTTTTCTAGATTGTGAGTTTGGTCCATGAAGTTCACGCCTACACTTATTGGGCAATAAGGTATGTTGTTAGAAATATTTTCAGCAGATATTAAAGTTATTTTTTGAAAGTTTTGATTGCTAATTCGCTCTAAATAGCTTTTTAAATATAAGATACCTGGCAGACCAAACATCTCCAATAATCTCACTGACTTTCCGATTTCTTCTGAAACACCCCATGAAAAACCTGCTCCTCTCGAAGCTCTCTTAGATATCGTCTCTATTTCACTAAAGGATCTCATTAATTTAATGAATTATAAATCCAATTATCTTTAAATTTTTTAAGCTCCTCTGGTAATGGAGCACCTTGAAACATGCAAATTCTTAACCATTTGTCAGATCTTGGGTCGAATTTACAAGCACCAAAAAAAGAAAGTTTCAGTCTAAGCATATCAATTGGCATTAACTCTGAGCCGATAATATTATCCTGAATTTCTGAATAAGGAAATTTTTCTATCATAAAAACCCGTCTCACTGCATGTCTTAGATCGTTATTGTCCGCAAGAAATCTACTTATTGTCATACTGTTCTTAAGATTTTTTATTCTTAGATAAAGAGATTTAACATCTCGAGCGATTGCTAGTGGTTGTTCAAGTTCAGATCCTATTTCTTCAAACCTGTTAGCTACTCTTGGCTCTTCTTTATTTTTTGAAATGAACCAAAAGTTCTGAATATTTTTATCTTCATTAAAATCAATATTCAATATTTCTGTATAATTTCTTTCAATGATTACTCGTAAATCTTCAATCTTTCTTTCAACTGGAATATTGAAAAATTTTTCCTCGTCGGCGCTCATAGTGGGAGTTAATTGGTCAACAATTTCATTATAAGGTTCAAGGAACAAGCTGACCGCATACTCAATACTCTCTTCTGTAAGGTTCGTATCTACCCAATTAAAAATTATATTGAATAAGTATTCTTTTTTTTTATCTAATTCTTGTTCTAAATATTTAATGAATTTGACCAGATCTATCTTAAGATTTTTTATTTTTTCTTTTTGGTAATCACTATCTGTATTCCAAGTATTTATATTATTTATAGAATTCTTTAGACATTCAAAAAAATAATTGAAATCTTCTTGTTTTACATCTTTAATCTCCCTTATTTTTTTTAAGGCAGTTTCTCTTGCTAATATCCAATTATTAAGAAGTATTGGATGATTGACTATAAACGGTGCCATTCCTAATCCAGTAGAATTTCCAATACCTAAACTTCTTGCAATGTTTTTATCTAGTTCAACAGCTTTTCTCGGATTTTTATTTTTTGAGATAAAATTGACTTGATCAATTGTAAATTGTCTTACAAAATATACCAACATCATTTCTAGTCTAAAGGGTCCATGTATCTCTGGCCTATTTTTTATTCTAAACCGATCAGCTAGACCAAATTTACCTGATCCATATACTGCAGTAGTTCTGTATAGATATCCTATTTCGGATAACTTTTTGGTAGACGGTTGGCTGCCATTTGATAAACATTCTACAACATAATTAAAGGCTCTCATCGATTTGTTTGCTCTAGATAAAGTCAATTCTTTATAAGTCATTCGTCCTATCTCTTGTCGTGGAACATTTAATGACAATCTTTCAATATCCCTTTTTGTTGGAATACCATCATACAAAGTAAATGATGCGTCCCATTTTGTAGCTATAACCCTATCTGATCTTTCATTGTCATCTAATTTGTTTGCAAAACAAACTAAGGAATATTTTCTTTGTTCTTTTTTAAAAGAATAAACAGCAACACCATATCCATCGTTATCTAATTCAAATAATTCTCTTTTATAATCCCAGGAGTTAAACTCTCTCAAAAAAGATCTCAAAAAAGAAAGTTTTGATTGGTGAAAAGAACCAAGGCGCTTTAATTTCATTATTTTCTTAGGATCTCTTAATTCAATTTGCATTAATTAATACCTTTATAAAAATTATACCAGTTGTTTCCCAGTATCCCATTAATTTCATCTGAATCAAATCCAATTTTTTTTAATCCATTTTCAATATTTTTAAATCCCCTAGCATCTTTAAACCAGCTGGGTTGATCTGGAAAGCCAACATTACTCACTGATCCTTCTCCATAAACTTTTTTTTTTGTCCAAGTTCCATTCCTCATCCATTCTACAATCTCATCTGGCTGGTTTAAACACAAGTCTGAACCAATACCAAGATTCTTTACATCCATTATTTCAGCAGTTCTTGCAACCATCTCACAAAAATTGTCTAATTTACAATTTGAATTACCATTAAGATGATGAGGGTAAAGAGAAAATCCTAACATACCTCCACTTTGAGATAACGTTTTAAGTAAATCGTTCGACTTATTTCTTTTTGCTTTATGCCAAAAATTTGGGTTGGAATGAGTTATTGCTATTGGTTTTTGGCTTAACTCAATTGCATCAAAGGTACTTTTTTCACCTGAGTGAGACATATCAACAACTACTCCTACTCTGTTCATTTCTTTTATTGCCTCTTTACCAAAATTAGTAACTCCGCTATCAACTTTTTCATAGCAACCAGAGGCTAACAAGGACTGATTATTGTAAGTAAGTTGCATGAATCTACAACCAAGTTCATGAACTTTTTCTATAAGGTTTATATCGTCTTCAATTGGTGAACAATTTTGAAATCCAAAAAAAATTGCAGTTTTGTTATTTTTTTTTGCTTTCTCAATATCTCTAAAATCTTTTCCTAAAAAAATTAAATCATCATTATTTTTGAAGTGTGTTTTCCATTCCAATATTCTTTGTTGTAATTCGTCAAAATCTTCATGGTATACTATTGTAACGTGAACTGCGTCTAGACCAGCCTCACGATTGATTTCAAAAACAGACCTATCCCACTTGCAATATTGTAGGTTGTCAATTTTGAAATTCATAAGTTTAGTTATATAATACTTGTTATATTTCTGGTAATAAATACATAAATGAAACTTAAAAAGCATCAAAAAATCGCAATAGTAATGGGTAGTCAATCGGATTTCTCAACGATGAAAGATTGTGTAACAATTTTAAAGAGTTTAAAAATTAGCTTTGATTTAAAAATTGTATCAGCGCACAGAACACCAAAAAGACTTTATGATTTTGCAAAAAAATCAGAGAAAAGTTATTCAGTCATAATTGCTGGGGCTGGTGGATCTGCTCATTTACCTGGCATGATTGCTTCTTTAACAACTGTCCCAGTCATTGGAGTTCCAATTGAAAGTAAAAAATTAAAAGGGCTTGATAGTTTATTGTCAATAGTTCAAATGCCAAAAGGTATTCCCGTTGGTACTGTTGCAATAGGAAAAGATGGTGCAATTAATGCTGCGCTATATGCTGCGTCTATTCTTGGGATAACTGACAAAAAAATAAAAAATTCCTTGCTGAAATTAAGAATTAAACAAACAAAATCAGTGAAAAAAAAACCAAAATAACTAATGAAGAAAACTAATCTTGGTATTTTGGGTGGCGGTCAATTAGGTTGTATGCTTTGTATGGCAGCAAAAAAATTGGATGTCTATACAATTGTATGGAGCGATGACCCAATGTCTCCCGCAAAAGAATTTTCTGATGAATTTATTTTGTCAAATTATAACGATGAAGAAAAAATTAATTATTTCACTAAAAAAGTAGACAAAATTACTTTCGAATTTGAGAATATCCCTTTTGATATTTTGGATAAACTTAATTCGATAAAAGAAGTTTTGCCAAAACCTCAAATAAATAGGATTATTCAAAATAGAATTTTGGAGAAGAATTTTGTAAATGATCAAAATATTAAAACTACACAATACAAAAAGATTAATAATAAAGATGATTTAATATCAAATGGCGATCTTTTACCTGCGATGTTGAAGACAGCTACTCTTGGTTATGACGGAAAGGGACAATTTAAATTAAATAATCTTGAGGACTGTAAAAATATTAGCCTTTCTAAAAATAGCGACTATATATTAGAAAAAATGGTTAGTTTAAAAAAAGAAATCTCTGTAATAGTCACAAGATTTAAAAAAAATGAATATGAAATTTATGAACCATTTGAAAATAAACATGAAGACCAAATATTAAAAGTCTCAAAAATTCCAGCTAGCATAAGCAAAGAACATTTTTCTCAATCTATCGAATATGCAAAAAAAATTAGTGAAAAGTTGGATTATGTAGGAACTTTATGTGTTGAATTTTTTATAGATGATAAAGACAATTTGTTAGTAAATGAAATCGCACCCAGAGTACATAATTCTGGTCACATGACAATCAACTCACACAATATCAGTCAATTCGAAAACCATGTTCGTGCAGTTTGTGGTCTTAAAAAGGTAAAAACATTAAAACTTTACAATGCGAAAATGACAAATATTCTAGGTAATGAAATAACCAAATATAAAGGGAAAAAATTTCAAGATAACGAATTTTTTTTCGATTATTTAAAAAAGGAAATTAAAGAAAAAAGAAAAATGGGACATTTTACAGAAATCAATAAGATCAATGATTAAAAATCTTGTAGTTTTAATTTTCTGCTGTTTTATGTTTTCGAATATAAATTCTATGGATAAAAAGCCCTATCACCATTTGCCAGACAATACCTTTAGAAACCCTGAAGGCTCACCAATAAGAGGCGATAATATAAAATTTTCATACTCTACCTTTAATAAAGAGAAGAAAAAATTAGATATTTCAGTTCCAGAAGACCATGTTTTGAAAAAAGAGGATGTTTTAGAAAGTTTAATTTCGAAACAAGATGGTGATTATATTGGCTGGGTTGGCCATGCAACCTTTTTAATTAAACTTGGCAAAACAACTATTATAACAGATCCAGTTTTTTCGAAAAATGCAGGACCGTTAATTTTTGGACCTAAAAGATATGTTGAGCCAGCTTTGAGTTTAAATGAAATTCCAAAAATCGATTTATTTTTGCTGACACATAATCACTATGATCATCAAGACATGGGTACGATTAGAAAATTTCCCTACAAAGATGCAAAAGTAATTGTTCCTCTTAAACTTGGAAAATATTTTACAAAAAATAATTATAAAGATGTAAAAGAAATTGACTGGTATCAAACTATAGAAAAGAATGATTTAAAAATAACCATGCTACCTGCTGTTCATTGGTCAAAAAGAAGTTTAACAGATACTAATAAAACTCTTTGGGGTAGTTTTTTAATTGAATATAGAGATAAGAAAATTTTGTTTGCTTGCGACACTGGTTATGGAAATATTTATAAAGAAATAGGTAAAAAATTTGGACCAATTGATCTTACCATTATTAATATTGGTGCTTATAATTTTAAACCTATGTTTGAAAAGTCTATATATCACACAAATCCTGAAGAAGCACTGCAGATCGCCAAGGATTTGGGCAGTAAAAAAGTTATTGGAATGCATTGGGGAACTTTTGTTTTATCATTAGAACCTATAATGGAGCCACGGAAAAGATTTTTAGAAAATGCAAAAAAATATGGTTTTAAAAATGACGAAGCTATTATTTTTAAAATTGGAGAATTCAAAAATTTAGATGATATTTTATAGATACCAATGAAAACTATTGAAAATAATTTTGATGATTTGAAAGTGAATGAACTTTTAAAAAAACACTTTGTTGAATTAAGATCTGTCTCCCCAGCGGGTAGTACTCATGTCCTCGATATAGATGGACTTAAAGATAAAACAATAAAATTTTGGAGCATTTGGGATAATGAAGACCTTATTGGATGTGGAGCAATAAAAGTTCTCAGTCAAAATTATGGTGAGTTCAAATCTATTAGAGTGCATGATAAATTTAGAGAAAAAGGTTTTGGTAAAAAAATTATTTCTATTTTAATATCAAAGTCTAGAGATATTGGTTTGAAAAATATTTTTATTGAGACTGGGTCAGGTAAATTTTTTGAGCCTGCAAGAAAACTATTTATGTCTTGTGGCTTTGAAGAGTGTGATCCATTTGGACATTATAAGAATGATCCAAATTCATGTTATATGAAAATAAAAGTTTGATTTTTTAATTTTTAAATCTTTTTTTTATGTGTTCTGTGGGGTATTCACCGGTTGCTTTTTTCACTGTCTCATTTACGGAATAAGAAATTGCAGATTGAACTATATTTCCTGATGTGCCTAATGTAACTGTCGGGCCAATTAAAGACGCGGTTGATTGGTAACAACCAGTGAGCACTAAAAACAAACTGATCAGAAATAATGTTTTTTTAAACATTGCTTCTCTTACAGTTTATGAAAATTTTCACAACAAATTAAAATTTAAATTGGTGATCAATTTGAGTATCAAAAAAAGTATCAATTACAAACAGCGGTTGAAATAATAGAGTTATTTTTTTTCTATAACAAATAATTCGTTTTTAAAGTGTAATCCTTTATATTTATTTACAATATTTTGTACAACTTTTTGATAGTTCTTATGTTTTTCTGCTTTCATTATTTGTTCTTCAGATATTTGATTAACGTAAACTGCGGCATTCCATGCGGAAAATATTAATGACGTTGCTATTCCACCACTTATTTCATTGGGTAGTGCTCTTAAAACATAGCTAATTTTTTTTACTTTATGAAATTTTAATGTTTTCAAAAAAGATTTATCTGTTTTAGATTTAATATATTTTTCAATTGATGAGTACAAATATGGAAATGGATTTTCTTTAGGCCATATTTTTTTAACTATTTTGTTTGCTGGATCTCCGCCACAAGCATGTACTACAACCAGCTTTCCTTTCTTTGATAAGGATTTGATCATGGGTTCAATCACGTATTTTACCTTCTTCTCTGCTGTAACTCTTGATCTATATGGTTGAGATGCAATAATTAAATCATAATCAGTTTTTCCATTGTTTTTTTTTGGTATTACATCTTGCAAGACAAATTCTCTATCTTTTCTGTAGATTACAATTACAGATGGTTCTTTGTAAGTTGATGTTCCTGTTTTTGGATTTGTTTCCACTTGCCATTTTTTAGCTAAAAATTCCTGATTAAGTTTTCTCAATTGATTTGAAAAGTCTAAAGAAGAATTTCCTTTTAACTTTACAACTTTCCAATTCATCTTTTTTTGTTTCTTAATATTTTTTGATTTTAAAGACGTAGACTCCACATAATTTAAATTTGAAATTACAAAAACAGTATTTTTGTGCTCAGCAAATCTATCAGGTAATTTTTCTAGACCTAATCTTACATCTTCCATGCTTATTTCTTTAGTTGAAACAAGTAGAGGTATATTAGGCATTTTTTGATGGCATTGTCTCATTACGTTCATTAATAAAGATCCATCTCCCATTCCAGCATCAAAAATTTTTAAAGCGGGGTTTTTAGGTTTCAAATTTTGAACAATCGGTTTTAATGCATCAGCAATTTTGTTTTTTTCATTAGTGGTAGTTACGAATAGAAGATATTTTTGTCTATTATCGAAAAATCTGAAATTTTTTTTCATGCTTAAAGATATGTATTATGTTATTAAATGTCCATCGTAATTTATTTCTTTTAAAGTGAACAAATAAAGTATAAACACCCTAAAAAAACGACACAAATGAAAAAATTTAAATCTGACATTGAAATAGCAAGAAGCTGTAAACTTAAACCAATTTCAAAAATTTTAAAAAAAATAAATGTTCCCGATAACCCAGGTGCCTTTAGTCCTATGGGAAGACATATAGCAAAAATAAATTTTAATTTTTTAAATAAACTTAAGAAGAAAAAAGATGGTCATCTTATTCTTGTTACAGCCATTACTCCAACTCCAGCTGGCGAAGGTAAAACTACTACCTCTGTTGGTTTAAATGACGGTTTAAATAAAATTGGAAAGAAATCAATTGTTTGTCTCAGAGAACCTAGTCTTGGCCCTTCTTTTGGTATGAAGGGAGGAGCAGCTGGCGGTGGGTATGCTCAAGTTGTACCTATGGAACAAATAAATCTTCATTTCACTGGAGACTTTCATGCAATCACATCAGCACACAATTTGCTATCGGCAATGATTGACAATCATATCTACTGGGGAAACAAACTAAATATCGATGAAAAAAGAATAGTTTGGAAAAGAGTAATGGATATGAACGACCGTGCTTTGAGATTTATTGATATAAATACTAGTGGTGTTGCAAAGGATTATAAAAGAGTAGATGGTTTTGATATAACTGTTGCCTCAGAAGTCATGGCTATTTTTTGTTTGGCTAAAGACTTAAACGATTTAGAAAAAAAAGTTGGAAATATAACTATTGCTTATAATAAAGAAGGAAAGGCAATTTTTGCAAAAGATTTAAATGCCCATGGGCCAATGACCGTTCTTTTAAAAGAAGCAATAAGACCTAATGTTACTCAAAGTTTAGAACATAACCCAGCTATTATTCATGGAGGTCCATTTGCTAATATTGCTCATGGCTGTAATTCTGTAATTGCTACAACAGCAGCTCTTAAGCTATCAGACTACGTTGTAACTGAGGCAGGATTTGGCGCAGATCTAGGTGCTGAAAAATTTTTAGATATTAAATGTAGAAAGGCTGGATTAAAACCTAGCTGTGTTGTAATTGTTGCAACTATAAGAGCATTAAAGATGCATGGAGGTGTAGAAAAAGAAAATCTTAAAAAAGAAGATACCAACTCTTTGATAAAAGGTTTAGTCAATTTAGAAAGACATATTTTAAATATTAAAAAATTTGGACTAGAACCAATCGTAGCGATTAACCATTTTGCCTTAGATACAAAAAAAGAAATAAATGTTGTTCTTAATTTTTGTAAAGATATGAAAATCCAGGTTAGTGAATGTAAACACTGGGCGATGGGAGGCAAAGGAACGACTGATCTAGCCAAAAAAGTTGTCAAAACTTGTAAAGAGTCAAAAAAAAATAATTTCAAGTTTTTGTATGAAGATAATTTAAATCTTTGGGATAAAATTGAAAAAATCGTTAAAGAAATTTATAGAGGTAACGGAATTACTGCAAATGAAGATGTAAAAGATCAACTAAAAGTTTTTGAGAATAACGGCTACAAAAGTTTACCTGTTTGTATAGCTAAAACCCAATATAGTTTTTCAACAGATCCTAAGTTAAAAGGAGCTCCATCAAATCATGAAATTCCAATAAGAGAAGTGAGATTATCATCTGGAGCTGAGTTTATTGTGGTTGTTTGTGGATCTATTATGACAATGCCTGGTCTACCCAAAGTTCCTGCGGCTAATAATATTAAGCTAAATAAAAAAGGTGAAGTTGAAGGACTTTTTTAGTTTACCAATTAATACTTAATTTCTTATTATTGCAGATAGTCTCAAGTATGTTGAACATTAAAGGAAATTCATTTTTTTTAAGTTCCTTTAAAAGAATTGGACCAATTTCAAGTGCTAATTGTGCGCCTTCAACAGTAATATCTTTCATAAATTTTTCTTTTGCATCTTTATATAAAGTTCCTTGTCCTAAATATTTCCCCATTTGACTATTTCTCCCACCTATTGCACTTACATATAAATCTCCCAAACCTGCAAGCCCATAAACTGTTATTTCACTACCACCAAAGTATTTGATAAATTTTACCATCTCAGAAATTGAGCGATGAATTAAAGATGCTGAGGTATTCAAAAAGTATTTTGATTTTATACTTTCAGGTGCGCTTGGGTTGCTTAAACCCTCTGAAGCTCCAATTAACATAGAATAGATATTTTTAATTGCACCACAAAATTCTACTCCTTTTACATCTTCTGATATCTCCGTCGAATAATATTCAGTTGTTATGATTTTCTGTATTAATTTTGCTGTATCTTTGTTTTCACTAGCAATTACTGTGCCTGTCCTCATCTTATTTGCTAACCCAGCTGCAAGACAAGGTCCTTTAATTGCTGATACTACGACATCATCAAAACCATTTTTTTTAAGTTCATTTTTAATCTTGTAAGAAATTGTTGTTAATTTCCCTGCTTCGATACATAAACCCTTGGTTAATAAAACTATATTAAGTTTCTTTCTTCCCATTTTAGAAATTTGGTCAATAAACCAATCAACTCCTAGAGAGCTTACCGCGCATACAATTAAATCAACATCTGAATAATCCTTAATTTTTTCAAATTTTTCAAGTTTGAGTTTTTTGGGCAAGGCTACTTTTAATGCAGGATGAGTTGATTTCGATATTTCATCAATTAAATTATTTTCAAGGTGAGTACCAATTAGGGTAACATCATTGCCATTTTCAATACAAGGGATCGTGAAAGCTGAGCCCATTGCGCCAGCACCAATTATAATAATTTTAGACATATATGATAATCTCTATGCACTAATTATTTGATTTAGTCTAGCCTAAGAGTTACCTTATAATTTCTTACTATTTAAACAAATGCAGAAAAACCTATACCTGAATCAAAAATTTACAAAGTTTATTAATAATGAAAATTTTGAATTTGATCGTTCAAAAATATTAAAAATCTTAAATAGCGATTTATTAGAAGATGCTTATAAAACAATTTCAAAATGGCAAAAATATCAACCTACCCCTTTAGAAAGTTTAAATAAACTTTCTAAAGAATTAGAGTTAAAAAATATATTTTATAAAGATGAGTCAAAAAGATTTGGTCTTAAATCTTTTAAGGCCCTTGGTGGTGCCTATGCGGTGGAAAAAATAACTAAAGGGAGAAAAGATATTACAGTTTCAACAGCTACAGCAGGAAATCATGGCAAATCAGTTGCTTGGGGGGCAAAAAATTTGGGATTGAATTGTAAAATTTTTATTAGTGAGAATGTAAGCGAAACAAGAGCTGAAGAAATGAGGAATTTGAACGCTGAGGTAATCAGAGTTAAAGGAAATTATGAGAATTCTCTTAGTGTTTGTAAGGAAGAATCAAAAAAAAATAAATGGGAAATTATTCAAGATGTAGCATGGCCAGACTATGAACTAGTTCCAAAACTTACAATGGCCGGATATTCGACAATGATAAAAGAAGTTTCAGTTCAAACCAATGAATATGTCACACATATTTTTTTACAGGCTGGTGTTGGAGGAATGGCAGCAGGTTTAGTAGCTGGTATAGCTCATTATTTCAAAAAAGTGCCAAAGATTATTATTGTTGAACCTGAAAATGCAAATTGTGTAATGCAGAGTATTGAAAATAAAACCCCTACAAGTGTAGATATTAAAAAAGAAAGTATAATGGGTGGTATGTCATGTGGAGATGTATCATTAGTCCCATGGCAAATATTAAAAAATTCTGTAAATAATTGTGTCAGTGTTTCAGATAAATTTGTCTCACAGACTGTAGCAATGTTAGCAGATAAAGTGTTAAGTGATATTTCAATAGTAGGAGGTGAATGTTCAACACCAGGGATCACAAGTTTAATTTCATGTTGTAATAATAAAAAAACAAAGAGTACACTAGATATAAATGAAAATTCAAATATATTATTAATTGGTTGTGAGGGCTCTGCAGATGTAGAACTTTACCAGAAGTTATTAAATGAAGGAAAAAAATTGATCTAAATATATGAAAAAACTAAGTGACACAGAAGTTTACAAATTATTTAAACCAGAACTTTCCCCAAAAAAAATGCTTGAGCTTGGGGTTTTTGGTGGATCTTACTTTGGAAATAACATTAAAGAGTATCCAAAAAGTTGGTTTGTGAAAGCTAAGTTAAGTAAAACTTTTGATGTAAATATTAATAGATTTAAAGTTAAGGCAGGGCTTTCGAGAGAACATTGGATTGAGAAAGGTTGGATATTCAAGGAAGATCCATTGGGCTGGTTCCAATGGTACTGTAGATACTCAATGGGTAGAAGAATACCAAAGGTAGATATAACTCAAATTAAAAGATGGAAGAATTTTAGAAGACACGTGACTGCCATTGAGAAAAATTGTGAAAAAGGGAATTTAACTTGCAGAAGAAGACAAAGGCAAGCAATTTTACAATGGGCATATAATCCTCACATCTAATCACCTATAAAATGGTGAACAATTTTTCTTACTTGGCTCTCAATTCTATGTTCAAACAAATAAATTCCTTGCCATGTGCCTAACAACAGTTCCTTTTTTTTAATACTTAGAGAAATTTGATTATTAGTTAAAGCAGATTTAATATGTGCGGGCATATCATCCTTGCCTTCTGATTTATGAATATAAGATTTTTCATCCATAGGAACTAGTCTATTAAAATAATTTAATAAGTCTGTTTGTACATCAGGATCAGCATTTTCTTGAACAATTAAAGAGGCACTCGTATGTTGAATACTTAAATTTAAAATTCCATCATTAAATGAATTTTCCCTAATCCAATTTATGGTTTGATCTGTAAAATTGTATAATTTTTGTCCGTTTGTTTTGAGTCTTAATTCAAAAAACTTTTGCTTCATTTTTTAGTTTTAAAATCAATTCCATACTCTGATCTTGGTCCTTTCCTTAATCCATATGGTCCTGCTATGAATATAGTTAGAGGTTTCGTTCCTGATTTAATATCAATTCTATGATGCGTGTTTGCAGATCTAAAACCAATATAACCTGCCGGTCTCCAGTATCTTCCGCTTTTGAGAGTTTCAAAATATCCATCCCTGAGAATTATTGTCATAAATGGGAATGGATGATTATGTACACCCTCCCCGTGATCATCATCTAACATTTCATGTATTAGAATATTAAAAGGAAACCACTTAGGTCTATGTCTAAAAATTAAATAGTATCTATTCATCCAAGGTTTGGCTTTTTCATACTGAGGATGAGAAG
>CACIQQ010000007.1 GCA_902588835.1 uncultured Pelagibacteraceae bacterium | reverse complement strand
TTCCGGAAAAGTATGAAAGCTGATATGACTTTCGGCTAATAAAGCCACAAGAGTAAAGCCTTGTGGTTCGAACTTATATTTGGAAATCTCTAAAACAGTTACTTTTGCCTTTTTTGATATCTTGTAGACCAGTTTTTCAAAAAATTTTGGCTCGTACTCTTTTTCAGTACCTATAATATCTAAAGTGACGTGCTCCCCAACCTTCGTCATAAAAAGTTATCCTTTTTTATAGTTTTTAACTTTTTCTAATATTACATCCATCTCACTTGATGAAAGAATCTTAGGCTCTCCTAACTTTATTGCATTTATGTATTGATGGCAAATATTTTCAACTTCTTCTGCAAGTTCGAAAGCTGAGTTCAAGTTATCCCCATAAGCAACTTGACCGTGATTAGACATCAAGCATGCTTTTCTATTTTCTAATGCTTGAATAATATTGTCAGATAGTTCTTGTGTTCCAAAAGTTGCATACTTTGCACACTTTATATTGTCTCCTCCAGCTAGCGCTATCATGTAATGAAAAGCTGGAATGTCTTTGTTATGTGCAGATACAGCTGTTGCGTGTGGTGAATGAGCATGAACAACAGCTTTTGCATCCGCCTTCTTTAAATAAATATCTTTATGAAATCGCCATTCCGAAGAAGGCTGCAATCCTTTTTCATCATATTTACCCTCTAAAGATACAAAAACGATATCATCAGTTTTTAAACTGTCGTATTTTTTGCCTGATGGAGTAATTAAAAACCCCTCTTCATTATTGTTCTGAGCTTTAAGTGAAATATTTCCTGATCTTAATGGAGATAAATTTGTACTATTTAGTTTTTGAGCAAATTTTATTATTTCTTCTCTACTCTTAACGTCCATAATTTTTTAAATATTTTAAAAATAAATACCCAAAAAATAGACCTACGCCTATTAAAATATACTGGTAAAGCTTTAATAATAAAAACTGTGGTGGAAGCTCACTTTCATAAGGGTTCTGCATAAAAAAATTTTTTGAACCATCTTCATACAAATCAACAGGACCAATAACTAAATAAATTCCATAAATTGCTATATAAATACATGGTGCTAAAGAAAGATAAATTAATGTCTTATTATTCTTAACAATACTTAGCCAATTAGCAGAAACTCCAACTAATAAAAGACAAACAAGTGATAAAATAAGCGGGTTCATTTAAATAAATTTTTTAATCCTTTTTCTGATGCTTCGCAAATACCTTTTTCTGTTATTAAGCCAGTTATATATTTTGCTGGAGTAACATCAAAGGCTAAATTCATAGCCTTGCTTTTATTTGGGTATATCTTTACTTTTTTAACTTTTCCATCTTCGTCAATACCTTCAATTTTTGACAACTCTTCTGAACTTCTTTCTTCAATAGGAATATCTTTAGAATTTTTAATTTTCCAATCAATAGTCGAACTTGGTAAGGCCACATAAAATGGCACATTATTATCTTTAGCAGCCAGAGCTTTTAAGTAAGTTCCAACTTTATTACATACGTCACCATTAGATAATGTGCGATCGGTTCCAACTATACACATATCAACTTGCCCTCTTTGCATCAAAATCCCACCAGTATTGTCAGCAATAATTGTATTTTTAATACCCTCTTCATTTAATTCGTATGATGTTAAGTTTGCACCTTGATTTCTGGGTCTTGTTTCATCTGCCCAAACATGTACGGGAATACCTTTTTTATGTGCATGATAAATTGGGGATGTGGCTGTTCCCCAATTAATTGTTGCAAGCCATCCAGCGTTACAATGAGTTAAAATGTTTACTGTATCTTTTTTTTTTTTATAAATTTCTTCAATTATCTTGAGACCATTTAATCCTATATTTTCACAAAACTTTATATCTTCTTCACATATTTCTTTTGCTTCATTCAATGCAATATCTAAAATTTTTTCACTATTCACACCTGAGAGTTTATTCATCATTCTATCAACTGCCCATTTTAAATTAATTGCTGTGGGTCTAGATTTAATTAAATCGTTAGCTGATTTTTTTAAAAAAGATTGGTCATTATTTTCCAATATTGCTAACACTAAACCATATGCAGCCGTAGCACCTATCAATGGGGCACCTCTTACTTCCATTGTTTTGATGGCATTGATTGCCTCTTTGATGGTTTTTAAGTCTTTAATTAAAAATTTATGTGGAAGTTTTGTTTGGTCAATTATTTTTACTACATTATTTTCAAACCAAATTGTGCGGTGTTCTTTGCCTTCAATTTTCATTTATTTAAAACTCTACCTGCAACTGTTTTTAATTTATCTTTAGTTTTTTGTGTTCTTTTTTCTGGTGCAGTAATGATAGCTACATCCAAACAATTATTTGTTGGATCCTTAGGATCAATATATTTTTCAAAATTTTCTATAAGATTTTTTATCATATTCTTTGCTTTTGCAGCGTTTCCTAAAAGAACTTTGATAACTTGTTGAACATCAACATTTTCATGATCTGGGTGCCAACAATCATAATCTGTAACCATTGAAACTGATGCATATCTAATCTCAGCTTCCCTCGCTAATTTTGCCTCTGGCATATTAGTCATTCCAATTACATCTGCTTTCCACGATCTATATAAATTGGACTCTGCTAAAGTAGAAAACTGTGGACCTTCCATAACTACGTAAGTGCCACCCCTTTGATAATCAATTTTTTCTTTTTTAATTGCATCTTCACATGCGTTCATTAATCCGTTTGAGGTTGGATGCGCCATAGATACATGAGCTACAATTTCGTCTTCAAAAAAAGTTTTATTTCTTGCAAAAGTTCTATCAATAAATTGGTCAACAATTACAAATTTTCCTGGTGGTAAATTTTCTTTAAGAGACCCCACAGCTGAAACAGACACGATGTCACTAACTCCTAATTGTTTGAGGGCATCTATATTTGCCCTAAAGTTGATATTAGATGGGTTTATAAAGTGCCCTCTGCCGTGTCTTGGTAAAAAATAAACTTCTTTACTTTTGTAATTAGTTTTTAAAATTTTATCTGAGGGTTTTCCCCAGGGTGTATTTATATCTAATAACTCTCTATCTTTGAATTCTTCAACATCATACAATCCACTTCCGCCAATAATTGCTAATTTATTGTTTGCCATATTTAAAAGATAGTTTATTTAATTATATAACACAAATTAAATGGACTTAAAAAAATTTATTAGATCTATTCCAGATTATCCTAAGAAGGGAATTTTATTTAGGGATATTACAACTTTAATAAAAGATGAAAAAGCTTTTGAAGAGACAATAAATCAAATAGTTGAAAGATCAAAAAAATTTAAATTCAACAAAATTGCAGCAATCGAGTCTAGAGGTTTTGTTTTTGCGTCTGCAGTCTCATATATTCTAAAGAAACCTTTTATAATGTTAAGAAAAAAAAATAAATTACCTGCTGAAACTCACTCAATAGATTTTGAATTAGAGTATGGAACTGCAACTATTGAGGTACATAAGGACTCAATAAATGAAAATGATACTGTTTTAATAATTGATGATTTAATTGCTACAGGTGGAACAGCTGAAGCAGCTTCAAGACTTATTGAAATCTCAAAAGGAAAAGTTGGAGCATTTATTTTTGTAATAAACTTATTTGATTTAGGTGGATCTGATAAATTAATTGAAAAAGGTTTTAAAGTTGAAAACTTAATCGATTTTCCAGGCCATTAATTTATTTTTGGCCTGTACCAAGATTGTTTACCAAATAAAGCATTAATGGTACCAGACATTCTCATTTTATAAATATTTTTTTTTTTGTTAAAAGTTAATAAGCAGATAGAATATTTTATAAAGTTTCCTAATAAACTAGTTAAACCTAATAATAGCGAGACTAAAATGCCACGATGTTTTTTATTAAAATAAAATTTTGACCACATCCAATGCCAGTTTCTTGAAAGTTCTACCTCCTCACTGAAATTATCATCAACAGCTTTGGCTCCTAAGTGATGAATTTTAGAATTTGTAACAATATAAAGTTTTCCACCATTTTTTTTTGCTCTTAAACACAAGTCAACGTTTTCTAAGTACATAAAAAATTTTTCATCAAAAAAAAAATTATCATCAAAACAATCTTTATTAATAATCATTGAATAACCATCTATCTCTTCAACATTATTAATTGATTTACCATCATCTTTTAGTATCTCAGCAGAATTACTTCTATAATTTGGATAAAGGGGATTATCTGATAAAGGTGATAAGATTGCAAAATTATCTAATTTGGAAATCGAGTTATTGATATTAATTAAAGTATCATTTTTTAAAACTACATCTGGATTTAACACATAAACATACTGTGTATTTGATTTAATAATACCCAGATTATTTCCAGCTCCCATCCCTATATTCTTAGACAAAACTACCTCAGTTTTATCATAATTCTGCTCTAATTCTTTTTTTAATTCTTTATCAGATGAATTTTCAATTATTAATTTATTAAAATCTTTTGGTAGAGAGTTTAAACAATCGTATATTACTTTTCTACTTTTAAACGTGACTATAACAAAGGTTAGATTACTGCTTGTAAATTCCATGTGAGAATGAAGTATACTTAAAATAACTATTATTGTAAAAAAAAAAGTAATGAAAAAAATTATTGTAACTGGTGGTTTGGGATTTATTGGGAGCAATCTTATAAAACTGCTAATCAAGAAAAACTATTTTGTAATAAACGTTGATAAAGTTAATTATGCTTCAAATTTTTACAATACAAGAAGTTTTTCAAAAAAGAAAAATTATAAATTTGTAAGACTAGACATAAATAACAAGTTTAAACTAAAAAAAATTTTAAATTTACACAAACCAATTGCGATTTTTAATCTAGCAGCAGAAACGCACGTGGATAGATCAATTGATTCACCTGCTGAATTCATAGAGAGCAATATTATTGGGGTATTCAATTTACTTGAGGCATTTAAAGAATTTACGAAAAAAAACAAAAAAGCTAAACTAATTCATATTTCTACTGATGAAGTTTATGGAGATGTTCTAAAAGGTAGAAGTAAAGAAACTGATCCTTACAAACCAAGCTCACCTTATGCTGCATCAAAGGCATCCTCGGATCATCTCGTATATTCTTATGTTAGAACTTTTAAACTTAATGCGATGATAACAAATTGTTCAAATAATTACGGACCTCATCAACATCCTGAAAAACTTATTCCAAAATTAATTTATAATATAATTAACAATAAGCCTTTACCTTTGTATGGAAGGGGAAAAAATTCAAGAGAATGGATATTTGTAGATGATCACTGTGAAGCCCTATTTAAAGTATTTAGAAATGGAGATAAGGGAGAGTTTTATAATATTGGATCTAATATCAATAGTAGTAATTTTGATATTGCGAAACTATTGATTGAAATCTCTAAAAAGAAAATAAGATTAGGCAAAAATGTCAAAATAAAATTTATAAAAGATAGACCTGGACACGATTTTAGGTACGCATTAGATAGTAAAAAAGTTTTAAATAAACTCAAATGGAAATCTAAGGTAAATCTTAAAAAAGGTTTAGAAAATACCTTTAACTGGTATTTAGAAAATATGAAATACTATACAACTTTAAAAAAAAGAGATATCACAAAGAGACTTGGAGTGGTTAAATGATAAATAAAGCAATTATTTTAGCTGGTGGCATGGGCACTAGAATGAGTCCTTTAACAAAAGCAGTTAACAAACAACTGCTTCCAATCTATGATAAACCTCTAATCTTTTATCCACTTTCAATTTTGATGTTAGCAAAAATAAAAGATGTTTTAATCATAGTAAATAAAGGTCAATTAAACCAATATAAAAAGATTTTACCAGACGGAAAACGTTTAGGAATAAATATAGTTTATAAAGAACAAAAATATCCAAAAGGTCTCCCTGATGCATTTCTTTTGGGAGAAAAATTTATAGATAACAAAAATGTTGCACTAATTCTTGGAGATAATTTCTTTTACGGTCAAAATTTAACCTCTAAACTGATAAATTGTACAAAACTAAAAAGTGGTGCAAAAGTTATTTTGCATAAAGTTATTAAACCTGAACTATTTGGTGTGGCGAAGACATCTAAAAGTGGAAAAATTTTATCAATAAAAGAAAAGCCTAAAAAATATATTTCTGATCTGGCAATTACCGGTTTATATTTTTTCGATAAAAAGGTTGTTGAATATGCGAAAAAACTTAAACCTTCATCTAGAAATGAATTAGAGATTACTGATTTGTTAAAATTTTATTTAAAGAAAAGAAAATTAACATCAGATATTTTAGGCAGAGGTGGAGCCTGGTTAGATACTGGCTCGATAGAAGATTTTTACAAAACAAGCGCTTTTGTTTCAGCAATAGAAAATAGACAGGGCTTTAAAATTGCATGTCTGGAAGAAATTGCTTTCAATAATAAGTGGATAGGAAAAAAAGAAATTTTAGATGCAATTCAATTTTATGGTAAGTGTGATTACACAAATTATATTAAAAAATTAATATCATAAATGAAAAGGATAAAAACAAAGTTTAAGGGCTTATTTGTCGTAAATACCAGAATCTTTAAAGACAACAGAGGTTGGTTAAAAGAAGAGTTCAAAAAAAGTTTTATAAAAAAAAATTTAATTTTTACATTGGTATCAAATTCAAAAAAAAACGTTTTACGTGGCCTACATATGCAAACAAGAAGACCGCAAGATAAATTTTTATCAGTTCTCAAGGGAAGAGTGCTTGATATTGCTGTAGACTTAAGAAAAAATTCAAAAACATATGGAAAACACTTTAAAATTATTCTTAGTGAAAAAAACGGAAAACATCTATTTGTCCCAAAAGGTTTTGCTCACGGAATTTTAGGATTGGATAAAGAAAATATACTGCATTATGCTTGCTCAAATTATAGAGATCCTAAAAGCGAAGTGTCAATTAAATGGGATGATGCTGATTTAAAGATAAATTGGGGAATAAAAAAACCCATTATATCCAAAAAAGATAGTTTAGCGCTATCTTTTAGAGAATTTAAGAGGAATAAGAAATGAAAAAAATTATATTTACTGGCGGTAACGGAAAATTTGGTCGAATATTTAAAAAATTTAATTTTAATAGAGCAAACATTTATTATCCATCTTCTAGTATTTTTGATGTTACAAATTTGAGTAAAATGGAAAAGTATGTAAAAAAAATTAAACCAAAATTTATTATACATTCTGCAGCGATTTCAAGACCAATGGAACTTCATGAAAAAAAAATTGAAAAAAGTATTAATACAAACATTATTGGAACATCAAATATAGTAAATCTTTGTCATAAATATAAAATTAAATTAATCTATTTTTCAACAAATTATGTATATCCATCAAAAAAAGGAAATTACAAAGAATATGATCCACTTCTTCCTTTTAACAACTATGCTTGGTCTAAACTAGGAGGAGAATGTGCTGTTCAAATGTTGAAAAATTCACTTATTTTGAGAGTATGTATGACCGAAAAACCTTTTATGTACGAATATGGTTATACAAACTTAAAAACAAATTTTATGTTTCATGAAGATTTGGCAAAAGTTTTTTTAAAATTAATAGATAAAAAAGGGGTAATAAATATTGGTGGACCTGTGCAATCTGTTTATAGTTTTGCAAAAAAAAATAACCCAAAAATTAAAAAAAAATTTTTAAAAACTAAGAAAGATAGCCTGCCATTAAATTCAACTATGAATGTTGGGAAATTTAAAAAAATTCTTAAAGTTTGGTAGCGGGAAGTGGGATCGAACCACTGACCTCGGGCTTATGAGTCCCGCGCTCTAACCAACTGAGCTACCCCGCCACTATTTAAAATTACTTTGTAGTTATTCTAGTTATATTTATATTACCAATGTAAAACATTAAAGCAACGTATTGTATTAAAGCATAAATTGCTATTGGTGTAATATATTCAATCTCATGGAATAGTTGAGCTCCAACGATAAAACCCATTGCTCCATTTTGTAACATAGCTTCAATCATAATAGTTCTTTTTACTTTAACATCTCTTAAGGTATAACTTGTAATTATATAAACAGAAGTGAGCACTGAAATTATTACAACAAAAGCAATTGCACCTGCATCTGCAAAATAGCCACCTAAATTTCCTTGCTCTGTAAATATGGCTACTAATAAAATAATTATAAATAAAGCAAGAGCTGCTCTGTCAAATTTTAAATTATTTTGTTCAGAAAATCTTTTAAAATTTCCCCTCACAAGAATTCCAACAAATGTTGGTAAAGCTATAAATAAAAACATCCTTACTGAAAATTTTAGGAGGTTCAAATCAAATTCAACAGATGAAAAGAAGGCTGCATATATCTTCAAAAACATTGGTATTGTTATGAATGATACTAATCCACAAATTGAGGTAATAGTTATCGATAAAGCTACATTTCCTTTTACAAGTTTAGTCGCGTAATTTGACATTACTGCAGAAGGTAGAATTAATAATAAGAATACTCCAAGTTGAAACTCGGCCTGCATTGGAAAAAAGGAAATAATGATAATTCCAATTAATGGGAGCATTATCATTTGACATATAAGTGCAACAAATAGATTTCTTGGTTTTTTTAATACCTCAAAGAAATCTTTATAAGATAGATTAAGACCCAAAGAAAACATGATAAAAATCATGCCAAGTGGCCCAACGGTTTTTACAAATTCCACAATTCCCTCACTCGCTTTATGAAGGAAAAAAAATAAATTTCAAGGCATTTTTGTTCATTTTGGGGTTGCTAAATCATAAAATTTAGGATTATTTGCTTAAACTTTATAAAATGTCTTTAAGAGAGTTAAAATTTTCAAATCAAATCCAAGAAGAACAAATTAAATCCGTCTATCACAAAAATTTTAATTATATCGTTACAGAAAGATTTTATTTCCAACAGCAATGGCTACATGCTGCTTATAATAGATTTAAAGACTTTGATAAGTATTTAATCTTAATTCATCTAGTACACAAAACTTTTAAAGCATATGGAGACTTTCAAATTAAAAATTCATTTGATGAGTTTTATGCAAAAGAAACGTACGAAATACCAAAAATAAATGTAATTGATTTATCAAGAGAATTACTAATCTCGAAAGAAACTACTAGAAGAAAAATTTTAGAGATGGAAAGAGATGGGGCTATTAAAAAAGATAAGAAAAAAATAATGATAAATCGTAAAGGACAAGAGTACCAAAAACCTAAAGACTCAATACGAAACATGGCAAGATTACTTTCAAGATTTACATATTTTTTAAGTAAAGCAGGTTATTTAGACAAAAAAGTTGAAAACTCTGTTTTAGATAAAAAAATAAGAGATAATTTCACACAAATTTGGACTATCTTTTTTGAATTTCAAATACCAACTATCGTAGGTTGGAAAAAATTTTTTGGAGATATAGAAACTTGGTCTATCTGGGCTCAGTGCGCTTATAATCAAAATCTTGTAATGAATAAAGGTTTTAAAGAAAGTATAAGTCCGGAATTAACAGCAGATAATTTTATTGAAAAAATTAACAATTGGGGAAACCAAGGTTTAAATGCAATGACCATATCTGAGTTATCAGGAATACCAAGGCCTACAGCTCTTAGAAAATTAAATACTTTGCTTAAAAGGAAATTGCTTAAAAAAGATAAAAATAATCACTATCTTTTATTTGGGTTGCCGAAATTGGATACAAATACTATTGAAAAAGATGTAACTTTAAAAGCAGTTCGAGATATTAATAAAACTAATGAAGAAAGATTTGTTAGAATGTTAACGAAAATATTGAATACTATCGTTTTTAATTAAAGAGATGCGATTATACCAGTAATCACTATCACTGAACCAATTAGACCTAAGAATAAAAGATTTTCTTTTCTTTCCTTTTTCTTCTCGTCTCTAACTCTTGACAGTAAATCGTTGATATCAACTTTAATGTTAGGTGTTTTTTTAAGCTCTACTTGCTGATCGTAACTTGATGTTTCCCCACTCATAGATTGTATTTAACACCACCCGATTCGGTTTTTCAAGATAAGTGTAGTTCAAAATGAGTTACAAATTTTCAGGCCCCGTTCAAAATGGTCCTACAAAGAGCTGAGCTTTTTATCATTAAGAGGTCGGGTGATCACAGATGCTGGGTATTTTTTTTTCTCAACCTCTATCTCAAAGGCTTGTTTATCTATCTGATCACTAGTTAAGCCTGAATTAATGTAGCCAAATGCTAAATTTTTGTTGTAATTAAAAGAGTAACAGCCAGAAGTTGTACGACCCACAATCTTATCTTTTAAATAGATCGGCTCGTCGTGAAGTAGAAGAGGTGCTCCCTCTTTAGAATTGTTCAAAATGAGCATTTTAAATTTCTTATGGTCCTTTTTGTCACGTTTTTTTTCCAATGCAGCTCTACCAATAAAATTTATATTCTTTTTAAAACTGACCGCAAAGCTTAACCCTGCTTCAAATTGATTTTCTTCGGGTGAAATATCATGACCCCAATGTAAATAACCACTTTCCATCCTCATAATATCCATTGCATGCATTCCACAAAGAGAAATTTTATAAGTTTTTCCTTTATCCATTAAAATATCAAAAAGTTTTAATGCATTTTCTTTTTTTACATAAAGTTCAAAGCCTAATTCTCCTACATATGAAATTCTTTGAGCCCATACCTCTACACCATCAATTTTAACAAATTTAGCTGTACCAAATTTAAAGTTTTCATTAGTAAAATCATCAGAACTTATTGAAGAAATCATCTCTCTACTTTTAGGACCAAACAAACCTAAACAACAATAATCCTCTGTTACATCAGTTAATTTAACATCTTTAGAAATATGCTTTAAAATGTGAAATTTATCGTGTTCTCTATTAGCAGCTGAAGAAACAATTCTAAAATAATTCTTTTCAATGCAAATAACAGTTAAATCAGTCTCAATTCCACCATCTGCATTTAACATTTGTGTATATTTAATTTTACCAGGTTCATTTGGGATATTAGCTGTACATAAAATTTGTAATTCTTCATGTACTTTTTCGCCTTTTAAATCGAATTTTGAAAATGGAGATAATTCAAATAAACCAACATTTGATCTAGCATTTTTTGTTTCAAATTCAGCACTTGGATACCAGTTCTGATAATTATAACTATATTTATAATCTTTATTTTTTTCATCTTTAGAAAACCACATTGGTCTTTCATATCCACCGGAAACACCAAAACATGCTCCATGATCTTTCAATTTTTCATGATAAGGAAGAGTAATTACATTTCTTGAAGTTTTATGTTGTTTATATGGCCAATGCATTCCATATAAATCACCAAGTGTTTCTGTAACTCTTTCTTTAATAAAATTAATGCCAGAGTGAAATTTTTGAAATCTTTTAATGTCATAACTAAAAATATCTTCATTAATATGACCATTCATCATCCATTCAGCTGTGACTTTACCAACACCCCCTGCACTTGCTATTCCAATACTATTTAAACCACAACAAACAAAAAAGTTTTTAACTTCTGGAACTTCACCTAATAAAGTATTTGTGTCTGGTGTAAAAGATTCTGGTCCTGCAAAAAACTTTCTAATTCCTGTTTTTTCAAGAATAGGGAATCTTTTCATGCATGCATTTAGATAAGGTTCAAAGTGTTCAAGGTTTTCAGGAAACTCACCAAAAGAAAAATCTTCTGGAACTTTATTTGTTTTATCAAATGCAGGAATTGATTTTCCTTCAAATATTCCTAAAAGTAATTTACCAGCATCTTCTTTAAAATAAGTTCTGCTATCAAAATCTCTGATTACCGGTAAATCTTTTGGAACTTCTTTGATTGGTTCTGTAATGACATAAAAATGTTCAGCTGGATATAATGGAATACTTACACCTAATTTTTCTCCAATTTGTCTTGACCACATCCCTGTTGCTAAAACAATATATTCACATTCAATTTTTTCTCCGTTAACAACAACACCTTCTATTCTTTTGTTTTTAACTAAAATGTCTTCAACAGGTGAGTCTTCAAAAATTTTTGCGTCTTCTGCTCTTGCGGCTTTAGCAAGGAGTTGAGTAATTCCTGATGGATCACCTGATCCATCTCCTGGCATTAAAATGCCACCTAATAAATCATCATTTTTAATTAATGGAACTTTTTCTTTAATCTGATCTTTATTTAAAATTTGTACATCAACATCAAAAAGTTGAGCAGTTGTGGCTTGTCTTTTTAATTCTTGCCATCTACCCTCTTCTTGAGCAATTGACAACGCACCATTTAAACGAAGTCCAGCTGAATGATCTACTTTCTTTTCAAGCTCTTTATAAAGATCTAATGAGTATTTTCTTATTTTTGTAATTGTTGCAGAGGGTCCTAATTGACTGACTAATCCCGCAGCATGCCAAGTGGTACCTGAAGTAAGTTTATCTCTTTCTAAAAGGATAACATCTTTCCATCCAAATTTTGCTAAATGATAAGCACAAGAGCATCCAACAACCCCACCACCAATAACAACTACTTTTGCTGAACTTGGAAGTTTTTTCATTTTTTAATTTTAAATGATTATTGTTCTACTCCCAAGAATTTACAACCATTAAAGTTGTGTTTGTATATATTTTGCCTGCTAGAGGTTGGCAACCTTCAGAGTATCCTCTAGATTCTATGGATGCAATTGTTTGATTTGATTGCAAATCAATTAGATCGGCATAGAAATAATCAAAATTAAAACCACCACCAAAACATCGATGCATAAAATCTGTAGGGGCTCTGGCATCAACTCTTAGAAAATATCTTGTTGAAGCCTCATTGTATTTAATTAATTTTTTTCCTGAAACTTCTATTGCCTCGTTTACGCTAGCTGCTCTTAGAACTTTAAAACCCTCTTTTTTAAGTCTTCTCTCAATTTCTCTCATCCAAGGTCCTCCGCTATTAATATTCACAGCAACTACCTTGGGAGCTTTGATTTTTTCCTCAACTTCTAATGTTTGATTTCCAACAGCTACACATCCCGAAACAATTATTATTAGAAAAAATAGATAAAAGAGTTTTATAGGAGCTTTAAACTGCATAACTAGTTCTTTATTGCCTTTTCAGCACTAATATACTCATGACCAAAAACATCTGCAACAGCTTTATAAGTTACACTTCCTTTGTGAACATTAAGTCCTGCCAAAAAGTTTTTATCTTCGCCTAAAGCTTTTTGATAACCTTTATTTGCTAATTTTACTAAGTATGGAAGAGTTGCTTTATTTAATGCAAAAGTAGATGTTCTGGGAACTCCACCTGGCATATTAGCAACGCAATAATGAACAACATCATTTACTATATATGTTGGATCTCCGTGAGTGGTTGGTTTACTTGTTTCAACACATCCACCTTGATCAATTGCAACATCCACTATTACAGAACCTCTTTTCATTAATTTTAGCATATCTTTGGTAACTAATTTTGGAGCTTCTGCACCAGGAATTAAAACACCACCAACTAATAAATCCGCGTCAGAAACTAATTTATTTAAATCGACTTTATCACTTTGCTCTGGGATAATTTTATCACCAAACATTTTAACTAATTGTTTTAATCTCTCCTCAGACTTATCAACAATATGAACTTTAGCTCTCATGCCTGTTGCAATAATTGCAGCGTTTTCTCCAACTACTCCACCACCAAGAATTAATACATTTGCTGGCTCACCCCCTGGTGCTCCACCTAATAAAATACCTCTACCCTTTTGATTTTTTTCTAAACAATGTGCTCCAGCTTGAACTGACATACGTCCAGCAACCGCACTCATTGGTGCAAGTAATGGAAGTCTGCCGTTATCATCTGTAACAGTCTCATAAGCAATATTAATACTTTTAGATTTAATCAATCCTGCTGTTAGTTCTTTTGCGGCTGCTAAATGGAGATAAGTATAAAGAATTTGATTTTCTCTTAACATATCTACCTCAACTTTTTGAGGCTCTTTTACTTTAACTATTATGTCTGCATCATTAAAAATATCACCAGCTGTCTTTGCAATTTTTGCTCCAGCTTTTATATACTGATCATTGTCAAAACCAGCTTCAAATCCACCATTGTTCTCAACTAAAACTTCGTGACCTTCACCTACTAAAGTTTTTACACTTTCAGGGGTTAATCCAATTCTATTTTCTTGTGGTTTTATTTCTTTAGGAACGCCAATTTTCATTTAGAAAATTAATTTTTCTTACTTTTAGAATAATTGCTAATACCAGTTCTTAGTTTTTCAATTATTTCATCAATATGTTTTTTCTCAGATATAAACATTGGTGCAATAATTAAACAGTCTCCTGTAGCTTTAAAGTTTACACCGGCATCATAACAATGTTTGAAAGTTGTAAGTCCAGCTCTTCCAGGTTTTTGATCCATCTTCATATCTATTCCACCCATCATTCCATATCCTCTAATATTTTCAACTGCATCTAAATCTTTTAAAGACATCAAACCTTCTTGGAAGTACGGTGCTAATTCTTTTACTCTTTTAAAAATATCTTCTTTTTCAAAAATATCTTGTACTGCTAATGCAGCTGCAACTGAAATTGGAATACCTGAATAAGTATAACCATGAAATAATTCAATTGTTCCTTTTGGAGATGCATCCATTATTGTATCGTAAATTTCTTCTTTACTTGCAACAACACCCATTGGAACAATTCCATTTGTTGTAGCTTTTGCCATTGTCATTATATCTGGCGTAACACCAAACTCTTGCGCACCAAAAGCAGAACCAGTTCTTCCCCAGCCAGTTATAACTTCATCAAAAATTAAAAGTATTCCGTGTTTGTCACAAATCTCTCTTAACTTTTGTAAATATCCTTTTGGTGGAACTAATGTTCCAGTTGAACCAGCAATCGGCTCAACAATACATGCTGCAATATTTTCTGCACCAAAGTTTGTACAAATTCTCTCTAAATCCTCTGCTCTATTTGCACCAGTATCTGGTTGTCCAGAAACAAATTTGTGTTCTGGTAAATGAGTATGTCTCATATGAACAACACCTGGCATCAACACACTTGCAAAAGTTTTTACGTTATTAATCATTCCACCAACTGAAGTAGCTCCAATATTCATTCCGTGGTAAGCTCTTTCTCTTCCAACAAATCTAAATCTATGTCCTTCGCCTCTTGCTTTATGATATGCAATTGCAATTTTAATTGCTGTTTCAACTGCAGTTGATCCACAAATTGTATAAAAAATTCTGTTTAAATTACCCGGTGTATGTTTTGCAATTCTTGTTGCTAATTCAAATGATCCACCAAACCCTTGTTGGAACGGTTGAGCATAGTCTAAAGTTTTTAATTGATTTGATATTGCATCTATAATTTCTTGTCTGCCATGACCTAAAGGATTGCAGAATAATCCTGAGCTTGCGTCTATTTGAGTATTACCTTCATGATTTTTTAAATAAACACCTTTAGCTTCAGTAATTAATCTTGGTCTTTCTTTAAAATCTTTATTGGATGTAAACGGCATCCAATGTTCATTAAGTGAATTTGGTATTGAAGGTTTTTGACTCATTTTTTTTATTCCTAATCTTTAGACTAATTAATATTAATTAACTATAAAAATCTATTATAGCAGTACAACTAAAAATTGAATAGTCTATTTTGACACCCATTCCTGTTAACAACTTCATTTACATTGGTTCTATTTTCAACTTAAATACCGCTTATAAATTTAAATAAGGAGAGGAATAAATGAGAAAAATACTAAGTTTTATTCTTGGAAGTATCTTAGCTCTTAACTTAACTATTTCAGTTGCTAACTCAGCTGCAAAAGAAGTTAGAGTTGCTTACTTTTTAGAATGGCCTAGTCCAAACCTAGAAGATATGCAGAAGAAAAATTTTGCTAAAGCTTTAGGTGTACCAGTTAAGTGGACTAACTTCACAAACGGTGGAGCAATGACTGACGCTATGTTAGCGGGAGACATCGATATTTCTTACTCACAAGGTTTAGTACCTTTCATAAACGCAGTTAAATCAAAAGCACCTATCAAGCTTGTTGATATAGCTATGGAATATGGAATGGGAGGAACAACTTGTGTAACTTCAAATGCCTCAGGTATTACAAAAGCTAATGCTACTGAACTTGAAGGTAAAAAAGTTGCTGTACCACTAGGAACAATGGCTGAATACGTTTTTGATGAAAGTATGAAAGTTGTTGGCGCAGACAGAAAAAAAATGGATATCATTCAAATGGACCCTGAAGAAGGTGCTGCTGCTTTAGTTAGCGGTGATGTTGTAATGGCATGTTTATTTGGTGGTAATTCAATTAAAGCTGCAACTGCTGTTGGAACAAGATTACTTACAGTTCAAGAAGCAAGAGATGCTGGTATCTTAGGAATAGATATTACTTCAGTAACTACTAAGTTCATGAAGGAAAATCCTGAAATGCTAAGAACTTTTATTGAAGTAACTCATGAAGCTAATGCTAGATACAGAGCTGGCAAAAGCGATATGAATTCTATGTCTAAAGCTTCTGAAATGAAAGTTGGTGATATGAAAGAAACTTTAAGTGGTTTCAAATTCTTAACACCAGAGGAAACTAAACAATCTATGACTAAAGGAAATCTTGATGCATTCTTAAAAGGAATGGGAACACCAAGAGGAAACGTAGACACTAGTTTCTTACCTTTATAATCATAAGGTTAAATAGATTTAAATAGGCGCCAATTTTTTTAATTGGTGCCTATTTTTTTTATACAAATTTTAATGTAAGGTCTTGTTATGAGTGATTTAGTTTCTCAAAATCTAAATATGATCTTTAAATCTCCTAAAGGAGAAACTGTTCATGCATTAAAAGATTTAAATTTTACAATCAAAAAAGGCGAGCTATTAACAGTCCTTGGTCCATCAGGATGTGGAAAAACAACTTTATTAAATATTGCAGCAGGTTTTATTAGACCTACATCAGGAACAATTACTTTAGGATCAAATGAAATTAATGGTCCTGGAGTTGATAGAGGGATGGTATTTCAACAAGGTGCCTTGTTTGAATGGTTAACTGTTTCTGAAAATGTCAACTTTGGATTAAGAATGAAGAAAAAAGATCCGGGAGAAACCCAAAAAAAAGTTGATGAGTGGTTAGAAATAGTTGGTCTAAAAGGTTTTGGAAATACTCCTACTTACCAATTATCAGGTGGTATGCAACAAAGAGTGGCGCTTGCAAGATGTTTAATTAATGATCCTGATTTAATTTTAATGGATGAGCCTTTAGGTGCATTAGATGCTTTAACTAGAGAAAAAATGCAATCGCTTGTTTTAAAAATTTGGAAAGAAACTGGAAAAACAATTATCCTAATAACTCACTCGGTTGAAGAGGCTTTGTTATTGGGTGAAAGATTATATGTGATGGCACCAAGGCCAGGCAGAATTCATAAAGAGTATAAACTTCCATTTGCAGAAATGGGTTTAAAAGAAGACTTAAGAGAAATTAAAAAGAATAAAGAATTTTCATCAAAACGAGAAGAAATTTTGTCCATGATATGGAACATGGAAGAAGAAATAATGGGGAAAGATAATTAAATGTTCACCCAATTTATTACAATATTAATACTAGTATCGATTGTTGGATGTATTCTTTACGGAAGAAGATTAATTCGAACAGAAAAAGTTGATGCTGTATTTGGTAATCCTGAGAGAGCTAAAGGTGGAACGCATTGGATTATTGTTGGGAGCAGTGCGATACTTTTAATTTGGTTATATTATTCTTGGGATATAGCGAAAGGTTTTTATCCTAAATCTGCTAATGAATTATGTCAGGTAGCTAAAGTAAATGAATCTCTTTTAGGTTTAAAGTATCAGTTTCCAATAGAGGAGAGAGAATTTAAAAGTACTTCAATAATAAAAATTGAAAATAAAAACCTTCAAATAATCACTAACGAAATACAAAGCTCCCCAGACTTAAGTAGTCCACAGAAAACAACTTTAGTTGGATTTATCAACGAGACGAGACAGTTAATTCCATTGCTAACGAACGAAAATTTAATGGAAACAGACACAAAAATTCAGATTAAAGAGATGACTGAAGAAATAAGACTTTTAACCTCTAATTTTAAAAAGAATGATTACCCATTTGAAACTGATGAACAAAAAAATGAAAGATTAAAAGCAGTATCTGAAGAAGGTGGTTGGGGTATCACAAAAGTTCAATCTGGTACTGGTTCAATAGAAAACACAATTGAAGTTCCCTTAGTTCCAGCTACTAATAAAGGTCTTAAATTTGATGCTGCTGCAAAAGAACTCGAGATAATAAACGATAAATTCTTTAAGTTAAGAAATCATAATCCACAATTTAAAAATTCTATTAAAGCTTTAAAGGATAATATTAAAGAGTATAGAAGTAACTTAGATGATACAGAAGAAGTTGCGTCTACCTTCGCCAAAAATATTGTTAAAATTGCAAGAAGAATAGAATTTGCAAGTATTTATCCACCTAATGCACTCAATGAAATGCAAAATGCAATTGTTGAATTCGACAATGTTCAAAAATCTGAACAAGGTGGGTTACGATTTGTAGATATGTTTTTATTCCCTGCGGGAACAATTGTATCAAGTGGAACAAGTTGTTCTGAACAAGGTTCTGGAAGATGGCTACCTAAACCATCAGATACTCTTAATAAATTTATCTTAATGTCAAAACCAAGCGTCGGTTACAAAAATATACCTTTACTTTGGATTGATATGATGGACGTAAGTAAAATAATTGGGTTTATTTTACCAGATTGGATAGCTGACGTTCTTCCAGGGGAATACCCTATTCATACCAAAGACGGTGTAGTTGAACAGAACTTTAAAGGTAGAGTTCTTAAAGTTGTTACAGGAGATTTTAAATTATTTAAAATTCCTGTTCCTTACGGACATATTTGGGATTCATTTTTAAGAGTATTTTTAGGACTTATCTTTGGAATTTTAATTGGAGTTCCACTCGGATTGTTTATGGGTTTAAATAGATTTGCTAAAGGTTTCTTTGATCCTTTAATTGAACTTTACAGACCTGTACCACCATTAGCATGGGCTCCCTTAATCATTTCAGTTTTAGGTATCGATAATACTGGAAAAGTATTCTTGTTATTTATGGTTTCATTATCAATCATGATTATCTCTGCACGAGCTGGTGCATCTGGAACTCAACTATCAAAAATTCATGCAGCTCATTCACTCGGTGCATCCAAAAAACAAATTTTAAGATACGTAATCTTTCCTAATTCTTTACCGGAAATTCTCACAGGAATTAGAGTTGCGGTTGGAATGTGTTGGGGAACACTTGTTGCAGCAGAATTTTTAGCAGGTACTACAGGAATTGGATTTGTTGAAAATGTCGCAAAAAAATATTTCCAATATGAAGTTATTTGGATAACTATTTTCATTATGGGTATGCTGGGACTATTATTCGACGTTACATTAAGAAAAATAATAGATAAAACTATTCCATGGCGTGGAAAAGGTTAATTCTATTTTTATTTATATTTTCAGTATCAGCTGAAGCTTCAGAATTTAAAATAAATAAAATTACAGATTTAGATTCCCCTTGGGGCTCAACTTTCATATCTGATAAAGAATTATTGATTACCGAGAAGTCAGGAAAAATTAAATTAATAGAATTAAGCTCTGGAAATGTTTCTGAAGTAATTCATAATCTTAAAATATTAGAGGACGGTCAAGGAGGCTTATTAGATATTTTATATAAAGATGATGTTGTTTTTGTTAGCTACTCAGAGGATCACGGAAAATTTAAATCTACTACTTCTATTGCAAGAGCAAATTTAGATAGAGGAGAATTAAAATTTGACAATATATTTGTTGCTCAACCCCCTATTAGATCTGGTTATCATTTTGGTTCTAGACTAGCAGTTAAAGATGAATTTCTTTTTGCATCTATGGGTGAAAGAGGACAAGGAATGATAGCACAAGATCCAACTCAACATCCAGGCAGCACTATTAGAATAAAGCTTGATGGGAATATTCCAAAAGATAATCCTAAATTTGTGGATAAAAAAGATTGGTTACCTGAAATATTTCAAATTGGTGTAAGAAACCCACAAGGTTTAACAGTTTCTCCTTTTGATAAAAAAGTTTATGCAAGTAATCACGGAGCTAAAGGCGGTGATTGGTTTGGAGAAATAAAGAAGAGTGAAAATTATGGATGGAAAATATTAGGTTGGGGTGGAACAAATTATAGTGGAACTAAGATAGGACCAAAATGGATGCCTGGTTACACAAAAGCTATTAAATATTGGGTTCCTTCAATTGCAACAAGTGCAATAACAATTTATAAAGGTAATGAATTTAAAGAATGGAATGGTCAAGCATTAGTAACATCTTTAAAAGATATGTCTTTAAGAAAGCTTGATTTTTCTGACACAAAAAATGTGCGAGAAGAAATTATATTTCAAAATCAAATTGGAAGAATTAGAGATATTCAGGTTCATCCCGTCAATGGAAAGATTTATTTTCTTGGTCAGGACGGTCTATGGTTGATGGAAAAAAACTAAAAAAAATTGTTATCCAAATTTTTAAAAAAAGAGGCATGAGTCTTTCTCATGCAACAATAAGTGCTAATGCTTTAATTAATGCTGAGTATGTCGGTGCATATGGTCATGGAGTATCAAGGCTTAAGATGTATTGTGAAAGAATTAAAAAAAAAGTTATCAATCCAAAACCAAAAATTAAGATAAAGAAAATATCAAACTCCATATCTTTTATTGATGCAAATAACTCCATTGGATTTGTTGCAGCAGATACAGCTATTAAAACTTTAATAAAGAGTGCAAAAAAAACAGGTATTGGATTAGTTGGAGTTAAAAATTCAGGTCATTATGGTTTGTCAGGTTATTACGTTGAACAAGCAGTTAAAAAAAATTTAATGGTTTGGTGTTTTACTAATGCACCACCTGCAATCGCACCTTTCGGGGCGAAAAAAACTTTGTTTGGAACTAACCCAATTTGTTTTGGAACACCATCAGGAGGAAAGGTTCCATTTATTTTAGACTCATCTGTTTCAATGATTAACAGAGGTATTATAAGAGTTGCTGCTAGACTTGGTAAAAAAATTCCAGCTGGTGTTGCCTTAGATAAAAGTGGAAACCCCACCACAGATGCTAAAAAAGCTTTAAAAGGAGTTCAGCTTCCGATCGCAGGCTTTAGAGGATCGGGTCTTGCATGGATGGTTGATATCTTAAGTGGAGTAATTACAGGAGCTGCTCACGGCGGAAAGGTTAGAGACCCATTTGATGATTTTAGAGGGCCGCAAAATGTCGGACATTTATTTTTAGCTATTAAGCCTAATATCTTTATTGGGAAAAACTATATCAAAAGAATAAAAGAAAATATAAGGATTATAAAAAAACTTCCGCGAGCTAAAGGTTTCGCCTCAATTTCTTATCCTGGAGAAAATAAAGCAAAAAGATTTTCAAAAAATTCTAAAAAAAAAATTAATTTGCCGAAAGAAATAAAAAAAGATTTAGATAAATTAATTAGCGTTTCTTCTTAATAAAAAAACAAAAGTAAATCCAGTTATATACATTATAAGAGCATAAGCACCAGTTGGTATTGCATATAATATATCAGAGCCAAAAATTTGTGTAGAAACAAACAGTGCTAAAGTTCCATTTTGTAAGCCACACTCTAAAGCAATACACTTAAGTTGTTTAACGCCTGACGCAAAAATTTTACCAAGATAAAATGCAATTATCATCATGGTAACATTTAAGATTAAAGCAATTAGACCTGCTTGTTTCAATAAATTTATTAAGTTTTCTCTTTCTTCATAAAACGCAGCAAAGAAAAAAATTGCAAACAATACAATGTTGAGTTTATTAAATATTTCTACTTTTGACGCCACAAAATTTTCTGCAAATTTTCTTATAATCATTCCTAATATAACTGGCACAGTAACGACCAAAAACATCTTAAATGCGATACCAATCATTGATATGTTTTCTGCAATATTTGTAATTCCAAACAAATCTGCAGATGTAAAAATTATAAAAGGGACTGTAATAATACTTAATAAACTTATTATCGCTGTTAAGGAAATTGATAATGCTACATCTCCGTCAGCAAATTTAGTCATAATGTTTGAAGTAACTCCTCCTGGTGCAGCAGCAATAATCATTACGCCAATTGCAATTTCAGGAGGTGTTTTTAAAATTATAATTAATAAATAAGCAACGAGCGGAAGAATTATTAATTGAGAAATAAAACCAACAATAAAATCTTTAGGTGTTTTTAATACTCTAGTAAAATCTTCGAGTTTTAAACCTAATCCTAAACCAAGCATTATTAATGCAAGGATTATCGGTGTTATTTTTGTTACGATTTCCACTCTTTATATTACCACAAATATGCTCAAATTCCTTTATACTCATTATAAAAACAAATATAAGATTTTAAATGATTTCAGATAAGCAAATAGTGTGTCCTAACAATCTTTTGGATGCAGCAAGCAAAAAGAAGGGAGTTAGTGCAGCAATTGTCAATGCTGGAAAACCTTTACCAATGCTTTCAGTGATGGATGCGGTTAAAGAAAATTTAATTAAACCAATTTTTATTGGGGATAAACAAGAAATTCAAAAATGTGCTGAAGAAATTAAATTTGATATTTCCCAGTATGAAATTATTCATGAGCCAGTGGAAAATAATACTGCAATTGTAGCAGCTAAATTAGCAAAAGCTGGAAAGATCAAAATTATTGTTAAAGGTCATATTCATACAGATATACTAATGAAAGAAGTTTTAAAAAGAGAATATCAGCTTTTAGGAAAAACTAGACTAAGTCATATATGGCATATGACATTAGACAAAGAAGACAAACCTCTGATTATAACTGATGGGGCTTTAAATGTTATGCCAAATGTTAAAACTAAAATGCATATTTTAAAAAATGTAATCGGTTTTTCAAAAAGGATTGGAGTCAATAGACCTAAAGTTGCAGTCTTATCTGCCACAGAAGAGGTTCTAGACAGTATACAAAGTTCAATGGAAGCAAAAGAAATTACTGAATTATCAAAAAAAGAAAAATTAGATGCTGATGTTTTTGGACCTTTGGCGTTTGATAATTGTATTTCTAAAAAATCAGCTAACATAAAAGGAATAAAAAATATTGTTGCAGGGGAAGCAGATGTTTTATTAGTGCCAAGTGTAGAAACTGGGAATGCTTTGGTTAAAATGATGATTTATTTTATGGGAGCGTGCGCAGCAGGAGTTGTGGTTGGTGGAAAAGTTCCAGTGGTTATAACAAGCAGATCAGATGAGGCGGTTGCAAGATTAGCCTCGATAGCTGCAGCAGTTGTTGCATTAGATTAAGAATGAAATATAAATTTATATAAATGACAATTAAATATTTAAAAAAGGCGACTAAAACATCTTCAACAGATGATACTAAAACTAAAGAGATTGTTCAAAATCTTTTAAAAGAACTTGAGAAATCAAAAGAAGAAGGTTGCAAAGAATTAACAAAAAAGTTTGACAAATACGATGGAGAAATAATCGTATCAAAAGAAAAAATTGAAGAGATTAAAAAGAAATTAGATCAAAAGACTAAGGATGATATTAGATTTTCTTACGATAGAGTTAAAAAATTCGCTGAAGCTCAATTAAAAAATTACGGTCAAGACTTTGAAGTTGAGCTTTCAAATGGATTATATGCTGGACAAAAACTTGTGCCAGTAAATACTGCTGGATGTTATATACCTGGTGGTAGATATGCACACATTGCTTCGGCTGTCATGAGTGTAACTACTGCAAAAGTAGCGAGAGTTAAAAACATCATCGCATGCAGTCCCCCAAAAGAAAATATAGGTGCCCATCCTTCTATAATTTATACCGCTGACTTATGTGGTGCTGACGTAATTTTAAATTTAGGTGGTGTACCAGCTATAGCCGCAATGACTTATGGTTTGTTTGGTAATGCGCCTGCAGATATTTTAGTTGGACCCGGAAATCAATTTGTTGCTGAGGCTAAAAGAATTTTGTTTGGTAAAGTTGGTATAGATTTATTCGCGGGACCAACAGAGATTGGAATTATTGCTGATGAAACTGCAGATCCTGAAATTGTTGCAGTTGACTTAGTAGGACAAGCTGAACATGGTTATAACTCACCTGCTTGGTTATATACAACAAGTCAAAAGTTAGCTGATACAGTTATGAAAAGAGTTCCTGAATTAATTGAAGAATTGCCAGAGGTTCCAAGATTAAGTGCTGAAGCAGCGTGGAGAGATTATGGTGAAGTTATTTTGTGTGATACTAATGAAGAAATGGTCAAAGTTAGTGACGATTATGCTCCTGAACACTTAGAGTTACAAACAAAAAATTTAAAATGGTTCCATGAAAATTTAAAAAATTATGGATCATTATTTATAGGTGAAGAAACTACTGTTGCTTACGGTGATAAATGTTCTGGTACAAATCATATATTGCCTACTAAGGGAGCTGGAAAATATACTGGGGGTTTATTCGTAGGAAAATTTATTAAAACACTAAGTTTTCAAAGAATGACTAAAGAGTCTACAAAAGAAGTTGGCGCTGCTGCTGCTAGAATTTCAAGATATGAAGGAATGGAAGCGCATGCAAGAACTGGTGATGTAAGGCTTCGAAAATATGGTTACTCCAATTAGTGGCAAGCTATATTAAATTTCTTTAATCTCCAATAATTATAAGGCCACGGTGTTACAAAACCTACAATCAACATTAATGGAACTACCCACCAAGTTAATATTGCTCCGCCTGTTAAAAGATAATCTGTTAAATTCATAGCAACTTCCATACTAATCATAGATATAAAACTCATCCCTATTGCTGTATTAAATGCTTTTCTAAAATCAAAATTTTGTCTCATAAGTATAACTGTTTCCAAAATTATACTTGTTATTAATCCATTAATTATTGCTAAAGTCATTATTCCAAGAACTGGAAATGGAATTTTAGTTAATTGAAAAAATAAGATTGTTCCAAAATCACCAATAGAGCATCCAAGTAAACACCATGCAGTATTTTTTGCACTTCTTTTCCATGTATGTTTACATGACCAATTAAAAGATAAACTTTCTGAACTCACTAAAAATTATTTTAAATCTACGTTAGCTACCATTCCAATTTGATAATGGCCAGGTACATTGCAAGCAATTTCAATATTCATTGCATTGTCAAACTTCCAAACTAAATCACCTTTTTCATTTGGAGCTAATAGAACACTATTACTATGTGAGTGACCCATTGCTTTATCCATTTTTGCCATTTTTTTCATTTTCTCTCTATCAATTGAGTCGGCTAATAAAATTTCATTCTCAACCATTTTTTCCATTTCAGGCTGATGTTTTTTGTGCATCATTGCATTAGCAATGTTAAATTCATGTACAAGGTTTCCTGCATTAACTACTTCAAATTTAATAGTTTCACCTTTTTTGATATTAAAAGATTTTGGTTCATAGTAGTTGTCGTACATCTTCACTTTGATTGTTCTATCCACTTCACTAAGTTTTCCTTTTGAACCTATCATCATATTTTTATCTGCAAATGAAGCAGAGTTAAAAATAAAAAATATTGTCAAAATATATGTATAAATTTTAGTCATAATTAATTATTTCCTCCTAAGTTTTCCTTGGTTGTTATTTGTTTTTCTTTTGTATTATTTTTTTCTTTTGTTTTTCTTTGGTCTATTACATTTGCAAAACTGTGATTTACATCTCTATGTCCTGCTTCATCATCTCTTATTACTTTTACAACATCTTTTAAAGTTGCATGCAAAGGTAAGTTCCAATAATTTATTGCAACCTCTGGAGCAGGTTGATCTTTAATTTTGCCAGTTTCTAATTCATGTAAATATTCTGTGTAACTTCTGACAGCTTCCTCTTCAAAGTAACCAACAATTCTATGTGCGGTTCTTTGAGAAACTATATAGATGATTGCATACGTTACTATGAATATAAATTGAGCAATCATTATTACAATTCTTTCAATAAAAGTCGGTTTTGCAATATGAATGAATGTCATTAAATGCATTCTCTCATTTTCAGCTTCATCTAAAAGAGTTTTGATCCACCCTTTATCATCTTCCATCTTTCTAAGAGATTTTAAATGGATTAACATTCCAGCAACCATACCTGGGACTGCTGCTACAGTTTCTAATACAACAGCTCTGTGTCCGTACCTTTTTTTGAAAAAAGTATCTGCAAGAAACCTTAAAAATTTTGTGAAAGATAATGCTACCTTATCACTAAAATTACTTGGTTTATAATGACTATCTAAATTGCTCATAAGATTTATTTAATCATTATTTAAAAAAAACCAATGGGACTAAATTGCATTCAAAAAACGTTATTTTTTCTTATTAATTACTAGAGACAATTTTCGAGGGAAACTACCCTCATCAAAATTTTCAATACTTATATTTGTGAATCCATTTAAAAGACTCTTTATTTTGTTTTCTGAAAAATAGTGAACAATAAAACCATTCATTTCATACATATCCTCTCCTCTATGCGTTCCTTTCTTAAAATCACCATCCGTATGATTTCTTACAGTATAAATATTAAAACCATCTTTTTTTAAAACTCTAAAGATTTCTTGATTTAAATCTTTTAAGTCTTGATTTGTAAGAGCCATACAAAATAACATATGAGAGTAACATGCTTGAAAATTTTCATTATCACAATTCAGTTTTTTTCTAATATCGTAATTCTCAACTTTTATTAAAGTGTCTAAATTGTTTTCTTTAGATCTTTTTTTAATAATATTTGTTGCTGACAAGCTGTAATCAATTGCATGCACATAAATTCCATTTTGTGCAAAAAATATTGTATCTCTTCCAAGACCTGCACCAAGTTCAATAATATTTGTAATGTTATTTTTTTTAAAGGTTTCGAGAGCTTTCTTTGCTGAGTAGCTCGGTTCAAAACCAAACATCTCAGGCTTACTTGAGAAATTACTTTCCCAATGCTGAGATTGTAGGTTTAAAAGTTTTTTATCCAACCTATTTAGATGGATCTGGAACTTTTCTTAAATAAGGTTTAATTGCATTCCAACCTTTAGGAAACAATTTTTTAGCTTCATCATCCTTAACAGCAGGTACAATGATAACTTCCTCACCTTTTTTCCAATCAGCTGGGGTTGCTACTTTATGTTTAGCTGTTAGCTGCATTGAGTCAATTGATCTCAATAATTCCATAAAGTTTCTTCCAGTCGCCATTGGGTAAGTTAAGAACAAACCAATTCTTTTGTCAGGTCTTATAATAAAAACTGTTCTAACTGTTTGATTGTCTACTGCAGTTCTACCCATTGAAGTAGTTCCTGCATCGCCTTCTAACATGTTATAAAGTTTTGCAATTTTAAGATCTTCATCGGCTATAATTGGATAGTCTGGTTTTTTTCCAGTTACATCTTTTATATCTTCTAACCACTTTACGTGATCTGAAACCGGATCAACACTTAGACCAATAACTTTTACATTTCTTTTTTCAAATTCAGGTTTTAATTTTGCAAGAGAACCTAATTCTGTTGTGCAAACAGGTGTAAAGTCTTTTGGGTGTGAAAATAAGACACCCCAACTATCACCTAGCCATTCATGAAATGAAATATCACCAATCGTTGTTTTAGCTTTAAAGTCAGGCGCTAAACTATTTATTTTTAGAGTCATTTACATCTCCTTTTTAAAAACAAATTATATGCAAGATTGATTTGCTATGCAATTTTTTATATGATGATGATTAATATGATTTTTGAACAACTATTCGATACTAAGTCTTCAACTTACACGTACATACTGTCAAGCGGTGAAGGTAGAGAGGCTTTAATAATCGATCCAGTAATAGAGCACACTGAAGAATATATAAAACTTTTAGAAAAACTAAAATTAAAATTAGTAAAAGTAATTGATACGCATATTCATGCAGATCATATTACTGGGCTTAATGAGTTAAGTAAAAGAACAAGTTGCACAAAAATAATGGGTGAAAATTCTAAATCTGAAGTGGTTGACTTAAGAGTAAAAGAAAATGAAAAAATTAATTTAGATGGTATTGAACTAAAAGTTTTATATACACCCGGACACACAGATTGTTCATATAGTTTTTTAATGAAAGATAGAGTTTTCACTGGAGATACTTTATTAATTAATGGGACTGGAAGAACTGATTTTCAAAATGGAAATGCTAAACAACAATACGATTCATTATTCAATAAATTGCTTAAACTTCCAGAAAGCACAATAGTTTTTCCTGCACATGATTATAATGGGAAAAAGAATTCTACAATTGGCAGTGAAATAAAAAATAATCCAAGATTACAAGTTAATTCAATAGATCAATATGTAGAGATCATGAATAATTTAAAATTAGCTAATCCAAAAATGATGGATGTAGCTGTACCTGCAAACGTAAAAGGCCTTACTTTAAATCAAATTTAAAGCGACAAAAATTGGGTTGATTATTAAGTTATTAGCTCTATATATAATTTATGGCTTGCGACAATTCAAAATGTATTTGCACAAACTGCACTAACGACACATGTGCTTGTGACGGGGATATGCAATGTAATTGCAAACCTGAAGGTGTTTGTTGTTGTTGCAATTAGTAAGCTAATTTAATTTCACAAAATTATGAATGAATTTTTAGAGTCTATAATTAAGAGAGATCCGGCTGCCAAATCAAAGTTAAGTATTATCTTAACTTATCCTGGTGCTAAGGCTGTTTTTTTCCACAAAATCGCAAATTTTTTTGCAATTGCAAAATTTCATTTAGTTGCGAGAATAATTTCTCAGTTTTCAAGATTTTTAACTGGAATAGAGATTCATCCAAAAGCAAATATTGGTAAAAATTTATTTATAGATCACGGAATGGGAGTTGTGATTGGTGAAACTTCAGAAATTGGAGATAATGTAACGATCTATCATATGGCAACGTTAGGTGGTATATCACCAAGCGTAAATTCTAATAAACAAAGAAACATTAAAAGACATCCGACACTTAAGGATAATGTTGTAGTTGGATCTGGTGCACAAATACTTGGGCCAGTAACTGTTGGCAAAAACGCAAAAATTGGTGCAAACGCAGTTGTAACAAAAGATGTTCCAGAAAATGCAGTGATGGTTGGAATACCAGCAAAAAATGTTAGTGAAACTTCAGGTTCAGATGAAAACTTTAAACCTTATGGTATAACTCCTGAAAGTGATAAAAGTTAATATGAAAAATGCTCAAAATAATTTTATTGAAGGGATCGGTAATACACCATTAGTAAAGTTAAGAGCTGCATCAGAAATTACTGGATGTAATATATATGGAAAAGCAGAGTACTTAAATCCAGGTGGATCTGTAAAAGATAGAGCCGCTTTAGCATTAATTAAAGATGCTCAAGAAAAAAAATTAATTTCAAAAGGTGGAACGATTGTTGAAGGTACTGCGGGTAATACTGGTATTGGTCTTTGCTTAATAGGAAATTCTATTGGGTATAAAACAATTATTGTGATGAATGATAATCAAACTCAGGAAAAAAAAGATATGTTAAAGAACATGGGAGCTGATTTAAGGTTAGTCCCACCTAAACCATACAAAGATGATGGCAATTATGTAAAAGTAGCGGGTAGACTTGCAGATGAATTAAAGAGTAGCAACAATCACGGAGTAGTTTGGGCTAATCAATTTGATAATACCGCTAACTCTAAAGGACATTATGAGACGACAGGACCAGAAATATGGATGCAAACTGATGGAAAAGTTGATGGTTTTGTTTGTTCATCAGGCACGGGGGGAACTATTGCTGGTGTAAGTAGTTTTTTGAAAGAAAAAAACAAAAATATTAAAATTTATTTGTCTGATCCTGCTGGATCATCCCTTTATAACTACATTGAAAACGGAGAGTTAAAAGGGGAAGGTAATTCTATTACTGAAGGTATTGGGTCAAGTCGAGTCACAGCCAATTTTGCGGAGGCAAAAATCGATGGTGCATTTTCAATAGATGATAAAGAGTCTTTACCAGTGTTATATGACCTTATTCAAAACGAAGGTTTAAGTTTAGGAACAAGTTGCGGTGTAAATATTGCTGGAGCTATTAGACTTGGTAAGAAATTAGGACCAGGTAAGACAATTGTGACTATTCTTTGTGACAGATCGGATAAATACAACTCTAAGCTGTTTAATAAGAAGTTTTTACAAGAAAAAGGTCTTCCGATTCCCGCTTGGATTTAATTTTTTTTCGCGCACTCTTTAATAAATCTTTTACATAATAAAAATATTGTAGTTAAATAATTTTCATAATTAAGACTATGAACGAACTACTAAAAAAAAATTTCTTTTCACTTTTGTTAATTGTACTGTTTAGTTTGTTTATTTTTTCATTAGCCTTAGCTGATTTAACTAAAAGCAATAAAGAAAAAGCATGGAATTGTGTAGGAATTTACATGGCTAACTACTTTTTACCTTCTGGTGAAAAATTTGAGTATGGAATGAAAGAAAAATCGATGGCATCCGTAAAAGTTTGGAAAGAATATGCTCTCGAAGTAGGCATTAAAGAGACTGATTGGGATAAAGGTGTAAATAAAGCTGTCGATAAACACTATGGCTCAAAATATAGTGAAAAAGCAACTAATCAGTGTCATAGTTTTTTAGAAGCTACTATCCCTAATGGCAAAGATAGAGTAAAGAAAGTTGCTCAAACTCTATATTAGTAAATGAGCGGCTATCTAATTGCTCAACTCAACATGACAGACAAAGAAAGTTTTAAGCTTTATGCTGAAACAGTGCCTGAGTCTGTAAAAAAATTTGGTGGCAAGTACTTAGTTAGAGCTGGAGAGTTTAAATCAATGCAAGGAAAGTGGGATTTCACAAGAAATGTAATTATTGAATTTCCTACTTATGAAAAAGCGTTAGAATGGTACAATTCTGATATATACAAACCATTAAAAGAATTGCGCCAAAAAGGATCTGAAGGTAATATAATAATTATCAAAGGGGTATAAAAAGGAGATAACATGATAGATAAGTTTGGAAATATATTTTACTTAATAATTTACTTAGTACATTTCATTATTGTTGGAAGCTACGCATTCCAATTAGTTTTCGGTACTCAAAAATTTCTTGAAGGTAGAGGTGTAGATAAAACAGCTACTCTATTAACAAGATTTGCTGGTTCATTTATGATTGCTTTGGTTTTAATGGCAATATATATCGCTTTTATAAGATCAGGTGGTTTAGATGCTACTTGGGCATTCTTTAATTTAGTTTTTATAATTAATGTAACAATATTATGTGCAAATTTTTATACTTTAAAAATTGATAAAACTGGTTTGACTGAGAAAACTAGAAATGATGGAATATATGCCCCATTAGTTTTGGTTATTATTAGCGCACTTCTTTGTTACGGATTAGCTGATAAAATTTACGTATAGAATTTAATAAATTATCGAATGTTTCCAAAAAAATATTCTAATTTATTATTTATCTTAATCATGGGCTTTGGAATGAGCCTTATGATGACGCTGATTATCACATACATTAACACAGGAATGGATAGTGAATACATAAATAGATTTTTAAAGGCTTGGGTTGTTAGTCTTCCTATTGCAATTGTTGCTGCCTTAGTGGTTGGTCCAATAACTAAAAATTTTGTAGATAAGATTACTAAATAAATTTAGTTTGTTTTACCTAAAAAATTAACCAGTATCACACCAATTATAATTAAAGATATACCTATAATTCCATATATGTTTGGAACCTGATTATATTTCAATATTCCAAATATTGTTACGGCAGTTATAGTTAAACCTCCATATGTTGCATAGGTGAAGCCAACAGGTATTGTCATCATTGCTTTTGCTAGAAAAAATATACAAAGAACAATTGTTATTATACACATTGTAGTTGGTACAAGATTTGTAAATCCATTAGTAGTTTTTAAAAAGCCATTAGAAGTAATTCCTAATATTACAGCCAACAAAAGATATATGTATCCAATAAAATTCGTCATTGTTTATTTATAAATTTTATCTACTTCAACTTGATACGCTTCAACAAGTTTATTATTTTGATTGGCAATACCAACTACATCAATCATTTCTTTAATCATTTCGTCAGATGCACCCTTTTTTTTAGCAGCAAAAGTATGAGATCTAGTACAATAGCTGCAGCTATTTGTTATTGATACTGCAACATAAATTAATTCTTTAGTAACTGAGTCTAGCGCACCATCTTTCATAATTTGTTTAAGATTATTCCAAGTTCTCTCTAATAGTTGTGGGTTATGTGCTATAGATTTCCAAAAATTTGGAATTTTAGTAATTTTTCTCGTTTTCTTAATTTCATTAAAAATTCTTTTTACTTTTGAGTTAGCTTTTTTTTCGTTAATTGGTTTGAAAATTTCCATATTCCTCCTCTTTTTTAGTGCATTGTAATTTAGTTATTTACATAAATAAATATTTAAATTAATAGATAAAAAGCTAATGAGCTCAAAAAAGATAGTAATCACAGGTGGCGCAGGTTTTGTCGGTACCAACTTAATTAAATTACTTTTAAAAAAGACAAATTACAAATTAATTTCAATTGATGATTACAGCTCTAGCACACGTAAAAATCATATTAAAGATTCTAGAGTAAAATACATTAAGGCTCATACTAAGAATATCTCTACAGTATTAAATCCAAAACAAGTACATTCAATTTTTCATTTTGGAGAATTTGCAAGAATTTATCAAAGTTTTTTACAAATGGATAAATGTATTGAGTCAAACTCAATTGGAACAAATGCAGTTTTTAATTTCTGCCTTAAAAATAAGATTAAATTAGTTTACAGCGCAACATCTGCATCACTTGGCAATAAAGGAAATGACAAAAATTTATCTCCATATGCCTTTACAAAAGCAAAAAACTTAGAATTATTAGAGAATTTAAAAAAATGGTTTAAATTTAAATATGAGGTGATTTATTTTTATAATGTATATGGTCCTAATCAAATAAGTAAAGGGAACATGGCTACTGTAATTGGAATATTTGAAGATTGTTACAAAAAAAATAAAGCTTTGCCAGTAGTTAAACCAGGCTCTCAATCAAGAAGATTTACACATATAGATGATACAGTTAATGTTTGCTATATCGCTTGGAAAAAAAATCTATGTAGACATTATAGTATTTCCCATAAGCAAAGTTTTACGATTTTAGAAGTTGCAAAGATGTTTAAGAGACGAATTAGGCTTTTATCAAAAAGACCTGGTGAAAGATATGCATCAGCACTTACCACAATGAATTTATCAAATAAAGTTTATAAACATTTTGGTAAAATAAAACTCAGAGATTACATTAAATCTTTTATTAATAATAATTAGTTAAGAGGTCTAAGCATTTTAAGCATCTTAGAGTGTAAAATTTTATTTGGAGAAACTAAAACATTACCACTTTTAAAATTAAATTGATTTTTCCAATTTGTAACTATTCCACCTGAAGCTCTTATAATTGGTATCAATGGAAAAATATCCCAAATTTTGTTTCCACATTGGAAGACAACATCAATTTTTCCTTCACAAAAATGAGAATAACTTAATGCATCCATACAAGGAAATTGCATCATTGGGAGAATTTTTTTTACTTTCTTGAGCTTATCTAAAGAAAAATGACCATGAAAATTTCCAGAAAGTTTTATCTTTTTGAAATTTTTTTCTTTCGAAGATCTTAATTTTGTCTTTTTATTATCCTTAAATAAAAATGCCTCTTTAGTGTTTTTGTTTATATAAAATTTATTTAGTTCAGGAAAGTTTGCTAACCCAAAGATTGGTTGACCTTTATAACAAATAGCTACAAGATTACTCCACGAAGGGTTTCCAATTACAAAAGATCTTGTCCCATCAATTGGATCTATTACCCAAGAGTAGTCACTTTTAGTTTTTTTCTTTCCAAATTCTTCGCCAACGATAGAGTGAGACGGGTATTTTTTGTTAATCTTAGATCTTATGAATTTTTCAAATTTTTTATCAGCTATAGTGACTGGATCATAGTTAGAGCCTTTACCTTTGTTAATAGCCTTAAAAGGTTTGTTTAAATTCTTTTTGTAAAATCTATTTAAGTCTTTAGCTAAAGAGATTAAAAATCTATAAAATTCAATATTTTTCATTTGTTTTGATTTATCTTGAGATCTTATTACTATTTAATTTTGCTTGATTAAAGCTATTTTTTGTTGAAATGTTAATTGTAGATATGAAAATACAATTAGAAAAAAATAACAAAATATTTGTGTTTCTAGGATCAGAAAAGAAAGAATTACATCCTATTTGGTTAAGAGAAAGAGTGTCTGAAAAAGAACATCTAGATGCTAATACTGAACAAAGATTATTTGATCCTTCATTTCTTAAGAATATAACAATTAAAGATGTTAAAATTGATAATGATCTTTTAAATCTCGAGTTTAGTGATGGAGTAAAGTCTAAATTTGACATTAAAAAAATTGAAAAAGAGTTTTATTCAGATGAGGAATTAGAAAGATTAATGCAGCCAACACTTTGGAATTCTGATCTAAAGAATATAAAGAATTTTAAATATAATGATAATTTTTTAGAAAGCGGTGAGATGCTCGAGCTTTTAAAATCATTCTATAAAAATGGTTTTATTATTATTTCAAATGTTCCAACTAAAGATAATTTTATTGTAAATTTTGCTAATTCAATTGGTAGCATTAGAAGAACAAATTTCGGAGAATACTTTAATGTTAAGTCAAAACCAAATCCAAATGATTTAGCTTATACACCTCTTCCTCTTTCGCCTCATACTGACAATCCTTACAGAAAACCAGTTCCCAATATCCAGTTATTACATTGTATTGAAAATGAGGTTAAAGGTGGATTCTCTACTCTTGTCGATGGATTTGCAGTGGCAGAAAATTTAAAAAAAGAATTTCCTGAATTTTTCAAAATACTAACTGAGGTAAAAGTCAAATTTAGATTCGCAGATAAAAATGTTGTTTTAGAAAATTATGGGGAACTTATTGAATTAGATCAAAATAAACGAGTTAAACAAGTAAGATTTAGTACCAGACTAGATTTTGTTCCAGCTTTAGAAAAAGATAGGCTAGACTTATATTATAAAGCAAGAAATAAAATTTCAGAAATTTATAACTCAGATAAATTTTTAATTAAGTTCAAGTTAAATCCAGGTGACTTGCTGATGATGGATAATTATAGATTACTTCACGGTAGAACAGAATTTAATCCTAATGAGGGTAATAGGTTTTTACAAGGTTGTTATATAGATTACGACTCTTCAGAAGGTAAATTAAGACACCTACTAAGAAAATTTAGTTAATTAGATTTTTTTAAAAGCTAAGCTTTTTGAAAGATAAGCATTCTTAGAATAAAAAAGTTCTAGTCCACTTTGTCTAGCAACGTTAGCAAGATCTTCTCTTATATATTTAGGATAATAAGGTTCATGTGTAGAATAAGGAAAAAATTCTAATAATGGATTTAAAATTGGATTATCATCCATTTGTAAAGAGTCTGTTAGAATAAAGACTCCTCCTTTTCTAAGTACTCTTGAAATTTCACTAAAAATTTTTTTTCTTATTGCAGAAGGAACCTCATGAAAAACATAGGTAGAAGTAACAATGTCATAAGATTTCTCATCAAATGGAAGCTCTTCCCCTTTACAATTTACATAATTTATATCTGAAAATTTCTTTAATTTTTCCTTTGCAACGTTTAAATACTCTTCTGATAAATCAGAACAAGTGATCTCTAAATTTTTAGTGTTTAATTTATACGTTGCAATTATATCTCCAGTGCCAGTGCCAATGTCCAATAACTTTGTTCTTGGTAAATTTTCATCTTTAATAAATTTAATTAGCGGTATCATTGAGAATCTTCGCATTGTTGCAGCGCATCCGGAAAATAAAGTCTCGACTTGAAACTCATACAATCGTGCAGATTTTTCACTTAAATATCCATCAGTTTGGTAGTGGAAATTTCTTAAGAAATATTTTGGTAAATCTTTATTAGTTTTTACTTCAGAGAATTTTCCTGATGTTCTTCTTTTGTCAATTTTTGGTAAATCAAGAAAAAAGTCAAAGCTCCCTTTGGCTGTATTTATTAAATCTTTTAATTCTGTCTTTGGTATTTTATAGAATTTTGAATTAATTAGTTTTCTTTCCTCGTTTAAAAGCTTCATCATTTCAAAAAATAGTTTTTTACCTGATGGCATCTTTCCATAAAATGGAGGTGGATTAGACTTATCTATTTTAATAGGTGTCGCATACTTAAACGAAATAATGTAGTGCGCAGAGTACCAAATAAACTTACTAGATTGATTTATTAAATAGCTTAATGACATATTTTGATTATACCAAAAAAGATGATTTTTTTAACCAAGATTTTGTAAAAAAGGTAGTGATTTCAACAAATAAAAACCAACCGCTTGCAGTTGGTTTGTAAGTATTAAAACACCCGTTACTAATAAAATAAATCCACCAGTTTTTGAAATAATATTAATATTTCTTTTAAGGTTTTTTGAAACAAGCATGAATTTTTGTATCAAGAAACCAGATAAAATAAATGGAATCGCCAGTCCTAAAGAATAAAATAATAATAACATTACTGCCTTCAGTAGAGTTTGCTCTACAGCCGCAAGAGCTAGTATAGATCCTAGTATAGGTCCAATACATGGAGTCCAACCAAAACCAAAAGCCATTCCAACTAAAACAGAGCTAAAAATATTAGCACTTTTTTGTGTTTCAAATCTTTTTTCAAAGTTAAGGAAATTTAAATTTATAATTCCAATTATTTGAAGAGAGAAAAAAATAATAACTAGGCCAGAAAGTATTCTTAACTCTATTGAATTATTTAATAAAATTTTTCCTATAAGAGAACTGGTTGCACCAAACGCAATAAAAATTAAAGAGAAGCCAACTGTAAAGAGAACTATTGGTATTATATTAACTTTTTTTTCCTCAAGCAGTTCATTTAAAGATTTTCCCGATACGTAAGATATATACCCAGGTATCAAAGGTAAAACACATGGGGATAAAAAACTTAGTAGGCCTGCGCCTAATGCCAAAATTAATTCTGTCATCTAAATTAACCTTTTAAACCAAGGTGAGTGTACTTAACATTAAGATAATCTTTTATTGCCATAGAACCACCTTCCCTTCCGTATCCTGCCTGTTTGATACCTCCAAAGGGTGCTTCTGCTAAAGCTACTAAAGGTGTATTGACTGCTACTGTTCCAGTTTCCATCAACTCTGAAGCTCTATGTGCTTTTTCCATAGAGTTGGTACAAATATAACTTGATAATCCTAATTCATGATTATTAGCTCTTTCAATTACTTCATCGAAACTTTTAAAGGATAACATAGGAACCAAAGGTCCAAATGGTTCTACTTTCATAATCGTATAATCATCTTTTACATTATCAAAAACTGTAGGTTCATAGAAATAACCTTTGTTAAAGCCTGATGGTCTTTTCCCGCCTAGTAAAACTTTTGCGCCTTCTTTTTTTGTTGTTTCAACTAATTCTTCAATTTCGTTTAGTCTTTTTTTAGTTGTTAAAGGTCCAAGTTGAACTGAAGGATCCATACCATCACCAATTTTTAATTTCTTAGTTTTTTCTACAAACAAGTTAACAAATTCATCTTTTTTATTTTCTTGAATGTAAAATCTATTAGGTGAAATACAAACTTGACCATTATTTCTAAACTTTGCAGCGATTGCCATGTCGGTTGCTTTTTTAATGTCTGCATCATCAAAAACTATAAATGGAGAGTGACCACTTAATTCCATTGTAACTCTTTGAACTTTGTCTGCTGCCTGTTTTAAAATTAATTTCCCAACTCTAGAAGATCCTGTGATTGAAATCTTTTTTACTATATCAGAGGCAATTAATTGTTGGGCGATACTTGGAGGGTCCCCTGATAATAAATTTACAACACCTGGAGGAACTCCACATTCTCTACAAATCTCAACTTGCTCCATTACAACACCGGGAGTTATTACATCAGGTTTAACAATTACTGAACAACCAGCTGCTAATGCTGTAGAAATTTTTCTTGCAGATAAAACTAAAGGAAAATTCCATGGAACTAATGCTGCTACTACTCCAACAGGTTGGTAGTAAACATGAACTCTAGTATCTTCAAATCTGCTTTCAACTGTTTGGCCATAAATTCTTTTTGTCTCTTCTGCATTCCACTCATAAATATCTGCTGCACCGTTAACCTCACCCTTTGCTTCTGCAAACGGTTTTCCAACTTCAAGTGTCATCCATTTAGCAAGTATGTCTTGCTTTTCCCTCATCTTGTCAGCAATTCTTCTTAAAATATAAGCACGTTGCCATGGTGGTGTTTTTTTCCAAACCTCTAATCCTTTTTGAGCAGACAACAAAGCTTTATCAACATCCTCAGATGAAGCTTTAGATGCTTTACCAATAATTTCCTCGTTAGCTGGATTTATAACTTCATAAGTTTCACCTGTAGAAGATTTGTGCCACTTACCATCTATAAACTGACCATATTTTTCGTACATAATTTAATCTAACATGACCTTTTAAAGTGTCTAGTGTGCAAATAAATCATATCAACAAAACCCTTAAAGTTGTTACTATAGACCTTAATTTAAGGAGTATAACATGAAAGCATATATAATGGGTAACTACACTGAAAAAGCTTTTCAAGGATTTTTGAAAGATCCAGGAACTGACAGAAAAGCAGTTGTGGAACAATTAACAAAAGCTATGGGTGGAACAATGCATAGTATGGACATTGTTAGAGGATCTTATGATTTTGTTGTTGTTGTAGATCTTACATCGTTTGATGATTTTGCTGCAATTAAACTTGTTGTAGAAGGATCAGGTGCTGTTAAAAATTTAACAATACTTGAAGCTATTGATTTTTCAAAAGCTACAGCTAAAGCAGGTAAAATTGGCTACAAAGCCCCTGGACAGTAAAAGATTTATTAATTTTTTTTGTCGTTATCAACGACTAAGCAGATTTCTGATTTAGTCAGAAATCTGCGACCTGTTCCGTTATCTAAAGAGAACATTCCGCCAATACCATTTACAGCATCGATAGTTAAATCAGTATGTTTCCACTTTTCATATTGGTCATCATTCATATAAAAAGGAACTCCACCAATCTCACCAAGTTTTACATCGCTGTTACCAACCATGTATTCTTTTTTAGGATAGCACATTGGAGCACTTCCATCACAACATCCACCTGATTGATGAAATAAAAGCTCCTCACCATGTTGAGCTTTGATATCTTCAATTAGTTTTAATGCTGATTCTGTTGCTTTTACTTTCATATTAATATGGCCCGTGATTCCTCACGGACCATTATATATTAATTATCTTTTAAAAGAAGCCTAATTTCTTTTCACTGTAAGACACGTGTAAGTTCTTCACTTGTCTGTAGTGGTTAAGCATCATTTTATGAGTTTCTCTTCCGATACCAGATTGTTTATATCCACCGAAAGCAGCATGAGCAGGATAAGCGTGATAACAGTTTGTCCAAACTCTACCAGCTTGTATCTCTCTACCCATTCTAAACGCAAGATTTCCATTTCTAGTCCATACTCCTGCACCTAAACCATAAAGAGTGTCATTAGCAATTTCCAATGCTTCTTTCTCATCTTTAAATTTAGTTACAGAAACAACTGGTCCAAAAATTTCTTCTTGGAATATTCTCATATTGTTTTTACCTTCGAAAATAGTTGGCTCAATGTAGTTTCCTTTTTCTAAACCACTATTGATTTTTGCAACATTTCCTCCACATAGAACTTTGGCACCCTCTTTCTTACCTAAATCTAGATAAGATTTGATTTTTTCCATTTGTTCTAATGAAGCTTGCGCACCAATCATTGTCTCCATTTTTAAAGGATTGTCTTGTTTTACAGCTTTAGTTCTAGCAATCGCTTTTTCCATGAATTTGTCATAGATAGACTCTTGAACTAGTACTCTGCTTGGACAAGTACAAACTTCTCCTTGGTTTAATGTAAACATTGCAAAACCCTCTAAACACTTATCAAAGAAGTCATCATTCTTTTCCATGACGTCTTCGAAGAAAATGTTAGGAGATTTACCACCTAATTCTAAAGTTATTGGAATTAAGTTTTGTGATGCATATTGCATAATCAATCTACCAGTTGTTGTTTCGCCAGTGAAAGCAATTTTTCTTATTCTCTTAGAAGATGCTAAAGGCTTACCAGCTTCTAAACCGTAACCGCTTACAATGTTAACAACGCCTTTTGGTAAAAGATCACCAATTAATTCCATCATTACCATGATAGAAGCTGGAGTTTGCTCTGCAGGCTTTAATACCACACAGTTACCAGCAGCTAATGCTGGAGCAAGTTTCCAAGTTGCCATTAGTAATGGGAAGTTCCAAGGTATAATTTGTCCAACTACACCAAGTGGCTCAGGAATGTGATAAGAATATTCACCGTTACTGATTTCAGCAACTGAACCTTCTTCTGCTCTTATTACTCCTGCAAAATATCTCCAGTGATCTATTACAAGAGGTAAGTCAGCAGCCATACATTCTCTAATTGGCTTACCGTTATCTAAACATTCTGCTACTGCTAATGTATTCAGATTTTTTTCTAATACATCTGCTATTTTTAATAGAATGTTTGATCTTTCAGTGATCGATGTCTTTCCCCAAGTTGGGAAAGCTGCGTGAGCTGCATCTAATGCTGCATCCACGTCTTTTTCGTTAGATCGCGCAACTGAACAGATAACTTCATTTGAGATCGGAGAAGTATTATCAAAATACTTTCCAGATTTAGGCTCTACAAATTTTCCGTTTATGTAGTTTCCGTATTTTGCTTTGAACGGAAATTTAACCTTCAAATGAGAGGTATCTAGAACAGAAGACACTTTCATCTCTGCACTCATTTTTCCTCCATTTGTTTTACGTATTGTTTTTGACTTCGACTTTTTTAGCTTTTTTTTAGATTTAGAAAGTTTCTTTGTCGTTCCGCTTTTAAGTTTTCTTCTTATTTTAATCGACTTTTTTGTTTTCTTTCTTCTTTTCTTAACAGCTTTTTTTTTCTTAGTCTTAGCCATTTATACAAGTCTAATTAAAGACCTTTTTAGACATGATGTAAATGCGCAAAATATATTTCAATTTTAAGTTGAAATGTTTTTTTTCAATAAATTGAATAGTTTAAGATTTTCTTGTTGCGATAAATACACCAAGTGAAGCAACAATGAAGCCAAATATATCAATTAAAGATAATTGTTCATTAAGAAATATCCAAGCAATAATTGCCGACGTTGCTGGTATTAAAAAAAATACAGTAACTGTTTTACTTGCTGAATTATTTTTGATCAAGAACATTAATATTGTAAACGCCCCAAAAGATACTAAAAAAATTTGATGACCCATTGCTATTAAAAAACTTGGATTAAATTCAATGAAGGGATCGACAATAAACAAAATAACTATTAAGTGAAAGAAACAACCTCCTGCAGCTTGATATGTATTGCTTACCGGTAAAGGAATATTGCCACTGAATTTCTTTTGAAAAAGAGTGGCAGATGTAATGGATATTAGTGCAATGAATGAAGCTACAATTCCAATTGTAGGAAGAGCACCTCCTATATCTACCCCCAATACTAATGCAGATCCTATAAATCCAAGAGCAACCCCTATCCATTGTTTCCAACCAACATGCTCTTTAAGAAAAGGTCCAGCCAAAGCATTTGTTAAAATTGGTTGCATTGTTACAATAAGCGCAGTTATGCCTGTTGGTATACCTTTTGAGATAGAAAAAAAAACACCTCCTAAATAAACTCCATGAAATAGAACGCCACTTGAAAAAGACTGGACAAAGTCTCTGCTATTTAATTTCAGAGATAAGTTTTTGTAAACACAATAAATAAAAAAACCTAGAGCAACTATAAAAAATCGAAAAGCTAAAGCTGCAAAGGGATCACTATTATCTACTATCGGCTTTGTAGTAACAAAAGCTGAAGACCACAATAAAACAAAGATCAGAGGTAAAAATTTATTCATTAATTTAATAAACCTATAGTATTTTCACGTGAAACCACAGAAAAACCTCAAGTTGAAAATATTATTGATTTATTAAACGATAACAACATTTGGTATGTTTTTTCAAAATTCTTCTATTATAAATTGAAATAGAAAAATAAATTAAAACAAATTTTTTTAAAAAAATATAAGTTATTTCACACAGATGAGCAAAATTTATAATGAAATTACTATCATTACTGTTCTCTATAACTCAAGTGAAATAGTTGAGAGTTTTTTTGATAGTCTAAAAAATTTTAAGATAATTGTTGTCGACAATGGAAAAAATGAAAAAATTCTTGAGCGAATTAAAAATTTTAAAAATATTCAAGTTATCTCAAAAAATAAAAATCTTGGGTATGGTAGAGCAATAAATTTTGCTTTTGATAATATATCTACAAATTTTTTTCTAGTACTAAATCCTGACCTTTCCATTGATGTTGGTTCAATAGAAAATATGCTCAAAACTTTAAACCAATATAATGACTGCGGAATAGTTGCTCCAGTTACCCTTCCTGATAAAGATTTTTACGGAGCATTCCCAGAAAGAAATTTAAAGAATGTGGATTCATCAAGTGCTATTAAATCAAGAGAATTATTGTTAGATTCAAAAATTGAGGGTGAATTATGCGTTGATGTTGCCAAAGGCTGTGCGTTATTAATAAGCGCTAAACACTTTGAAAACATTGGTAAATTTGATGAAAAGTATTTCCTTTTTTGGGAGGAAATTGATCTTTGTAGAAAATTTAGATCAAAAAAAACCAGTGTAATAGTAACACCAAAATCTAAAGCTCAACATAACCAAGGCAAATCCTCAAAATCCAACATTCAGAATTTTTTAATAAAAACTTTTCATAATGAATATTCTCCTCTTATTTATTTTAATGTACAAAAATTTACTATTCACCACTTTAAAAAAATAACAAAATACATCTTTAGGGGATTTTCATATTTATTAATATTGAATATTAAAAAATCTATGACAAATTTTATAAAATTATCTGCAAATATTAGATATTTTTTTAACTTAAGATCTTCTTCGAAGAAGTAGATTTTTTGACAAAATATATCCCTATTACAATTGCAATGAGTGCCACTAATACTTTAAATGTGATTAGCTCGTCTAAAAAAACATAACCTAAAATTACTCCAAAGATTGGAATTAAATAAGCAACCTGAGACTGAAAAACCAAACCATTATCTTTTAAAATTTTAAATCTTAAAACCCAAGCTAAGCCAGTGGCTATAATTCCTAAATAGGTAATTGAAACAACTGAAGTCAATGATGGATTATAATTCCATGGTTTTTCAAAATAAAAACATATTGGTAATAAAATTATTGTTGCCCAAATCAAGATTGAGGCAGTTACGTTTTCATTTTTTTTATTACTAATCTTTAGTGTTAAGATCCCTCCGATTACATATCCTAAAGAGCCAATTAAAATACAAAATGCTGAAAATAAATTGTTTTCATTTATCAAGAAGTTGTCAGAAAATAAATATATTATACCTGCAAAACCAATAGAAACTCCAATTACCTTTAAAAAATTTATCTTTTCATTTTTAGTAAAAAAATGAGCAAGTAATGTCGATGTTAGTGGAGAAGTAGACATTAATATTGCAGCTAAATTACTTTGAACATTTTTAACTCCATAAGCAATTAAAAAAAATGGAAATACTAAGTTTACAAATCCTATTGCTGCAAACCATGGCCAGTCTTTTGAAAAAACTTCAATTTTAATATTTTTATATACGCATAAAATTATTAAAGGCAGTGATCCTAATAAAACTCTTATAAATGCTATAGTTATGGGGCCAAATGAGTCTGTTGCTAATTTAATATTAAAAAAAGCAGAGGCCCAAATCACTGCTAAAAAAACTAATAATGAATAATCTGTTATAGTAGGCTGTCTCATTCGGTAATATCCTTAACTCTTCCCTTTGTTAGATCTTTTAATTTTGAAATATCTATTTTGAATATACTATTTGGATGTCCCGCTGCAGCATATACAATTTGAAATCTTTCAAGTGTTCTATCAATAATTATATTTAAGTCATTTATATGACCTACAGGTGAAACACCACCAATAGTAAAGCCAGTTTGAGCCTTAACCTCATCAGCGCTTGCCATTGAAACATCTTTTTTTGAAATAACCTTTTTGAGCTTGTTTAAGGAACATCTTTTATCACCAGATACTAAACAAATTAAAAATCTTGTTTCTGCTTTAAAAACTAAACTTTTAACAATAGCACCCTCTTCACAATTTAAGGCGTTAGCTGCATCTTTCGCTGTTCTGGCAGTATCTTTAAGCACTTGTATTTGTAAATTTTTGTCAAATTTATCTAATGCCTTAATCACTCTTTGTACTGGTTCTTTGTTAATGATTTCGTTCATATTCAACCGTTGATTGATTGCAAATATCTAATATTTCTTGTTTAATCCTATGAATAAATTGCATAGGAGATATTAATTAAAAACGAGATCAAAATATATTAATTTTTGGTACTAATCCATTCAATTAAAGGAGAATTATGAGTTCAAAGGACGTATTAAAAACACTTAAAGATAAAGAAATTGAGTACGTAGATTTAAGATTTACAGACCCAAGAGGTAAACTTCAACATGTCACAATGGATGCAAAAATTGTAGATGACGATATGTTGAATGAAGGTATATTTTTTGACGGTTCATCAATAGCTGGTTGGAAAGCAATTAATGAGTCAGATATGATATTAAAACCAGACTTAAGCAGAACTGTAGTTGATCCTTTTACTTCACATAACACGCTTAATATATTTTGTGATATTTTGGATGCTATTAAAAAAGATCCCTACGAAAGAGATCCAAGAGGTACAGCTAAAAAGGCTGAAGCTTATTTAAAACAATCAGGTATTGGAGATAAAGCATTCTTTGGACCTGAGGCAGAATTTTTTGTGTTTGACGATGTTAAATACAAAAATGATATGAATGAAACAGGATTTAAAATTGATAGTACAGAAGGCCCTTACAATACAGGTAAAGATTACCCGAACGGTAACATGGGACATAGACCAGGAATAAAGGGTGGATATTTCCCAGTTCCTCCAGTTGATAGTGCTCAAGACATGAGAGGTGAGTATTTAAAAGCTATGAGAGACATGGGTATTAAAGTTGAAAAACATCACCACGAAGTAGCGCCTAGTCAACATGAATTAGGGATGTACTTTGGTACATTGGTAGATCAAGCAGACAACTTACAGCTTTACAAATATGCAGTTCACATGGTTTCTCATTCATTCGGTAAAACAGCTACGTTTATGCCTAAACCAGTTAAAGGTGATAACGGGTCTGGTATGCACGTACACCAATCAATTTGGAAAGGTGATAAAGCATTATTTTCAGGAGATAAATATGCCGGACTTTCAGACTTAGCTTTAAATTATATTGGTGGTATTTTAAAACATGCAAAAGCTATTAATGCATTTTCTAATGCAACTACAAACAGTTATAAAAGATTAATTCCGGGTTTCGAAGCTCCAGTTTTATTAGCTTACTCAGCAAGAAATAGATCTGCTTCATGCAGAATACCAATTACATTAAGTAAAAAAGCTGCAAGATGTGAAGTAAGATTTGGCGACGCTGCTGGAAATCCATATTTAACTTTTGCTGCAATGTTAATGGCTGGACTTGATGGAATAAAAAATAAAATTGATCCAGGTAAATCTTTCGATAAAGATCTTTACGCGTTATCAGAGACTGAAGTTAAAAAAATACCAACAGTATGTGGATCTTTAAGAGAAGCAATGGAGAGTTTAGATAAGGATAGAGATTTCTTAAAACAAGGAAACGTATTTACTGATGATCAAATTGATGCTTACATTGCATTAAAATTTGAAGAGATACACAATTTCGAACACACACCACACCCTATAGAGTTCGATATGTATTACAGTTGCTAATTACTGATCAGTAGATGCAATTTTATCTTTGTTGGGACCTTTCTTTACGACATAATCTTGCGTCCCATTTGCACCTGCTTCAACAGATTTAATTAGAGTTCTAAAAAAAGACTTTCTCTTTTCTTTTTTGTCCTCTGAATTAAGCAAATTTTTAAATTCAAAAAGATTCATTAATTAAGAGATTATCAAAGATATGCATTTTATGCAATGCAGATATGCTCAAAATGGGACTTATACTTTAAAGGACTCTCCACATCCACAACGTTCAGTTTCATTGGGATTATTGAATACAAAAGAGGACGAAAACTCCTCTTCTTTAAAGTCCATTGTTGTACCTAACAAATACATTACAGCACCAGGATCTATAAATACTTTTACACCTTTTTCCTCAATCAATTCATCATTTGGGTTTTGAGATTTTGCATATTCCATTACATATGACATCCCAGCACATCCCCCGCTCTTAACACCAATTCTTACCCCTATAGATGTTTTATCGTTCGATAAAATTGACTTAATTCTGTTTGCAGCTTTATCACTAAGTTTAATTACCTGACTCATAAATTCAATTCCAATTTAGCAGCCTCTGACATCATTGATTTATCCCATGGCGGCTCCCAAACTAATTCTAGTTTCGTATCCTTTACATCTTTAATTTCTTTTACACTATCTTCAACTTCTCTAGGTAAACTTTCAGCGACTGGACAATTTGGTGAAGTTAAGGTCATTTTAATTTCAACAACATTTTCTTGATTTACTTTGACATCATATATTAAACCTAAATCATAAATGTTGACTGGTATTTCAGGATCATAAATTTTTTTAATCTCTGCTATTACTTTATCTTTTAATTCCATTTAATCATCTTTCTCAGTATTTACCTCACCAGGTTTATTTGTCATCGCTGAAATTAATGTATGCCATGGTAATGTAGCACATTTAACTCTCATTGGATATTTTTTTACACCTGATAGTGACATAAGTTTAGTTTTATCATCTTCATTTATCAAATTTGACTTGAGATCAGGATTATCTTTTATCATTTTTAAGAAGTCCTCTATTAATTCATTTACTTCTTTTTGATCTTTATCTTTCATCAATTCTGTCATTATTGAAGCTGAAGCCATTGATATTGCACATCCATGACCTTCAAATTTAATATCTGAGATTTTTTTATTTTCATCAACTTTAAGATAAACATGAACCTTATCTCCACATAAAGGATTATGTCCTTTAGCATCTTTATTAAAATTTTCAAACTTTCCTAAGTTCCTAGGATTTTTCCCATGATCCAAAATTATTTCTTGATATAAATCTTTTAAGTCCATTATGAATTAAATATTTTTATACATTTGTTTATTGAGCTGTTTAATTGATCGAGATCATCTTTCGTATTGTAAACACCTAAAGATGCTCTAGCTGTAGCTGCTAATCCTAATTTTTCATGTAGAATTTGACAACAATGGTGTCCAGCTCTTATTGCAACACCATCTTCATCAAGTATAGTTGCTATATCATGTGGATGAACTCCGTCTAATGTAAATGATAAAACTGACCCTTTGTTTTTTGGACTACCAATAAGTTTAACTGAATTATTTTTTCTTAAAATTTCTTCACCGTATTTTGTTAATTCTCTTTCATGTTCTTCAATTTTTTCTATACCAAGTTTATTTATAAAATTGATTGACTCACCAAAAGCTATTACTTGAGCAGTTGCCATTGTGCCTGCTTCATATTTATTAGGAAGGTCTCCAAAAGTAATTCCTTCTTTTTTTACTTCACCAATCATTCCGCCACCGCCTTGGTAAGGAGGTAGCTCCTCTAGCCATTTCTTTTTAGCATACAAAACACCAAGACCAGTAGGTCCATACATTTTATGGCAGGATATTGCGTAAAAATCACAATCAAGATCTTGCATATCTAATTTTAAATGTGGAGCTCCCTGACAACCATCAACAAGAACTGGAATATTCTTTGAATGCGCTAATTGAATAATTTCTTTAATAGGAAGAATTGCGCCTGTAACATTAGACAAATGGGTGATAGCTAAAATTTTTGTTTTAGGAGTAATTTTCTTTTCAATACTTTCAATACTAATATCACCGTTCTCATCTACATCTGCAAAATTAATCTTAACACCTTTTGATTTTCTTAAGTAATGCCAAGGAACATAGTTTGAGTGGTGTTCTAATTCTGTAATTAAAATTTCATCACCTTCTTTTAAATATTTTTGACCGAAAGTATTTGCTACTAGATTTATTGCCTCCGTTGCACCTTTTGTGAAAACTATTTCGTTTGGATCTTTTGCGTTAATGTATTTCTGTACTAAAACCCTTGTATTTTCATATAAATTTGTTGCTGCCACAGCTAAGTAATGAACGCTACGACCCACATTTGAAAATTCTTTAGTATAAAAATCGTAGATTCTATCTACAACGACTTTAGGCTTTTGAGATGAATTAGCACTATCTAAATAAACTAGATCATTATTATGAACCTTATTATCAAATATTGGAAATTCTTTTTTGATATCTTTAATATTCATTTTTTAATCCATATAAATTTTTAATAAGTTTTTTAATTGGTTCATCAGTAATTTGATTGATTACTTCCACGAGGAAACCGTTGATTAATAATTCTCTTGCCTCTTTGTAACTTAGGCCCCTAGACATCAAATAAAATATTGAATTTTCGTCTAAACTTCCAGAAGCAGATCCATGTGAACATTTTACATCATCTGCATAAATTTCTAATTCGGGCTTTGCATTAAATTCTGTTGTTTCATCAACCAATATAGCTTTGCTTAATTGATAGCCATCTGTTTTTTGTGCTTTTGAGTCTACATATATTTTTCCTTGATAGACTGATCTTGATTTATTTTCTAAAACACTTTTCACTAACTGATAGCTTTTTGTATTTTCAACTAAATGATTAATTTTTGCTTTAATCTCGTGGTGTTTGCTTTTATTAAGTGAAAATATTCCATTCACAAAAGCTGAAGAATGTTCTCCTTTTAAGTCACAAAAGATCTCGTTTTTTGAAAAAGTTGAACCTTTAGATAAATAAAATGTTTCTGAAACACTATTGGAAGATTGTTTAATGTTGTTAAACATATACCTAATATTATCATTTTCAAACTGATCAATTTTGTAGTTTTTTAAAATTGAATTTTTTTCTAAAGAGAAATTGTAAAAAATATTAATAAAATTTTTATTACTTTTGTCTTTTACAAGGTCAATTAACTTTAAAGAACTGTTTTCCTCTAACTCAAAGTTAATTTTTAAATTTATGTTTTGCGATGTTAATTCATTATAAGTTGTGTGGTAAATAATAAGAGGTTTTTTAATTTGATAATTTTTCTTAACTAATAATTTATAATTTTTATTTGATAAGGCGTTATTCAAATTTATTAAAGAATTATCTGCTAATTGTTCATCTATATTATTTTGATTATCTAAAAATTCTATTTTACCTTTGTCCTCAGAATTAAAGTCAATCTGTACTATTTGACCATTTATAAAAACCAATTTGTTATGTTCTATTTCGTTTAGTAAAATATTTTTATCTATATCACTTTTTTTTAATTGTTCACTGTAAAAATTTAATTCTCCAATTTTTTTTTTTATAATTTGATTGATATCTGAAAATTTCCAATCCTCGTCTTTCCTATTTGGGAAACCATGGCTCAAGAATTCATTTGCATTAAAATTTTTGAAAGCTATTTCCTTTTTTGATAAATTGTTTTCTTTCAATGCTTTTTCGAAGTGTGTTTTAAAATTTTCCATTAATTTATATTTTCATAACCTTTCTTTTCTAACTCTAGCGCTAACTCTGGTCCTCCTGACTTTACTACTTTACCGTTCATTAAAACGTGAACAAAATCGGGCTTTATATAATTAAGTAATCTCTGGTAGTGGGTTATAATTAAAAAAGAATTATCTTTTTTTCTTAATGAATTGACGCCATCTGCAACAATTTTTAATGCATCAATATCTAGTCCTGAATCTGTTTCATCCAAAATTGATAATTTTGGTTCTAAAATAGACATTTGTAAAATTTCATTCTTCTTCTTTTCTCCGCCAGAAAAACCAACATTTAGTTGTCTGCTAAGTTTATCTTCGTCAAACTTAAGATTTTTGGCCTTTTCTTTTACTAATTTGAGAAACTCTAATGCGTCTAATTCTTTTTCACCACGGGCTTTTTTTATAGCGTTTAAAGAAGTTTTTAAAAAGATATTTGTATTTACCCCTGGAATTTCTAGAGGATATTGAAAAGCTAAAAATATTCCTTTGTGAGCTCTTTCTTCTGTCTCAAGATCAAATAAGTTTTTATTTTCAAATAAAACATCTCCAGTTACTTCATATCCTTTTTTTCCAGATAAAATATTTGATAATGTGCTTTTTCCCGATCCATTAGGACCCATTATTGCATGAACTTCTCCAGGTTTAATTTCAAGAGAGAAACCATTTAAAATTGATTTATTCTCAATTTTTGCATTTAGGTTATTGATTTTTAACATTAACCAACACTCCCTTCTAAACTAATACCAACAAGTTTTTGTGCTTCTACTGCAAATTCCATAGGTAATTGCTGGAGAACTTCTTTACAAAAACCATTTACAATCAAACTTACAGCCTCCTCAGAATTTAATCCTCTTTGTTGACAATAATGCAATTGTTCATCGCTTATTTTTGAAGTTGTCGCCTCATGTGCAATATTAGAATTAGCATTTTTATTTTTAATGTAAGGAATTGTATGTGCACCACATTTATTTCCCATTAACAATGAGTCACATTGAGTATAATTACTAGAATTTGTTGATTTAGGAGAAATATCAACTAATCCTCTATAAGTCATATCAGAAAAACCTGCACTAATACCCTTTGATATAATTTTACTTTTTGTATTTTTCCCCAAGTGAATCATTTTAGTTCCTGTATCTGCTTTTTGGTGATTATTTGTAATAGCTATAGAATAAAATTCACCAACTGAGTTATCACCTTGCAATATACAGCTTGGATACTTCCAGGTTATAGCTGATCCAGTTTCAACTTGTGTCCAAGAAATTTTAGAATTTTTACCTTTGCATAAACCTCTTTTAGTAACAAAATTATAAATTCCTCCTTTTCCATCTTTATCTCCAGGATACCAATTTTGAACAGTTGAATATTTTATTTCCGCATCATCTAATGCAATTAATTCAACATTTGCTGCATGTAATTGGTTTTCATCTCTCATTGGTGCAGTGCATCCCTCTAAATAACTTACATAACTTCCTTTATCAGCTATAATTAGAGTTCGCTCAAACTGTCCTGTATCAGAAGCATTAATTCTAAAGTATGTAGAAAGCTCCATGGGGCATCTAACTCCTGGTGGAATATAAACAAATGATCCATCAGTAAATACTGCTGAATTTAATGTTGCAAAATAGTGGTCAGTAATCGGTATCACTGAACCTAAATATTTTTTTACTAACTCAGGATGTTTCTGAATTGCTTCAGATATAGAACAAAAAATTATTCCCTTTTCAGTCAATGTATCTTTAAAAGTTGTAGCTACAGAAACTGAGTCAAATACTGCATCGACTGCTATACCATTTAATCTTTTCTGCTCATTCAGTGGAATGCCAAGTTTTTTATAGGTTTCAATAAGTTTCGGATCTAATTCATCTAAACTTTTTGGTTTTTCTTTAAAACTTTTTGGAGCAGAGTAATAATATAAGTCTTGATAATCGATTTTAGGATATTTTGGTTTCTGCCAGTTTGGTTCTTTTAAAACTTTAACTCTATTGTAAGCTTTTAATCTCCAATCTAACAACCACTTAGGTTCTTTTTTAATATTAGATATAAATTTAATTACATCCTCATTTAAACCTTTTGGGGCTTTAAAATTTTCAATATCAGTTGAAAAACCGTATTTGTAGTCTTTTAATTTTTCAAGTTCTTTTTCTCTCATTAATTTCTACTTTCTTTTGTCCTTACTAGATCACCCAATTTTTTATTTTCAAAAAATGAATTGATGTGTAAATCAAGTTCGTCCCACAAATTATGAGTTATGCATTTAGAGGATTTACCATTGCAACTTTTTTTTGACTCTTTTTTGCATCCAACTGTTTTGACTTTTTCATCTAAAGCATAAAAAATATCAGAAATTTTCAGATCATTTATATTTTTAGATATGATGTAACCACCATTTGTACCTCTTACACTTTTGACAATATTATTTTTTTTTAATCTTAAAAAAATCTGTTCTAAATAAAGTAAAGATATACTTTGTCTTAATGATATGTCTCTTAAACTTACTGGGTTTTTCCCATCAAACCTCGCCATATCAGCAAGTGCCATAACAGCATATCGTGATTTAGTATTTAGCTTCATAATCCGCAATTTATGGGACTTATATATATACCCGACTAAAATAGTCAAGATTACATTAAAGAAAAAGACTCGCAAATTGACACTGCAATATGATAAATAAAGTTTTTTAGTGAGAATAATAATCATTAACAAACATGGAAAATAAAATTTTAGAAATCTTCATACCTGGACCCGCAGGACGATTAGAAGCAAAATATTTTAAAAGTCAAAAAATTACATCTCCAATAGCTTTAGTTCTTCAACCTCATCCTCAATACGGTGGCACAATGAACAACAAAGTTGTGGTAGATACTTTTCATGCTTTTATGGATAACGGTTTTTCAGTTTGTAGAGTAAATTTTAGAGGAGTGGGCAAAAGCGATGGGGAGTTTGATAATGGTCAAGGTGAATTAGCTGATGCTGCAGCTGCACTTGATTGGTTGGAAAGAGAAAATTTTGATAATTCTCAGTGTTGGGTTGCTGGGTTTTCTTTTGGATCTTTAATCTCTATGCAATTACTAATGAGACGTCCTGAAATCAATAGATTTATATCTATATCTCCACAACCTAACGTTTATGATTTTTCTTTTTTATCTCCATGTCCTGCTTCAGGGCTAATGGTTTATGGAAAAAAAGATGAGTTAGTACCAGGAGAATATATTAGCGAGCTTGATAAAAGGCTTGCATCTCAAAAAGGAATTAAGGTTGAATTTGAAGCTGTGCCTGATGCAAATCACTTTTTTACAAAATCAGAAGAAAATTTAAAAAAGGTTTTGGATAAATATATTAAAAAAGAATCTGCTTTATATTAATAATTTTTAACTATTTCGCCACCTGTGGTTGGACTTTTGCATCCTGTGGTATCAGGAAATGATATAGGTAATTCTAAAAATCTCCTTATTGCTAAAAAAGCAAATGCTTGAGATTCTACATAGTCACCATCCACTCCATAATCATCAATAGGCTGGATTATTAAATTTTTCAATGTTCTAGACTTTATTCTTTGAATTAAAGTTTTATTTTTTCTTCCACCTCCAGACACCAAAACTTTGAATAATTTATTTCTTACATCACTTAACAATGAAAATAAGCCCGCTCCAATTATTCTTCCTGATAAGTCTGTTAAAGTTGCTGCACCATCTTCAAAACTCACACCTCTTAAAAAATTTATGTCAAAATCTTTTGTGTCAAATGATAGTCTATTCTGGTCAGGTCGATTATCAAAATTATCCAGAGCTTGGTTTAACATCAAATCATTTATTTTGCCCATTGCAGCATATGCGCCATCTTTATCAAAATTTCCTTTTTTATTTTTTCTCACCCATGCATCAATTAAACAGTTTCCCGGACCTAAATCTCTACTTGTAAAATGATTTTGTTCGTAATCTCCTATTACTGTTACATTAGAAATTCCACCAATGTTCAATATGCATACGGGTAATTCAATTTTATTTTGTTTAACTAATGCCTTATGAAAAATAGGTGCTAGTGGCGCTCCCTCCCCACCATTTTTAATATCCTTTTGTCTAAAATCATAAATAACTGTAGTCTGTGTTAGCTGCGATAAGAGTTTACCATCTCCTATTTGTTTAGAGATTTTTTTAGATGGATCGTGAAATATTGTTTGGCCATGAAAACCTACAAAATCAATTTTTGTCTTTGTATTTTTAACTATGTCCATTACTACTTTTGAGTGAAAAATAGTTAATTCTTTCTCCAAATTTTTAAGCTCGGTAGAATATGTTTCAAGATCAGCGACAGTATTAATCTTGTCTTTGAGTGAAAGTATTTTTTGACTAAAGTTATTTTCATATTCAAAATACTTATTAATTTCTACTTTATAATTTGAACTCCCATCAGAATTTATTAAAGATGCATCAACTCCATCTCCAGATGTACCGCTCATTAACCCAAGGCTATAGTAATTTTTAGACATAATATTTATTTTTTAATTAATTTAATATAGGTATATTGAAACTGACTTATTTTATAAAAAAATGAAAAATTCATTCCTTAAAGAGTTTAATGAAAGAGAATATTTTAATCAATGTACTAATTTAGAGTCCCTTGATGGGTTAATGGATAAGAAAAAAATAAGGGCCTATATTGGTTTTGACTGTACTGCCCAAAGCTTACATGTTGGAAGCTTGCTTCAAATTATGTGTTTACGATTATTGCAAAAACATGGGCACCAACCAATTATATTACTCGGGGGAGGTACTACAAGAATAGGCGATCCTTCAGGAAAAGAAGAAACAAGAAAAATTCTTACAGAAAAGGAAATTGAAAAGAACATAAAAAATATTAAGAAAGTTTTTTCAATATTTCTGGATAACAAAAATTCTAAAACCCGTCCTATTTATGTAAACAATTATAAATGGCTTGGAAAACTAAATTATATTAAATTTTTAAGAGAAATTGGAAAACATTTCACAATTAATAAAATGCTAAGTTTTGATAGCGTCAAACTTAGATTGGAGAGAGAACAGTCTTTAAGCTATATGGAATTTAACTATATGATACTGCAAGCATATGATTTTTTAGAGCTGAACAAAACAAAAAATTGTTTAATGCAAATTGGTGGTTCTGATCAATGGGGTAATATCGTAAATGGTGTTGAATTAGTGAAAAGATATTCAAGTAAGCAAGTTTACGGTTTAACAACGCCATTAATTACTTTAGCATCTGGTGCAAAAATGGGGAAAACTGAAAAAGGAGCTGTTTGGTTAGATAAAAAACTTTTGTCATCCTATGACTACTGGCAATTTTGGAGAAATACAGATGATAGAGATGTTATTAAATTTTTGAAGATGTTTACAGATAAGGATGTTTCTGAAATTGAAAGTATTAAAGAAAAAAATATAAATGATTTAAAAACTCTTTTAGCAAATGAAGCCACTACCCTTTTACATGGCAAGGCAGCTGCATTAAAAGCTTTAGATACAGCTAAGAAAACATTTGCGGGTGGTTCAGGAGATGAGTTGCCAATAATAAAAATTAAAAAAGATCAAATTGATAATGGTTTAAATATAATAGATCTCTCTATCAAAACTAATTTGTTTAATTCAAAAAGTGAAATTAGAAGAACAATAAAAAATTCTGGTTTAAAAGTAAATAACTCTACAGTTATGGATGAAAATTTAGCAATTAATGTGTCTGACTTTAAAGATGAGGTTTTAAAGATTTCTCATGGTAAGAAAAATCACGTTTTAATAAAAATTATTCGTTAGATTTTTTTATTTTCTCTAATGTTCTCGTAATAAATCTTGGAGTTAAACTTTTGATAGGATTAACTGTTGTTTTTAAATCGTCAGGATAACCTTTTATTTTAAAACTTACTCCAAAAACACCTTCTCCAGCTTTTTTACCGACGAGTAAATCTCCAATGACCGGAATTGAACCTATAACTTTATTTACAGTAGTTGCGGGTACCAACGTACCTCTTAGACTTACCAAATCATCTTTTTGAATATACCCATCCATCAATATAGATATCGAAGGCCCTAAAGAATAGATTTCCTCAATCGTCATAAGCCCATCTTTGTTATTAAAAATCATTTCAAATTCGTTAAACCTAATACCTTCTCCAGTCAAAAGATCTGCAATTCCTTGTAAAGAAGCAAGGGTAAGTAATTTTGTTAATGCTGGTACTTCTTTTAGTTTAAAATCAAAAATTTTTAAATTTGAATTTGAAACTTTATTTTTTTCAATAGAGTCAAACTTTAAATAGCCACCTTCAAAACCTTTTATAAAATCATATTTTTTTACTAAAGGTTTTGCATTACCCGCAAATAAGTCTGTTATCCTTTCATTGTTTGAATTTGTCTTTATTGAAAGTTTTAAGTCTTCTTTTGTTGAAAATTGAGAGGATAAAATTAAATCTTTTATTTGGTTATTATTAACAATTACATCTGCTTTGAAATTAGTTAAATAATCTTCATTAGTAATATAAATGGTATTAAAATTTATTGTAATTTTAGAGTTTAATTTTTCAAAAACATCAAAAAAGCTTCCGTCACTTTTTGAAAATAATATTTTATCAAGGATTTTTGTTCCATCAAACATTTTGCTATTAATTGAATAATTGCTTTTTTTTCTTTTAATATTCAATTGACTGATTTGATCATTATTGTTTACGAGATCAATGTCAATTTGATCAATCATTTTTAATTTTTTTTCTGAAGTTAAATTGATATTTTTAACTTTAATTAAATTTTTAGATTCAGCGAAGTTTATTTTATTTAAAAAGACTGAATTATTCTTATTTACAGCTCCTTCGACAATAAGATTGCTTTTATCACCTTTTTTTTTTGTAAAGTTCAAAAATTCAAGGTTTAATGCATTACTTTTAATCTCAAAATCTGTTTTAAAAAAAATTTTATCTTTTTTCTTCTCAATTGAATAACTAAGGCTATCTGTGTCTTCATTAATATTTAATTTACTATCTCCAGATATTTTATAATTTCCATTTTGATAATCTAAATTTATAATGTTATTTTCAAATTTCACTCCATTTTTGTAACCTGGAAAAAATTCCTTTAAACTAGAGTTTAAATATTCTAAGCTTTCTATGTTAAATTTTGAATTTACTTTTATATTTGAAAATTTAAACTTTTTACTTAACTCGAAAGAAAATTTATTATTTGAAGAAAATAAAATTTTATCGTTTTCAATACTCTCTAAATCAAATTGGAATATTTTTGATATGGTTTTAAGACTAAGATTATTTTTTGATGTAGAAATATTACCGTTGAACAAAAAGGCACTATCTTTTTCTTTTATTTTAATTTCGTCTGATTTAAATTTTATATCCTGATAAAAGGATGAAGCATTATAAATTACGTAATCATTATTTTTTAAGATGAAACCAAATTTTATACTCTCAATAATATCTTTATTTAGTAACCTTAATTTAACATTTTCAAGATCACCATCTATTACATAATCTTTTGAGATGCTGCCGTCCTCAGAAAAATTTATTTTGGCTTCTACAGAAATATCTCCAGATTTTACAATCTTTTTTAAAATGAATAATTGAGGAGTGTTTTGAAAGCCTCTGCCAAACTCAATTAAATCTTTTACCTTATTTTTTTTTGTAATAAATTTCAGATTTTCTATTTTTGCTTCTTGAGTGAAAAGAGATAGCAAAGGTAAAACAGTGCTTATACTTTGTAACTCTATTTTGTTTTTTTTATAGAGTATGATTGGATTTTTTGTTTTGGCCTCTAATTTAAAGCTTCCTATATCTAGAAAAATCTTAATCTTATCTAACTTGATATCGAAATCACTATCTCTCTGTGAAATTTTCTCATTGATAATTCCATTAAGCTTATCAGTATTAATTCCGTAAACACTTAAATAAACACAAAACGCAATTATTAAGAAAATTATAATTAGAAATATTTGAGAAATTTTTTTAAGCATCTAGTTTGAATAAAGAGTTTTCTAAAAAGCTATCTATATCTCCATCTAATATTTTTTGTGGGTCACTTGATTCATGACTGGTCCTATTATCTTTGACTAATCGATATGGGTGCAAAACATATGATCTTATTTGATGACCCCACCCTATGTCTTTTTTAGACCCCTGTTTGTTTTCGTTTTCTTTTTCTCTCTTTTCCAGTTCAAAATTATATAATCTCGCTTTAAGCATTTGCATACAAGTTTCTTTATTTTTATGCTGAGATCTTTCATTTTGGCACTGTACGACTATTTTTGTTGGAAGATGAGTAATCCTGACGGCGCTGTCAGTAGTGTTTACGTGCTGCCCACCAGCTCCACTTGATCTGTATGTATCAATTCTTAGGTCTTTTTCTAAAATTTCAACATCAATATTCTCATCAACCACAGGGTAAACCCAAACACTTGCAAAACTTGTGTGCCGTCTGGCACCAGAGTCAAAAGGGGAAATTCTTACCAATCTATGAATTCCAGATTCTGTTTTGAGCCATCCAAAAACATAATCGCCAGATATTTTTATAGTTGATGATTTAAGACCTGCCTCGTCACCTTTATGTTCACTAATAATATGGTTTTTAAATTCTTTTGATTGAGCCCATTTCATATACATTCTTCTAAGCATCTCTGCCCAGTCTTGACTTTCTGTTCCGCCAGCACCAGCATGAATTTCTAAAAAACAATCATTGCTATCAGTTTCTTTTGAAAGAAAACATTTAATCTCATTTTTTTTAACTGTGTTTTTAAGTTTTTTAATATTTTCTAAAGTTTCTTGAATCAGGTTCTTATTATTTTCCTCCAAGGCTAGATTATAAAATTCCTCTAACTCTTTTAAATATTTGGTTGTTTCCGTATAAGAATTTATTAAAGTTTCATGGAATTTTTTTTCTTTAAGAACTTTTTGAGCTTCAGATTTATCTGTCCAGAAATTTTCCGATAGAATTAAATTATTATAATTTTCTATTTTTTTTTCGAAGTCGTGCTTTTCAAAGATACTCCTTTATTCTTTGATTAACTTTATTGACTTCAGTTACATTTTGAAAGAATTCTTCACTCATTAATAAAACCTTAATATATTATTATTGTTAAATCTATTATTAATTTTTTTCGAAATATTAGTTTTTTCTAGAACTTTATTGCTCTTAAAAGACTCTATTAATGTTTTCTTAGAAGCAAAGCTTACTTTTTTTCCAGTTTTAGAATCAACAACCATCATAGTAATGTTTTCAGGTACTTTAAATGGTCTCGTATTTTCTTTTTTTAAAGCTGATTTTATAAAACTTTTAAATATTGGCATAGCTGTTTTAGCTCCAGTTTCAAATTTTCCAAGTGATTTTGGTTCATCATAACCTACATAAACACCTATTACTAAATCTGACGTAAAACCAATAAACCAGGTATCTGTATTTTTGTTTGTTGTTCCAGTTTTGCCAGCAAGATCCATTTTTAAATCTCTTAATTTTTTTGCTGTCCCAGTTTTAGTTGCTCCCTCTAAAATCGAAGTAATTTGATAAGCAGTCTGGGGTGAGAATATTTGTTTGGAGTCATCTTTAATTTCAGGAACATTATTGCTCTGAATAGATACATCTTCACAATTTTTACATTTTCTTACTTCAGTTTTATATATTGTATTCCCTTCACTATCTTGAATTCTATCTACAAGCTTTGGTTCTATTAACTTTCCACCGTTTACAAATGAACAATATGCACTTGTTAATTTTAGCAAAGTAGTCTCTGCAGATCCCAAAGAAATCGAAAGTAGTTCATCTGGATTTTCATATATACCTAGCTCTTCGGAAATTTTAGTTATTTTTTTTAAACCTAAATCCTGAGAAATTCTTACAGTCATAAGATTTCTTGATTTTTCGAGACCCATTCTCAAAGTAGATGGTCCATAAAATTTCTTTCCATAATTTTCAGGTTTCCACATTTTTAAATCTGTTCCTTGTTCTAACACTAATGGAGCATCTAAAACTAATGTTGAAGGAGAGTAACCATTTTCTAAAGCAGCCGCATAAACAAAAGGTTTGAATGCAGATCCTGGCTGTCTTTGTGCTTGGGTTGCTCTATTAAATTCACTTTGATTAAAACTAAAACCGCCACTCAGAGCTAGAACTCTCCCGTTGTATGGGTCCATTACTACGATTGCTCCATTTACAGTAGGAAGTTGTTTCAGGATGTACTCATTAGACCCCTCTTTTTTTTTTACATAAATAATATCTCCCTCTTTAAAAGAGGTATTTGTTTTTCTTGTCCATTTAATATTTTCATTTGTAATAAAACCTATATCTCCATCTGAAGTAATGATTTCAAAGTTTGAAATGCCAATTTTTGTAACTCTTGCAATTTTCCAGCCTAGAGTTTTTTCAAGTTTTTTTAATTCAATTTTGTCAGACCATTCTTTAATACTTAGATCAATATTTTGAATTGGTCCCCTCCATCCTTTTCTTCTATCATATTTTTCTATTCCTTCACGTAATGAAATTGTTGCTAATTTTTGAAGTTCTAGATTAAGAGGTGTTTTAATATTTAATCCCTCTTTATAAACTTTGTCGTAACCTAACTGTTTGATTGTATTTTTTCTAATTTCCTCAACATAATATCTTGAGTCTTCTAAAAAAACTTTTTCTCTTTTCTTTAATATAATCTTGGAACTTTTTAATTCTTCATACTTTTTTTTATCTATATAATTGTTATCAAGTAGATTCTTTAAAACTAAATCTCTTCTAAATTTAGCAAGTTTTTTGTTTTTGTATGGATTGTATCTGCTTGGGGCTTTTGGTAAAGCTGCTAATAAAGCAGCCTCAACATATTCAAGTTCATCAACCGATTTATCAAAATATTCTAGACTCGCAGAAGCAATACCATAAGTTCCCTGTCCTAAATAAATTTGATTTAAATAAAGCTCAAGTATTCGCTCCTTACTAAGACTTCTTTCTATTCTAAATGCTAATATGGCTTCTTTAAGTTTCCTATTTAAACTAACTTCATTAGATAGTAAAAAATTCTTTGCTACTTGTTGAGTAATTGTAGATGCACCCTCTAATCTCCTTGAATTTATTATATTTGAAAAATTTTTAATTACAGCTCTTAATACGCCTTTTGCATCGACACCAGGGTGATCAAAAAAATTTTTATCTTCTGCAGAGAGAAATGCTTTTATAACTTTAGGTGGAATTGAATTATAAGGTATAAATATTCTTTTCTCTGATGAAAAATCTTGAATTAGGTCGCCATCTCCTGAGTAAACTTTGCTAGATACAGGTGCTTTATAATTTTTTAAAAACTTATAATCAGGTAGATCATTAGAAAAACCCCACAATATTGAAATGACTACAATCAAAAATAGTAAAATTGAAGATAGAAAAATAACTAGAGTTTTTTTAAAATAGTTGCTCATTTATGTTTCATTTAATTCATGAATTTGTTAAAGATAAGGCATCAGAATTTAAAAAAAAATGAAAAATTTAACACTAATATTATGGAAAAGAATTTATATATTGATGCTTCGCATCCGGATGAAACACGTGTTGTTCTTAAAGAAAACGGAAATATTGAAGACTATGAATATGAAGGTATAAAAAATACTCTCATAAAAAACAATATTTATTTAGGTAAAGTAAGTAGGATAGAACCTTCACTTCAAGCAGCATTTGTTGATTTTGGTAGAGAGAGACATGGATTTTTGTCTTTCAATGACATTCAATCAGATTATTACCAAATACCCTCGAGTGATTTAGAAAAAATAAAAGAGGAGGAAAAAAAAGTAAGAGAAGAACTAGCTAAACAAAGTGAAAAAGAAGAAATAGATAATGAGCAAAGCGATAATGATCCTGTTGAAAAAAAGTTAGATATTGAAAATCAAAATGAAGGACAAATTAAACAAAGTAAAGCTCCTTCAAAAAGATACAAGATTCAAGAAGTGATCAAGCCTAATCAAGTTATATTAGTTCAAGTATTGAAAGATGAGAGAGGTTTAAAAGGTGCAGCTCTTTCAACGTTTATATCTATTGCGGGAAAATATATTGTTTTAATGCCAAACACACCAAAAGGCGGAGGTATTTCAAGAAAAATTTTTCATTCTGGGGAAAGAAAAAAAATAAGATCAATCCTCAACGAAATTACTATTCCAAAAGAAATGGGATTAATTGTTAGAACTGCTGGATCAAATAAAAGTAAAAATGATATTAATTATGATCTTCAAAGTTTAATAAAGTCCTGGGAGACGATTAAAGAAAATGCAATGAACTCAATAGCGCCGAAATTAATTCATCAAGAAAGTGACATTATTAAAAGAACTCTGAGAGACATATATGATGATGATACTCAAAATATAATTATAGATGGTAATGAAGGATATCAAAAAGCAAAAAACTTTATGAAAATTTTAATGCCAAGTCATGTCAAAAAAATTAAAAAATTTAGGGACAAAATCCCATTATTTATTAAAGAGAATATTGAGAATAAATTAAATGATATATACGACACCCAAGTTAAATTATCGTCCGGAGGATATTTGGTTATTAATCCTACCGAGGCTTTAGTCTCAATTGATGTTAACTCTGGAAGATCAATTAAGCAAAAAAATGTTGAAAGCACAGCGTTAGATACCAACCTAGAAGCGGCAGAAGAAATTGCAAGACAGATAAAAATAAGAGACCTTTCTGGACTCATTATAATTGATTTTATAGATATGATGAGTTTTGGTAATCGAAGACAAGTTGAGAGAAGATTAAAAGAAAGATGTAGAAAAGATAGAGCAAGAATTCAAATTGGAAGAATAAGTAGCTTTGGGTTACTTGAAATGTCTCGTCAAAGACTAAGAGAGAGTAGCGTTAAATGGAATATTTCTCTTACAAACGAATCTTTTGCGCAAAAAGTTATTAAGATTGTTGAGATTAATGCAATAAAAAATAAAGCAAAATTAGTTGGGGTTACTGTACCTGAAAAAATTAAAAATTTTTTAAATGAAAATTTCAAAGATGACCTACTTTACATTGAAAAGAAAAATAAAATTAAAATAAATCTTACGGGAGATCTGTCTCTTTTAGTACCTGAATATAAAATTGAATTTTTAAATAAAAGTAAGAAAGTACTTGAAAAAATTGAAAAATCAGTTGAATTAAAGAAAATATCACTAGAGAATAAAATTGAAAAAAATCTTAAAGGTAAATCAAAATACAAGTCAAAAAATTTCAAAAAGAAAAAATTTTTTAAGAAAAATAAAAGTAAAAGACCTAGATAATCCCTTTGTTTGTTGTCGAAGGAGATCCATTTAATGTTTTTGAAATTCTTCCTGAAATAAACGACTTCCTCCCAGCAATAACTGCAAACTTCATTGCTTCAGCCATTTCAAACGGTTTCTTTGCTTTCGCAATTGCTGTATTTATCAAAACCCCATCACATCCTAATTCCATAGCGATAGCAGCATCTGAAGCTTGACCAATTCCAGCATCAATAATTACAGGTAATTTAGTTTGATTTCTAATTATTTTAATATTTGTGTAATTTTGAATCCCTAGGCCAGATCCAATAGGAGCAGCTAATGGCATAATAGCAACTGCACCAGAATTTTCTAAACGTTTTGCCATCAGTGGATCATCACTACAGTAAACCATAACTTTAAATCCCTCTTTTGTTAAAATTTCTGTAGATCTTAAAGTCTCAATCATATCCGGAAATAAATTTTTTTTATCTCCTAAAACTTCAAGTTTTACTAACTTCCAACCCCCTATTTCTCTTGCCAATCGCAAAGTCCTAAGTGCGTCCTCTGAGGTGAAACATCCAGCTGTATTTGGAAGATAAGTTATTTTTTTTGGATCGATATAATCCATAAGCAAAGGTTTCTTTTTATCAACAATATTTACTCTTCTGACTGCCACAGTAACTATTTCAGCGCCTGAATATTTAATTGCTTTTGCACATTCTGAAAAGCTTTTATATTTTCCTGTACCTACAATTAACCTAGACTTAAATTTTTTATTAGCTATTTTAAAAAAATCCTTCATTACCCTCCTCCAATAAAATGCACTATTTCAATCTTGTCTTTATTTTTCAAATATAAACTTTTAATTGTTTTCTTATTAATAATTTCTTTGTTCAATTCAATGGCAACTTTGTCTGGTGATAATTTTAAAGACCTCATTAAATCATAAACTGATGTTATCTTTTGTAAAGATCTCGTCTTTCCATTCAAAATAATTTTGATTTTTTTGGTTTTTTTCATTATGTATAACTTATGAGTTCAAATATACTTTTTCTAAACGGTCCAAATCTTAATCTATTAGGCCAAAGAGAACAATCACAATATGGTTCTATAACTTATGATGATTTAAAAAAAAAATGTGAAGAAAAATGTAAAGAACTTGATCTTAAAGTTGAGTTTATTCAATCGAATGTCGAAGGTGAAATAGTATCTATAATACAATCAGCAAATGAAAAATTTGATGGAATTATCATCAATGCCGCAGCATTTACTCATACATCTGTAGCTATTAGAGATGCATTAGAAATCTATAAAAAAAAGAAAATAGAGGTCCATATATCAAATATTTACAAAAGAGAGGAATTCAGACAAAAATCTTTAATAAGTGATATAGTAAATGGTGGAATTTTTGGTCTTGGAAGTGAAGGATACATTTTAGCCATAATAGCAATGCATAAACTTTTAAAAGATGAAAATTAATAAAAAATTAATTAAAGAATTAGTTGATAACTTAGAGGAATTTAAACTCACTGAGCTTGAATATTCTGAAAAAGATATAAAGATAAAAGTATCAAGACAAATTCAAACCAGTCAAAATATCTCGCCAGCAGTCACAATAGAAAAAAATGATAAAAAAGTTGAGACCGTATCTGGAACTGAGATCAAATCTCCAATTATAGGGACAGCTTATTTAGCACCCGAGCCTGGAGCAAAAAAATTTGTTGAAACTGGAAAAAAAATTAAAAAAGGTGATACTGTTATGATAGTTGAAGCTATGAAGACAATGAATCATGTTCCCTCTCCAAAAGATGGTGTTGTTAAGAGCATAAACGTTGAAGATGGTCAGCCCGTTGAATATGGACAGACACTTGTCGTAATCGATTAAAAATGTTTAAAAAAATTTTAATTGCTAATAGAGGTGAGATAGCTGTTAGAATTATTAGGGCATGTAAAGAGTGGGGAATCCAAACAGTAGCAATACATTCGGATGTAGATAAAGAAAGTATGCATGTTAAATTAGCTGATGAGAGTGTTTGTGTTGGCTCACATCAACCAGCTAATAGTTATTTAAACATTCCTGCAATATTATCAGCGATAGAAATAACAAATTCTGAGGCAGTTCATCCAGGATATGGATTTTTGTCAGAAAATTTTAATTTTGCCAGTATGCTTGAAGAAAACAATATAAAGTTTATTGGACCGTCCTCAAAACTTATTAAAATGATGGGAGATAAAATTGAGGCAAAAAAAATTGCAAAAAAATATGGCCTACCTGTTATCGAAGGTTCAGAAGGTGGTATTTCAGATTTAGAAAGTGGTAAGAAGTTAGCTAAAGAAATTGGTTTCCCTATCCTAATAAAAGCTGCTGGTGGAGGTGGTGGAAAAGGAATGAAGATTGTTAGATCTGAAAAAGAATTTGATAACTTATTTTTAACTGCTAAATCAGAAGCCAAGAAGTTTTTTGCAAATGACGAAGTTTATATTGAAAAATTTTTTCAAAATCCGCGTCACATTGAAGTTCAGGTACTTTCAGGAAAAAATCATACAGTTCACTTACATGAAAGAGATTGCTCTGTTCAAAGACGACATCAAAAATTAATTGAAGAAACTCCAAGTCCTGTTTTGACTGATGAAATTCGTAAAGATCTCTTTGATAGAACAGTTAATATGGTATCAAAAATTGGTTACGAAGGAGCTGGAACAGTAGAGTTTATTTATGAAGATGGTAAATTTTATTTTTTAGAAATGAATACAAGGGTTCAAGTTGAGCATCCCGTGACAGAAATGGTCACCGGTATAGATATCATTAAAGAACAAATATGGATTGCATACACAGGAAATACTGCCTTAGAACAGTCTGACATTAACCCCAGGGGTCATGCTATTGAGTGTAGAATAAACGCAGAGGACCCGAGTAGAAATTTTCAACCTTCACCTGGATTAATTGGAATGTGTCATCAGCCATCTGGGTTTAGAACAAGAGTAGATAGTTCAATTTATCAAGGTTTCAAAGTAACACCTTACTATGATAGTATGGTATGCAAGCTAATTTGTCATGGAAGGAACAGAACAGAGGCAATACAGCGAACCTTAAGATCTTTAGATGAATTTGTTATAGAAGGAATTACAACAACAATAAAATTACACAAAAAACTTTTAAATCACGAAAAATTTATTGAATCAAAATTTAATGTAACTTGGCTGGATAACGAAAAAATTGTTTAATAACACTTTAAAATCCACAAATCATAAACTGGATGGTCAAAAACTTGGATCGACGGACTAGATGAAAAAGTCCATCCATTAAAAACAAAAACTTCATCGTTATTAGAATTTTTACTATCTTTAACTTGTAAATAAGTAGTTATTTCTGGATTATCATCAAATTTAGAATTTTTACATTTCAAAACCTTAATTTCCAAATTTTTATAAGAAAAATTTTCACCAATGTCTAAATTTAATAATTTACTTTTTGAACTAAGTTTGTCTAAAATTCTAATATCAATTTTTTTTCCAAAATAATCAAGATCATCAGCTTGAACAGTACTTATCATTAAAAGATAAAAGAAAATTAAAATTAATGAGATTTTACTCTTTCCAAGATTTATACTTTTTATTTTCATTTTCACTTTTTTTTGGATGATAAGCTTTATCTGTTCCAGTAAGATTAGGTTTGTGGGACTTTTGCCAAGAAAATTTTTTTTGATCTTGGACTTTTTCTATTTTATTTTTTGTAAAATGAATCCAAGAAAACCATTCATTTGGTATTTTTGTTGAGTCCACTTCTCCATTATATATAACCCATCTTCGTCCATTTTTACTCTCATAGTATTTGTTGCCATTTTCATCTTTGCCGACAAATTTTCCTTTGAAAAAAGTGTTAAGTCTTGTGCCGAGAGTTTGATGATTCCACCATGTGAAAATTTGTTTAAATAGAGTCAACATAAAAAATTAGTTTTTTTTCAATTTTAAATTGTAAAAAATAAATTAGACTAAAAATTAATTTTGTATATACAATAGATTCTCTAAGACTCAAAATAAATAAGGAAATTATTATGGCAAAATATCTCGTTGAAACCTTTTATACCTGCACTTTTAAAGTCAGCCACTATCTTGACAAAATAGATGAAAAAGAATTGGAAAATCTTGAAAAAAAAGAAGATGGAAAATTTGAAATACTAGACATGAAAATTGATAATCGAAAAACTAAAAATTTAGATAAGAATCTTAAAACAGTAGATAATCTCAACGATAAAGAAAAACAAACCAAGACAGTTAACAAAATTGATGACAACAAAAATATGAATAATACTTTTGTTAAAAATCTGAATGAGTCAGTTAATAAAAGATTTAGCATGCCCGACAGAAGAAAAGGATATATTCAAAAAGCTACCATAGGAGATCACAAGGTTTATTTACATACAGGTGAATATGAGGATGGAAAAATTGGTGAAATTTTTATCGATACAAGTAAAGAAGGTGAACTAGTGAAAGCTTTAATGAATAATTTTGCAATAGCTATATCTTTGGGATTGCAGTATGGCGTTCCATTGGACGAATTTGTTAGTGCTTATGTAGATACAAAATTTGAACCATCGGGAAAAGTTTACGGCAATGATAGAATTCTTTCTGCTTCATCTATTTTGGATTATATTTTTAGGGAACTTGCTATTTCATACTTAAATAGAGAGGATCTAGCTCACACTCCATCAATTGGAAGATCGGACAAGATGGATGAAAAAAATTCAGGTGCTATGAATGATGAAAATAACGAGTTGATTAAAATTGTAAAAGATATCACCAGTAAGGGTTTTGTAAGAAACGATTATAAAAGAAAACTTATTGACTTATCCGATATCAGAATAAATCTTAAAGGAAAAAAATAATTACTTTTTTTTGGTAATTGAAAGCTGAAGTTCTTTTAATTGATCTTCGCTGACTTCAGAGGGTGCTGACATCATCAAATCTTGAGCGTTCTGGTTCATTGGGAACATTGTAACCTCCCTGATATTGGCCTCATTTGCAAGTAGCATTACTATTCTGTCAATCCCTGGGGCTATTCCACCGTGAGGAGGTGCACCATAACTTAGTGCGTTTATCATTCCGCTAAACTTATTATCCACGTCTTTTTTTTTGTATCCAGCTATTTCAAAAAGTTTATACATTAATTCTGGAATATGATTTCTAATGGCGCCAGAAGATAACTCTATTCCATTACAAACAATATCATATTGATATGCTTTCATTTCTAACGGTTTGGAAAAATCAATATCTTTAATATTCCCTTGAGGCATTGAAAAAGGATTATGACTAAACTTAATTTTTTTTGTCTTTTCATCTAGTTCATACATAGGATAATCAATTATCCAACAAAATGAAAATATATCATTAGATATTAACTTCAAATCCTCAGCAATTTTATTTCTTGCTAAAGAAAGAATTTTTTCAACATCTTTTTTTTGTCCACATGACATAAAAATACTGTCACCAATTTTGGAATTAGTTAATTTCAAAATTTCTTCACAAGCTTCTGAAGAAAAAAACTTTCCGACAGGACCTTTGCCTACAATTTTGTTATTTTCTTCAATAAAGGTGAAATATGCTAAACCGCCTGAACCCTCTTTCTTGGCCCAATTATCAATATTATCAAAAAAACTTCTTGGTTTATCTTTCGTATTCTTTGTAATGATTGCTTTTACAACTTTTCCTTTTGAAACTTCTTTTTTAAAAATATCAAATTTAACATCATCTCTGCTAAAAATTTCTGTAATATTCGAAATAATCAGCGGATTTCTAAGATCAGGTTTGTCTGTTCCGTATTTTTCAATTGCTTCTGAATATTTTATTCTAGGAAACTTTTCACTTGCTAGTTTTTTATTCGAAAATTCCTTAAACAATTTTAGAAACAAATTTTCAATTACTGAAAAAACATCTTCTTGCTCAACAAATGACATCTCTATATCTAGTTGGTAAAATTCACCAGGACTTCTATCTGCTCTCGCATCTTCGTCTCTAAAGCATGGCGCAATTTGAAAATATTTATCGAATCCAGAAATCATTATTAATTGTTTAAATTGTTGTGGTGCCTGTGGTAAAGCGTAAAATTTTCCAGGATTTAATCTACTTGGAACAAGAAAATCTCTTGCACCCTCAGGACTTGAAGAAGTTAATATGGGAGTTTGAAACTCTAAAAAATCCATCTTTTCCATTTCTTTTCTAATAAAGGAAATTACTTTTGATCTTAAGATAATATTATTATGAATTTGTTTTCTTCTTAAATCTAGAAATCTATACTTAAGTCTTATCTCCTCAGAATATTCTTGATCACTAAAAACAGGGAGAGGCAACTCTTTTGTTTTTCCAACAATTTCGAATTTTTCAATAGCAACTTCGATCTCCCCTGTTAAAAGATCTTTATTAATTGTTTCTTTGGTTCTTTCTATAACTTTTCCATTTATTTTTATAACTGTTTCAAGTTGAAGCTTTTCCAATTCTTTAAAAAATTTATTTTCTTTATCAATTACACATTGAGTTATCCCATAATGATCTCTAAGATCGATGAAAAGA
>CACIQQ010000006.1:65000-90056 GCA_902588835.1 uncultured Pelagibacteraceae bacterium | reverse complement strand
ATCTCCTATATTAATTGTAGGAACTCCATAGTATGGGGCCTCCATAATCCCGCAGCTTGAATTACCGATTATAAAAGATGAATTTTTTAATAATGTTAAAAAATATTCGAATCTTAAAGAAGGAATTACTGTAAAATTATCATTTGAGCTTATTTTTTTAATTTCTTTTAAAATTATATCTGAACCAAGATCGTTATTAGGATAAGTAACTATAAATTTCTTTTTACTTTCTTTAAGAGCCTGAAAATAAATTTGAGCCTCTTCTTTGAGATTAGATATATCTGTAGTAACAGGATGAAGAATGCTAATAGAGTATTCCTGGAAAGAAATTCCATATCTATGTTTTACCTCAGTTAATTTTGGGAGATCTTTTTTAAGGATTAGATCTACATCTGGTGACCCAACCACAAAAATATTGTTTTTGTTTTCTCCCATTTGTAACAAGCGGTTTTTTGCTATTTTATTAGATACAAAATGGATATGCGAAAGTTTTGAAATAGCGTGCCTCAAAATTTCATCAACTGTTCCACTTACTTCACCCCCTTCTACGTGTGCAATTTTAACATTCCTTAAAACTGATGCCATCGCACACGCTAAAGGCTCAACCCTATCACCATGAACAATTACAAGGTCTGGTTTGTTTTTCTCTAAAAATTCCGTAAAGCCCTTTAATGTATTAATTAGTATCTTATTCATTGAGGTTGTATTACCTTGGTTTTTAAAAATAGATAAATTCTTAATTTTATCTTTTTTTATCTCACCGATTGTCCTTCCATAATTTTGCATATTGTGCATTCCTGTTACAAAAATTTTTGTTTTGAGATTCTTGTTCTTTTGTAACTTTAATATTATTGACTTAAGTTTACCATAATCTGCTCTGGTGCTTGTTACAAAAACAATTTTTTTTTTAGACATCTTTTTTTTTTATTAATCTGTTTTTTTTTATAAACCTTTTTGCTTTTTTACCAAACAAATTTGTAATTTTATCAGCTGGAAAATACCCAATACCAGGTCTTTTTACTGTCAAATTATTTTTATCGAATTTTTCACCTTTTAAAATATCTTTATTTGAAACAACAGAGTGAAATGCAAAATTTCTTGTTACATTTTCTTCTTTCAATAAATCATCTTTTTTTTGGAATATCATCGTCATTTTATTAGAGAACTGTAATAAGTTTTTTAATTCCCTTTTGTCCATTGAACATGAAATATCTGGACCTTTTATTTTTTTATTTAAGGTGAAGTGCTTTTCAATAATTTTTGCACCTAATACCATAGAAATTTTAGCCACATCTACACCTTCCGTATGATCTGAATAGCCTATGACTGACTGTTTAAATATCTTTTTAAATTTCGTCATTCTTCCCATTCTGACTAGTTTAAAGTTAGTAGGGTAAAGGTTCACACAATGAAGAAATGCATGGGGAATTTTATTTCTTTTTAAAATAGAAAAAGTTTTTTTAACATTTTGTAATTTATTCATGCCTGTGCTTACTATCATAGGTTTTTTAAATGAGGATATTAATTTAATAAGAGGATAATTGTTACACTCTCCAGAACCGATTTTAAATACCTTAACTTTATTTTTTTGAAGCCATCTAGCTGCTTTAAATGAGAATGGTGTTGCTAAATAAATTAAGCCTTTTTTTTCAATATATTTTTTTAATTTTAATTCTTCCTCTAAATTAAGAGAGTTTTTTTTGATTACTTCATAAATACTTAAATTAGAGTTGCCGGGTTTAATGCTTTTTGCCTCTTCAGACATTTCTTCATCTGGCATATGAATTTGAACCTTTGCTGCTTCTGCTCCTGCATCTTTAATTTCATCAACCATTCTTTTAGCTTTTTTTAATGAACCAAAATGATTTATTCCTATCTCTGCGACTATTAAAGGTTTTGAATTTTTTGAGATTGTACGATTTCCAATTTTTATTTTCATCTATTTTTAATTTTACTTATCAATGTTTTGTATAATGATTTTGAATCCAATTTGTGATACTTTAGTACTTCTTCTACAGTTCCACACTCAGGAAAGGTCTCAATTCCAATTTTAAAAAAATTTTTATTTTTAATTATTTTTTGTTTGTTAAGTTCATTTAAAATATTGTCACCTAAGCCTCCTGAAATACTATGATCATCGATTGTAAAAATATAGTCATGTTTATTTACGATTTTTTTTAACCACTTTGTGCTGAAAAAATTCATAGTTGACATATTAACTATTGTGGGAAATATATTTTTAATCTTTAAGATTTCAACTGTTTTTAAAATTTCACTTAAAACGTACTGGCCATAAGAAAAGATTACAACCTTTTTTCCCTTAGTAATTTCTTGACCTATTCCAGGTTTAAAATTTATTCGAGTCTTTAGTTTCAATATCTCTTTTGTTGGAGGTCCAATCGATAATCGGATTGCACAGTTTTTTTTTTCTTTAAAAATGCAGTGCTTTAGCACTTGGTCAACCTCTATATAGTTCAGGGGATGAAATATTCTAAAATTAGGTATTGAATTCAATAATGAAATATCTCTCAAGCTTTGATGAGATTTGCCAGCTCCAGCTGGAAGCAATCCAGCATAAAGATTTAAATATATTATTTTGGTATTTTCAGTGGCGTTATTATAAATTTGTTCATTTGCTCTAGCTGTTAAAAAAGATGCAAAAGAATTAACAACTGGTAGCATACCCTGAAGAGCAATACCACCTGCCATGGAAACCATATCTTGTTCTGCAATTCCATTTTGAATAAATCTATTTGGGAAGATTTTTGCAAATTTTTTTAAATTTAAATCATCTGAGAGATCAGCATCCAAAACTACTATGTTTTTATTTTTTTTTGAAAATTTAATTAAACTTTCTGTTAAAGAATTTGTTATCCAGTTTTTTTTTTCTGATTGCATAATAGTTTAATTTAATGAATGTCCAGAGACTTATAACTTTTAATTAGTTTATTTTTTTCTATTTTTTCAAATGGATCAAAATTAAGTCTATTTTTACTTATTTTTTTCTTTATTCTAGAAATAATTTCTTTGATCATTTCATTATATTCTTTGTCGGAAGGGGCTCCAGAGTGCCAGTTATAATACTTATTTTTTTTCATAACTTTTGTATGTTCTATCTTATTCAAACCTTTGCCTTTTATAGTATCGGCTATTAACAGCTTCGGTTTGTTCTTAATTTTTTCAAACTTTTTAAAGACCTGATCAATTTTACTAAATGAGTGACCATCACATCTTTCAACGTGCCAACCAAAAGCTTCTACTTTTCTTTTTAAATCTCTTAAATCAATTATATTTTTAACATACTGACTGCTTTGAATTTTATTATGATCTATAATCACAATTAAGTTATTAATATTTTGATGACTGGTAGTTTGCAATGACTCGAAGATTTGTCCCTCTTGAAACTCTCCGTCTCCAGTCAAAACTACAACGCTACCCTTATGGCCTAATTTATTTTTTGCCCAACAAATCCCTTTTGCCTTTGAAATCCCCATTCCTAAAGATCCTGTATTTGCCTCTATTCCTTTAATTGATAAATCAGGATGGCCATCCAAACCATCTATTTTTCTCAACTTTAAAATATCATTCAATTTTAAAACACCTAAAGAATATAAAACACTATACAAAGCTGGAACATCATGCCCTTTAGATGAAAAAAAAATATTTCTATTTTTTGATTTTAAATTTTTTAATTTATTGTGATATTCAAAATGTTTAATCCAAACAAAAAGGTCCATTGCGCTCATGCTAGTTCCAATATGGCCAGATCCAGCAATTTTAATCATAGTTAATGTATTAATTCTACATAGATCAGAAATGAACTCAGCTTTTAAATAATCATTTATTTTAAGTTTTCTAATTTTTTCAAAATATTTGTAGGATGAAACTATCATTAAATTTTTGGTTTACTCCAATCAATCTTAAGAGAAGGGATTATATTGATCTTTTTCTTAAACCAAAAAAAGTTTCCAGAAGGTCCATTCTTATCTATGTTTATTAAATATTCTAAGGTGGGTAAGCTTAATTTTGGGGAAAGTTTATTTTTTGGAAACATTTTCGTTTTTATAGGCCCAGGGCTTAAAGTGTTTATCTTTATATTAAATTTATCTAATTCATTAGTGAGTGATTTTGCAATAGTGTTGAGCGCAGCTTTGCTCGCACTATAAGCAGAATAATTTTTCGCACAATTAACAGATCCACCTGATGAAATATTAATTATTCTTCCATAATTCTGTTTTTTCATAATCGGTAAACAATATTTTATAAATATAAAAGGTGCATATAAATTTGTTTTAAATAAGTTGTCCATTTTTTTTAAATTAATGTCTTCAAGTTTTGAATTAAACGCTATTCCTGCATTATTTATTAAAACGTCAATTCTTCCAAATTTTTTGAATATTATGTTTGTTAATTTTTTAATTTGTTTTTCGTTCATCACGTTTACCTTAAAAAAAAAAATGTTTCTTTTCTTAAAAGACACAGAGCCTTTTTTTCTTGAGCAGGCAATCACCAAAAAATTTAATTTTGAGAGCTTTTCAACTATTGATTTGCCTAAACCAGAACTTGTACCAGTTACTATTACTACTTTAGGTTTTTTTCTATTTACCATGCTGTCCATCCACCATCTACAATTAAATTCGAACCTGTCATGTAGCTGGATGCATCACTTGATAAAAATAAAATTGCACCATTGTATTCATCCCACTTTGCCATTCGCCCTAATGGAACTTTATGGGAATAATTTTTAACAAATTTTTTTTCTTGACCGTCATAAACCCCGCCTGGTGTTAAACAATTCACCCTAATGTTATCTTTTCCAAATGAGGTTGAAAGATATTTTGCCAATCCCAATAAACCACTTTTAGATGTTGTATATGATGCTGGTGTTGTTAAAGAAAATTTACCTCCATAAATATTTTTTTTGGATGATAAATCTTTATAAATTGAAAAATCAGGACCTACTAATCCATAAGTTGATAGAACAAAAATTATATTACCAGAAATTTTTTTTTTTTTAAAATGACTTATCATTTTTTTTGAGGCTTTGTACGCTCCTGACAAGTTAGATTGCATAACTTTTTCCCAAACTTTATCATCATAATCTTCGAACTTTTTATAATAATCCTTTGGTTTTGAATAAACATTATATATTAGAGTATGTATTTTTTTTTCTTGTTTAAATGTTTTTTCAAAAAAAGATTTTATGCTTGTTTCATTTGAAACATCGCAATAACTGTATTGTATTTTTGGTTTATTAACTGCTTTTTTAATATCACCTAAAATTATTTTGGCCCCTGCAGAAGATAAAATTTTTGAAAAATTAACACCCATTTTTCCAGATCCACCCAATATAACTATTTTTTTATTTTTTAAGGAAAATACATCTTTATAATTAAATTTTCTGCTCATTTTTTTAATATTTTTTTTATTTCAATTAAATCCTTTTTGGTATTTATTTCAAGAGTCCTATCTAATGGTATATTCATAATGCTTGTTTTTTTTGGAATTCTTTGACCCTCTTTCATGATAGCTTTTCTTGAGTAAATCCAAACAACAGTATTAATGTTATATACTTTTTTTGCTGTCTGTCTTGAGCCAATATTCAAATTCAAACCTTTTGATAAAGAATAAAACTTTCCATATCTCTCAACAATGCTAAAATAAGGATTATGTTCCGCTTCATGAGTTGATACTAGAAGATCTAATCTTTTTTTTTTAAAAATTTTAATTGCTTTATCAATATCTTTTTTCAATCTAAAAATTGAAGTGGGATCTAAGATAACAATCGAAGAAACTTTTTCATCAAATTTTTTTTCAAAATAAAATATCGCATGCTTAATAACGGGTAACATAGGTGAATTATCTTTGGCTAATTTTAATGGTCTTTTAATTTTAATTAGATTTTTGTTTTTTTTTACTGAATCTAATATTTTATCACTATCAGATGATAAAAGTACTTTGTCTATCAAAGCTGTTTTCAAACCTATTAAAACCGCTAAATTTACAATATTTTTTTTACCAAATTTAATTAAATTTTTGTTTTTTACACCTTTGGATCCTTTTCGAGCCGCAATTAATGCAATAGTTTTTTGTTTTTTCATTTAATGTTTTCAATTTTGAATATTCTTGGAATAATTTCTTTAACTTCAAAATCGTTTGGTTGCATTTTGTTAGCGTTATTTAAAAACAAAAACTTTTTTTTAACTTCTTTATAGTTAATTCCTTTATTTTTACTCCTTACATAATGTGCCCATTTTTTTGACTCTTTACTTCTAAATAAATATAAAAATGGAAAAATTATTTTTTTTATTATAGACCTTAAAGAATAATAATAAAAGAGAAAGAAATTAACCTCAATATCTTTTCTTAAATTTTTTATTTCGATTTTCTCTAATTGCTTAAGAATTTCACTTGTAGAACAAACATTTGGTTCAAAATTATAAAATGCTCTTTTTAATTCTTTATTGATATTTTCTGTATTCAAATATTTGGATATTTTAAAATCATTTTCATCATATAATTTTTTAATTAATTGCATCAATTCATCTGTACTCTTTGCTTGTAAAGAAACCTGGGTTGGTAGATACATCTGTGCTTCATCTTGATCGTCAAATGGCCAAAAATTTATTGATAATTTTTTTGATAAATAAGACTCTGTACTTGTCGTACAATTACTTGAGATAGAAAAATCTGCAGCATTTATCCAAGAAATCACATTACGATCATCAAAAACGACAATCACATTTTTAAGGTTTTTACACATTTTTTTATATGGCTCAACATTTTCTACAGGGTGGGGCCTTATAATCATCTTTTTGTTTGGAAAATTTTTCGAAAATTTTTCTATTATATTTGGAAACTCATTAAAAACTTTAACTTGTGTGATACCTGAATTTTTTACATGTAAAAAATCTTTTGTGTCTTTTTTTAACGTACCCTCTTTTATAAGACCATTTACAAAATCCTCAAAACTTTTTATATATGAATTGTTTGCTCGACCAAAATTACCAAGTAATAAACAAAATTCTCCATATTTATTCTTTAGCTCATTCGCTTCATCATCAAAAATTTTTATATTATTATTTCTAAAAAGGTCGATTCGAGAGTTCCCAGTTTTAAAAAGTTTTTCTTTATATTCGCTAAATTCTTTGGTCAAGTATTCGTGTTCTATTTCTCCCCAAGAAAAAAAGTATTTTGCTTTTTTTAGACATTCTCTCGAAATTCTTCTCTTTATAAAATAGTTTATTTTATATGGTGTTACTAAACTTTCCTCGTCCCAGGCAACTACTTCATGGCCTGCTTCTATAATATCATTTACCATATTTATATTTCCAGGTCCTAAACTTTTGCAAATCACTATTCCAGGACGAAGAAGATATCTTCTAGCCCAGATATCGGCCTTATTAGCAATAACTACTGAATATCCCTTGGAAGAAGCAATCAAAGCAAATAATAATCTTGCTTCAAGCTCTCTTTTCTTAACTTCAAACATCACATAAATTCTTTTTTTCATAAAATAAAATTAAATTTTTATAAAATTTCTTAACATTTCAATTCCATTTCGAGAGCTTTTTTCGGCATGAAATTGTATTCCAAAAATATTATCCTTTACGATAATAGATGGGAAATTTAATTTACCAAATTTAGTAGTTCCTATAACATTATTATTATTTGTATTACAAGCATAATAAGAGTGCACAAAATAAAAATGTGATAAATTTTTAATATTTTTAAATAGTGGAAATTTTGAGGTTTTATTAAAAAAAACTTTGTTCCATCCAATGTGAGGTAGTTTTAAATTTTTTTCTTTCTTTGGCAGTTTTTTAATTGATCCTTTTATAATGCCAAGGCCATTATGATTTCCGTTTTCGTAACTCTTTTCAAATAGTAGCTGCATGCCAAGACATATTCCAAGAAAAGATTTATTATCATCGTTGCAATGATTAATTAAAGTTTTTCTTAATTTTAATTTATTTATATTTGAAATCCCCTTTTGAAAGGCTCCGACTCCTGGTAAAATTATCTTTTTGGAATTTTCAATAATCTTTTTTTGGTTGGTAACTAGAACTTCAGCACCACAAAATTCAAGTGCATTTTTTATACTTAAAATGTTACTAATGCCGATATCAACGACTACAATTTTTTTCATCTTATTAATATATTTTTTTTTTTTGCCTGAGATTTAATGCCTTTTATTTTTGATAGATTTTTATGTAAAGATGTACCGATACAAAAAGCATCTATATTTTGTATTTTATTAATGCTAATTAAATCACTGAAATTACCGTAACCCCCTGAAAAAATTATTGGAACAGAAATGTTTTTGGATATTTCTTTAGCCAGCTCTAAATCATAACCTTTTTCTGTGCCATCCTGATCAACAGATGTAATTAATATCTCACCTGCCCCAAGGTCTTGACATTTTTTCGCCCATTCAATTACATCCATATTTGAATCTTCCCTAGCTGACTCATAATAAGCTGTCCATTTCCCTTTAGATATTTTTTTTGCCTGAATTGATGAAACTATTGACTGACTACCAAAACTTAGTGCTAGTTTTTTAATTATATTTGGACTGATAATTGCTGCTGAATTAATTGCAATTTTATCTGCACCAGATAAAAAAAGGTCAACAGCATCTTTAAAAGTTCTAATTCCACCACCAACTGTTATTGGAATAAAAACATCTTTTGTTATTTTTTTTATAACTTCTTTAAGTTTTTCTCTATTATATAAACTAGCAACTGAATCTATTATTAAAATCTCGTCTGCACCGTGTAAATAATATTTTTTTGCGTATTTTTTTAAATCGCCAATTATTCTCCACCCTTCAAGATTGATACCTTTGATGAGTTTATCTTGTTTGGCATCAAGCCTAGCAATTATTCTTTTTGTAATATTCAAGTCTATTTTTTTTTAAGATTGCAGTATTGAAAGTTTAGTTTTTCTCTTTTATTATAAACAACACTGTAATCAACAATATCTGTTGTTAAAAAATATTTTGAATAAAAATTCTTTGCTTGTCTTCTTGGAAAGAGGCTATGAATTTCACCAGCTGAATTGCCTGTTTTTACCAAATAAGTATTTTTTTCATTTTTGATTTTTATTCCAAGTCTATTTTTTTTATTGGTATTCGTGGTCATTAAATTAGAAATCATCATTGAATTTTTTTTTGATACTCTAGATACTTCTTTGAGTAGATTTGAAGCATCTTCTTTAAATATATGATCAAATACTTGGACAGCAATAACGCCGTCAAAAAAATTATCTTTATATGGAAGCTTTCTTTTTACAAAATCTACACATGAAAAATTAATTTTTTTATTTTTTATTCTTTTCTTAATATATTTTAAACCTCCGTTTGACCAATCTATTACATATAATTTAAAACCAAGATCTAAAACAGGTTGAATATTCTTTCCAGATCCAGTTCCTAAGTCTAATATTTTTATATCTTTTAAATTTTTACCCCTTTTTAGATAATATGACTTAAGTCGCATCAAAAATCTAACAACCTCTTCATCTGGGTAATTTTCTGGAAAACCTTTTTCTGTATTATGTACTTGCCAGAAATTGTAGCAACTTTTTAAAGCTTTTTCTTTTGATACAATAATCATGTATAACTATTCTTTTTAATTGCCTTGTCTCCTTTGTAAAAAAAATTCTCAAAAAACTTTTTGTTTGCTGGATCATGGTAATGTCCTATGAAAGTTAGACGTGGAAGTTCTGAATCGTTGTTTCCTGATTTATGAATTAAAAATTTTGAGAATAAAAGAACATCTCCAAGATTCATTTCAACATTCATTACTTTAAACTTATTTATTTCATTCTCATCAGGTACATATTGTGCGTGCCCAACTTTTGGAAAAAAATCCCTCGTCTTTAAATGCCCTTTTTGGTGTGAGCCAGGAAGAATTTTAATTGCACCATTAATTTTCTTTATATTATCAACCGCTGGAGCCCAAATCTGTATTAGATTTGAGTCTTTAATCGTATATGGAGATTCTTGATGCCACTCTAATGAAAAGTCTGTATTTTTTGGCATATCAATCCTACAAGCTTTTTGTTTAATGTAAATTGGCGCATCAGTATTAATACCCAGGAGTTTATGAACTACAGAAATGATCTTTTCATTATTATAAATTTTTTCAACTACATTTAAATCTCTTACAGTATCATAAATTGTGCTTATGTATTTGTGGTCCTTTTTTTCAAGAATTAAAAGTTTTGATAAAATTTCTTTTTTTAAGGAAAAAGAACTTTTCTTTTGAATATTTTCTATGTTTACATTTTTTACATTGCATGCATTTATTAAATAAGCCAAAGATTTACAGAAATCCTCAATATTTTTTTTGTTGATCACATTTTTTAAAATAACAAAACCTTGTTTTTTAAAATCTATTTTATAATTATTTAATTTTTTGTTATCTATCATTTTTGTTGCCAAACCTTATGTTTTAAAAACCACTTACCATTTTTTTTACCCCAAAGGTGCTTGGGTCTCACTTTATCAATTATTTTCCAATATTTTTCTTCATCTATATCAATATATTTTAAAAATTCACTAAAATATTTCTTTGGAAATTCTCCATCATATTTTTTCATCAATAGGAGCGCTTCATCACGTGAGATAAATCCATCTCTAATATCTCTACATGCGTCATTCATAGCTCTTCCTTGTCCAAACTTGATAAACATTGTGTAATAATGCTGACCATCAATTTTATCATCTAAGCTTGAAAATTTTGAGTATGTTCCTTCACTTCGACCTCCAATGTTTGTTTGAAAACCGGAATTTTTTTTTGCAAAATAGTAATTTTCCTGGGGAGACCATTTTTTATAATAACTCATAAAATGAACCTCGACACCTCTTTTTCTAATCTGTTGCTCTAAAGGGGGCATGTAAATTTCTAAATCTCGATTTGTAATTCCATGTTTATTTTTTAAATCTTTTAGAGAAACACCCCCATAAAATAATTTTGTTTTGTTATTTTTTCTAGTATAATGTTTAATATCCATTATTGGTGACAAATTTTCTTTATAATGTCCTCTTGCCTCGGAATTATTTTCTCCATAAAATATTAGTTTTACTCCGTACTTTAATGCTATTTTTGGTGCACAAACTTTTTGACCCATTATGAAAGGTTGAAAAGGATTAACTAAGTTTTTAAAAGCTAAACTAGTAAGTTTTGAGTGTACTTTGTAGTTTGGCGTTACAAGAATATTATCAATGCCCGTTTTACACCAGCTCTGAAAGTTTTTCCAACCAATATCTGTATATAAATGTGGGGCCCACGTGACGGATAAAACTTTCATTTTGTATTTATTTTTTAGTAATTGTGACACGTAAATACTGTCTTTTCCGCCGCTTCCAGGAACAATAACATCATATAATGCATTTTTATCTCTGTACTTATCACATAGTTTTTTTAATTTTTTCTCTCTCAATTTCCAATTTATTTTGGATTTAATTTCAGAATAGTATCTACAAGCATCACAAATTCCTTCTTTAAATCCAATAGTTGGTACAGATTTATTTTTTTTTAAATGCTCTGGAGAAGGGCCTGGCCTTTGATTAGATTGTACGCAAAGTTTACAAAAAATAACCTTTTTGGGAAGATAATGCATTGATATTTTATTTCTTTGTTATTACCAAAAAATATTTTGATAATAGTAAATTAAGACCATTAGTAAAGAATTTTTTCTTTTTAACATTTATAGTCCAGGTTCTAACAGGATCATTTTTAACTGATGACAAATTTATTTTAATATTAAATGGGTAAATACTAATTTTCAATTTTTTTTTCTTACAATACTTTTTAATACTTTCTAAAGAGAAAATATTCCATCCAGATTGAAGTAGATTAGGAATTTTATTATCACTATATTTTACAAATACATCGTAATCATATGGATTGAAGTGTCCATGAACAAATAAATAGGAATTTTTGTGCATCATCTTTAGAATATTATTTAAAGATCTCTCAAAATTATCGAATATGGACAAAACTCCGTTCATAGTGATTATATCATATTTATTTTTAAGAAAAAATTTTTTACTATCTATATTCTTTTTTAAAAATTTCATACCAGGATTTTTTATTTTAGCTTTTTTCAATAAACTTGGAAGAATGTCCAAACCTGTAATATCAATATTTTTAAATTTAGAGTTAATGAAATAAACAAATTCACCAGTTGCACATCCAATATCGAGAAGTTTTTGTTTGTCTTTTTTTTTTAAATTTTTTTTAATCAAAGCATACAAAATCTTTGAGGATTCTTTGGGCCTTTTGTATCTATTTTCCTTAAGGTACAAGGTGTCATGCAATCTTTTTACTTTTTTTTTTGACATAAATGTTAATTTTTCTCTAAAATTTTTACTTTATTATCCTCAACATTTATTAACAAATTGCAATAATCGAAAAGTTTTCTATTGTGACTTATAAATATTAAAGTCTTATTTTGATGATCTTTCATAATATTATTAAAAATTTCTTTTTCATTTTGATCATCAAGTTCACTTGTTGCTTCATCAAAAATAATTATTTCAGGATCGTTGTAAATGGCCCTGGCGATAGTTATTCTTTGTTTTTGTCCTCCAGATATTTTTAATGCTTTTTCTCCAATAACTGTCCTTACACCATCAGGAATGGTATTTATAAAATTTGTTAAATTTACTGTTTCTAGAACTTTTTTGAGCCTAGTATCATTCTCTGGATCGCTATCTTGTTTTAGAGTTATATTAAATAATATACTCTCGTCGAAAAGGATACTTTGTTGAGAGACGTAACCAAAGTTATGCTTAAGTTTGTCAAAATTTTTTTTAATTTCAAGATTGTCCATTGAAACAAGCCCACTATTTGGTTGCAGCAATCCTAAAAGCAAATGCAATAACGTACTTTTGCCTGAGCCACTTTTACCACTAATGCCAACTAATGAACCTTTGGGTATCTCAAGCGAAATATCATTTAAAGAATTTTTTTTATTGTTATTATAACTAAACGAGACGTTCTCAAACTTAATTTTTTTTACAAATTTTTCCTTTTTTATAATACTCTCATCAACTAAATTACTTTTTTTGGCCTTTTCAAGATCTTCGATAATAACCCCAATAGAAGGTAAACCACCTTTAATTTTGTTAAATGAATATATTATTCTTGTAACAGATGGAAAAATTCTAAAGGAGGCAGCAAGAAAAGTTCCTAGTATTGCAATAATCTCAGTTTTTGTAACCCCAGTATTTTTTAAGAACAGAATTAATATAGATATTGAGATTATCAAAATAATTTCTAAAAATATTTTTGGAATTAAAGTTGCTATAGAAACGTTTCTTCCAATATTTAGTGTTATATTTTGGCTTTTTGAGAACATGTCTGAAAACATTTTTGACTTACCAAAAATTTTAATATCTTTAAAATTATTCAAACCTTCCAATAAAGTTTTTGAGGCAAGTCTTCCAAAATACAAATTTTTTTTTTGCCATCTGTAAACAACAGTTTTCGCAAAAAAATAAAAAATCAAAATAAAACTTAAAATAATTGTAATTAATATAATTGTAGCGTTAAAACTTGAAACTAAAAAAAAAACGATAATTCCGAAAATAATAAATGTTTCAAATATTAAAACTAAAAATGCATCTAAATATTTTTTAAAAACAGAAATTTCATTTTGCATATTTCTGTATTTAATTGCACTGTTTTGCGCTAAAAATTCTAGAAAATTTTGATTTAAGTAAAAATTAAATAATTTTTTTTGAACTTTTATTTCTACTCTATTTCCAAAAGAAATATTGTACCAAGAGCAATAAATTAGAAATATATTTTTTATAATAAAAATTGACGACAATAATATTAAGAAAAATACCAATGGATCATAATTGTCAAAGTGACTCTGAAATTTATATAAAAAGTCATATGAGTTTAAATTACCTTTTAAAAAAACAATAATGAGAGGAAAAACTAAAGCAATGCCAAGAGTTTCTAATATCATTGCAAAAAAAGATAAGATAGAGAAAACAATTAATCTTTTTTTTTCATCTAAAGGCAATATTAAAAATAATTCTTTCATAATTTATGAAATTTTTAAACCTTAAATAACAACTTAAATTTCATTTTTAAAATAATATCCATCTTTGCAAATTTCAATAACCTTAGTTTTGCTTAAACTAACTTTTGCAAAGAAGTTTTTGATCTCATCTTTTGAAATACCATTATTCATTTTTTCTTTGTAAGGTCTATTTGCATAATTTGTTCTTTTTGTGTTTAATCGAAAAATTGGGCTTAAAATATCTGATAACTTAAAAACAAAACTATAAAAATAAATTTTTGCAAAATTTATTTTATTGTTTATTGGGGTAAATTTAAATAAATAATCAGCAATTCTTTTTGAATTATCAATTCCTTTGACAAAAGATAATCTAGAATTAATTTTTTTATCTAAAAAATTTTTTTTCATACTAAGTTTGGCTAATTTTTTAATCGAGTTATTCATTTGTTCCGAATTTACAACAATTTTTCCAAAGTAATTCCCAAAATTTCTCTCAAAATAAATTTTTTTTGGTCGATAGGAGATTACATTTTTATTCAAAAGGTAACTTTGAATAGCTGTAGATGAAGATGTTTGCAAAACACCTTTTGCACAGTATATAAGTGGTGATGTTTCAATATCTTTTTCAAATAAAAGATTTTTCGGAAATTTTTTAGAAATTCTCTTCCAATCTTCTTTTGATTCTGTCGGGTGAGGTTTAAGAACAAATTTAATTTTTGGATTAGACTTACATACATTAAAAATAGTTTGCAAGAACATCTTAAACAACTTAAGGTCATTCTTTAATGTTTTTAATCTCCTTTTTTTTTGTATATTATTTTTAAAATTTAACCACTTAGAATCAAGACTTAAAACTTTATTAAGCTCCCTTTTTGATGTTAATCCACTTGATAAAATTAAAATAAAGTCTCTATATCTTTTGTTAATATCTTGAATTTCATTATCAAAAATTTTTTTAACATTTTTTTCTTTCCATAAATCAACACGTGGTGCTCCAAAGTTTATTATTTTATTTTTATAATTTGGATATTTTTTTTTCCAGATATTTTCGTCAAATACACCCCATGTAAATATTTTATCTACAAGCTCCATATTTTTTTTACTGCTTCTATAATTCAAAAATTTATTTAGATCGTTTTTTGTACTAAATGCAAATCCTCCTTCTTCATCAAGAGAGACATAAAAATTTTTTTTTGCCTTTATTTTTTTTATAAAGTCAAAATCAGAGTAATTAATTGATTTATGAAAATATATTCCAGGACTAAACTTATTTACAGCTCTTAGTACTGATTTTTTACTTCCAAAAAAAACAGAAAAGTTTTTTTTTAAACAGTATGAAGAAAATAGCAACTTTGGATAAAATTCTCTATTTTTAATTTCTATAGGAATAAATATTATTCTTTGGTTTCTTCTAGAAATCATTATGAATATAAGATGTAATTTTTTTTATTTTATTTATGAATTTCAAAATATCCATTTTTGTATGGGTTGTAGAAACATAAAATTTGTCAGACACAAGATAACCCTCTTTGATCATATAAAAAATAAATGTTTTTTTTGAAATATTATTTTCATTAAATCTGAATCTTATATTTGGTATAATTCCATCTTCATAAAGCTGAATAAAATTCGGGTCAATTTTAAGTTTAAATTTTGATCTAAAAAAAAGACCAAGCTTAGTCAGTTTTTTCCATGAGTTTTGTTTTTTCATTTCAGCAAGTGTGTGCAATGCTGCAACATAACCAATTCTTTCTGACCAGAATGTGCTACTCATAAAACTTTGGTTTGCTTTGGACATTATCTCTTTTTTCCCTACTACTGCATTAATAGCAAATCCGTTCCCTAAAGATTTTCCAAACATTGCTATATCAGGATAAACTTTATATTTTAAATGTATTCCACCATATGTCTCTCTAAAACCTGATGTACATTCGTCAAAAATTAAAACAATATTGTTATCTGTGCAAAGTTTTCTAACTTTTTTTAGAAAATTGTTTTTTGGTTCTTGATCTCTTTTAACCTCCATTATTAAGCAACTGATATTTTTTGACTTAATAATCTTTTTTAAATTTTCAAAATCGTTATATTCAAATGAAAAAGTTAAATTAGAAAGTTTTTTTGGTACACCGCTTATTTTAAGATCTTTTGAGTTAAAGAGGTGATTATTTAAAGCGTTTCCTTTATTTAAATTTGCGGACAAATACCAGTCATGCCAACCATGATATCCGCAAACAACTACTCCAGATTTTTTGTTAAAGGCTCTCGCAAGTCTAATTGAGATTGCATTTGCTTCTGCTCCTGTCCTTGTGTATCTGCATTGATTGGCCCACGGATGGAGTTCCAATAATTTTTTTGATAAGTAAACCTCCTCTGGTGCATTTAAAGAAGACATATTTCCTAACTTGATCTTTTTAATTACAGATCTATCGATATTCTTGTTTCCATATCCAAGAGAATTAGTGCCTACTCCCATCATTGAGAAATCAACATATTTTTTATTATCTAAGTCCCAAACAAATTTTTTTGAGGCTCTTGTAAAATATGCGGGCCAAATATTTTCATAATAAGAAGTGGGGTTTTTTGATAAAAAATTATTACCTGTTGGAATTAAATCTTTTGCATTTTGCCAAAGCTTATTTGAGAGACTAGCATTAATTTTTTCATCTCTTAAAAAATTTTTATTTATATTAAAGTTCTTTTTTTCTAAAAATTTTACAACGTCATTCCAAGAAAAATTTCTATTATATTTAAAATTATTTATTATTTTTTTAAGCACATAAAGATCCTCCTTGTAATCAAGAGTGCATCGTAATTTAGACTTATCGATTTTATTGAAAAAATTTTTCGATTTGAACTTGCTGAAATTATTCTTTAGATATAAAGTTACATGTTCTTTATCCAGATTAGATTTTGCTCTGAAAAATACATTTCTTAAAGTTTTAAAGTTGAAAATTTCAACATCAAAGCCATCCGGAAAAGTAGGTGGATAATTGTTTGTAAAGTAATCAATTTTTTTTCTATGGAAAATATCAATCATTTTTGAAATCATTTTGGGGTCACTTAAAATGCAGTCAGATGTAATTCTAATAATTACGTCTGATTTGTACTTTTTTGCTGCATTATAATATCTTGATAGAACATTTGTCTCACTTCCACAAAAGAAAGAGCCGTCAAATTCTTTGATTATTCTTGATAGTTTATGTTTATCTTTTGTTGGTATTAAATAAACAATTTTATCAACACTTTTTATTTTCTTAAGTCTATCATTAAGAAATTTTATTGCTGAAGTTTTGTTAATAACATCTTTTAAAATTTTATTTTTTAATCTTGTCGATCCTAATCTTGCCTGAACAAAAATATGTATTTTCATTTTAATTTCCAATTAAATGGATAAAACAATAAATTTCTATTTTTTCCAAAATTTAAATCTTTAAATTTTATTGTTCTCACAAGTTTTGTATTAAGAATATTTTTGATTTCATTTGATGATAACACTCCAATAACAATGTGGTCGATATATTTTATTTGCATTATATAACTTAAACAGGCCTCTATTTTTGTCAATTTATGTTGAATACAAAAGCTTTCAAAATCTTTAAATTGCTTATTCCATTTATAAAAAAAACTATTCAAATTCTCTGTTTTTTGAAGCAGAACTCCTTGTAAAAAAATAGATCTTGCAAAAAACTTTATATTTTTTTTTTTTAATAATTTCAAGAACCCATTTTTCAATAATGTTCTATCAAAAAAGTTTATTGGTCCTTGTACAATCGATATTTTGATATATCTATTAATTTTAAAAAACTCATCTTGAGAGTAGATAGAGATACCAAACAAATTTGATATCTTTTTATTTTTTGTTATTTTGAATAAGCTTTTAACTTTATTAATATCTCTTATAGATAGGTTTCTACAATCATGTAACATAAGTGCGTAAAATCTTTTAATCCTGAGTTTTTTTAATATTTTTTGCAGCTTCAAGATTTGAAGTGATACATAGTTTTTGCCTGATATATTTTTTGGAGAACTTATTTTTAATATAATTTTAAAACTTTTTAAATTTTTTAATTTTGAAATTTTTTCTATACTTCTGGTATAATTTTCTGAACAATCTAAAAAATGTATTTTTTTACTTTTTGCAATTTTAATTATTTTACCTACATCTTTTGTGGAAAGTATTTTTGATTTATTTTTTATACTGTAAGGTTTATTTGAAAATTGAGCTGTGCCTAAACATATCTTCTTAGAAAATTCCTTTAATACTAACATCTCTTGTATTTAAATTATTTTGAAATATATTTAAGTAAAAAATTTAATAATGAAAGAAAAATCTATTATCATAGGCATTAATTGGGAACAAAACTCTACCGCATGCCTTATGATCGATGGAAAAATTGTTGGAGCAATTAGTGAGGAAAGATTTACAAGAATTAAAAATGATGAAACTTATCCAAAAAATGCCATTGAATATCTACTAAAAAAGAACAAAATAAAAAGTAATCAAATATCAAACGTCTGTTTTATCTCAAATTTTTGGTCACCAACGTACTCACTAATCAATCACTATACTAATTTTTCTTTGAAAGACTACGTCAAAGAGCAACATGAAGTTTGGTATAAAAAAATTTTTCTAAAGAGGAAAGTATCAATTCTCAAAACTTTTAAAAAAAAGGTTAACTATAAACAGTTTCCTGGAAGAAAATTTTGGAAAAATTATTACAAAAAATTAGTAAATCTCGACGATCATGTTAGTAACAAAAAAATATTAAAAATTGGAAAAGAGATTAGAATAAAAGTTGCTGAAAAACATCTTGGTATTAAAGGTGATAAGGTAAAGTTTATTGAACATTCTTTTGGCCATATAGCATATGCATATTGTGCAGGGCCAAATTATATGAAAAAAGGTTATGTTGCTTCTTTAGACGCATTTGGAGATTTTATAAATTACTCATTATACTTATTCAATCCAGAAGGAAGAGTTATAAAATTTAAAAAAATTCTCTCTGGAAATAATTTGATAATTGCAAGAATTTATAGATACATAACATTATTGCTTGGCATGAAACCAAATGAACATGAATACAAAGTTATGGGCATGGCTCCTTATGCAAAAGATAAGTATATAGAACCAATTTTTAAAAAATTTAAAGAAATGCAAGATGTGCAGGGGAAATATTTTAGGAATAAAAAGATGCCCAAAGACTCTTACTTTTCTCTAAAAAAAATTTTTGAGGGTCATAGATTCGATAGCATATCTGGTGCCTTACAAAAGTACACTGAATATCTGCTTAAAAAATGGTTTAATAATGTCATTAATCCAAAATTTTCAAAAAACTTGTCAATTGCTGGCGGTATAGCAATGAACGTAAAAGCAAACTTAGAGATCACAAATATAAAAAAAATCAAAACTTTATTTGTGCCTCCATCTCCAGATGATAGTTCACAGGCTATTGGAGCCTGTTATGCATTTCGACTATTAAATAAGAAAAAAACATACCCTCTTACAAATTCATATTTAGGTTATGAAATTGATGATAAAAAAGTTTTTAAACATGTAAAAAATTTATCAAAAAAGAAATTCAAAATAACTAATAAAAATATTATTAGTAAAGCTGTGGGTTTATTGACTCAAAATAAAATACTTGGCATTTCTAGAGGCTATTCAGAATTTGGTGCAAGAGCTTTAGGTAATAGATCTATAGTTTGTAACCCTGGGAATTTGGGAAATGTTAAGAAAATCAATGAAACTATTAAAAATAGAGATTTTTGGATGCCGTTTGCGGCTTCGATCCTTGACAGTCATAAAAATAAATATTTTTTAACCAAAAAAACAAATCTTGATAACTATAAATATATGACAAATTGTTTAAACACCAGGAGTGAGTTTATATCTAAAATAGTAGCAGCAGTTCATCCTTATGATGGTACTTGCAGGCCACAAATCGTAAGTTCTACAGACAACAAATTCTACTATAATCTTATAAAAAGTTTTGGTTTAAAAACTGGTACATATGCCTTAATGAATACCTCGTTTAATATTCATGGTTATCCAATTATCAATAATGAAAGTCAGGCTATTGAAATATTTAAAAATTCAAATTTAGATGCGCTGATATTGGGTGATTTTTTAATATCTAAATATTAAAATTTATCATCTCAGATTTAATAAGGTCCTTTAGTTGGTTCACGCTCAAAAAACTTTTATTATTATCCGAGCTATAGCAAAAATTTAAAGGGACTTTTTTGTAATTTTTTCGGTACTTTTGAAATTTGCTTATATTGTTTAAAATCAAATAATGATCTTTTGCCTCTAACGAATTATAACTATCTCCTTTGCTTATAAGTTCCTCATGAATTTTTTCTCCTTGGCGAATACCAATAATTTTATACTTAATTTTTGAGGAGGTATTATCTATTGATTTTGCTAAATCCATTATTCTATAGGAAGGTATTTTTGGAACGTAAACTTCTCCGCCAAGTAAGTTATTAATACACCAATAAACCCTTCTTACTGCATCATCGATAGTTATATTAAACCTTGTCATTTTGGAATCTGTGATACTTAAAGTTCTGTTATACTTATACTGATCTAAAAAAAGCGGGATTACGGACCCTCTACTCATCATCACGTTACCATACCGTACCACTGAAAATGAAATTTTTTGTTTTCCTTTTAAATTGTCTGCAGCTAAGAATAATTTATCTGAACATAACTTAGTTGCGCCATATAAATTTATTGGGCCAGCTGCTTTATCAGTCGATAATGCTATAACTTTTTTTATTGTATTAGACTGGAGACATGAAGATACAACATTTTGCGCTCCAATTATATTTGTCTTAATAGCTTCGAAAGGATCGTTTTCACAAGCTGGAACTTGTTTCATTGCGGCTGCATGGATTACAATTTCTATATCTTGTAAGGCAAGTTTAAGCCTTTCAGAGTCCCTTATATCTCCGATATAATATCTCAAAAAAGGAAATTTAGATTCAGGATAAATTTTTGACAATTCACTTTGTTTGAACTCATCTCTGCTATAGATAACAATTCTTTTAAGTTTTTTTTTATGATTTTGTATTAAAAATTTTAAAAAATTTTTACCAAAAGTACCTGTGCCTCCCGTAATTAATATTTTCATGTTATTGTTTTATTGTTTTATTGTTTTATTGTTTTAAGACAAATTTGTAAAATTATTATAAACTATTATAAATAATTGTGAAAAAAAAAATACTTATTTTTGGTGCTTACGGAAACCTCGGGACAGCCTTTTATCAAATAATGAGAAACAAATATAAAATTTATAGAGTCGGCAGAGGTAAAAACAGCCAAATAGTTAATTCAAGATTAGGGAACTGTAAAAAAATTATAGAAAATGTAAATCCTGACTTTATTTTGAATTTAATTTCAGAGACAAATGTGGAAAAATGTGAGCGAAATTTTAATCTATCTAAGAAACTCAATTTTGAATATCCAAAAAATATTTTGTTTTCAATGAAAGGTTTAAGTAAAAAAACTAAACTTATTCATATTTCAACTGATCAAGTTTATTCAAAAATAAAATTTCCACTTAAAAATAAAGAGATAGATGCAAAGCCTATAAATGTGTATGGAAAAACAAAGGTACAAGGAGAAAAATTAGTTCAAAAAAAGCACATAGTTTTAAGGATAAATTACATTGGTAAAACAAGGGTTAAAGGGAAAAAATTTTTATGTGATTGGATTTTTGACTCAGTAATAAACAAAAAAAAAATTGTTGGGTATAAAAACATTTACTTTAACCCTTTGAATATTTCATCCTTGTGTTTGATAATAGAAAAAATCTTTTTAAAAAAAATCAAATCTGGGGTTTATAATTTAGGATCTAGTGGTTTGATTAGTAAATATGATTTAATAAAAATGTTTGTTAAAAAGTTTGATAAGAATAAGAAGGTTTTGCTTTTGAAAAAAGAATACAATCATAATAAGAATAAAGCCCGTAGACCTTTGAATATGTTGATGGACACTTCAAAACTTCAAAGATGTGCTAATATAAAATTTCCGAAAGTTTTAAAAGAAGTTAAAAAAACTATTTCAGAATTTTAAGATTAAGGTAATTGCAAATCTTCTTAATAATAACTCTGAGACAAATAATCATTATTTTAAAATTTACCTTTATATTTGACCCGACTCTAGCTCCATCTTTTCTTCTATTAACATTAATTTTAAATTCACTAATTTGAGCACCCTCGGATTTACAGAAAAAAATAAAATCTACTAAGAATAAATTTTTTGAAACCAGGTCAATATATTTTTTTATAAAAGATTTTTTATAAATTTTTAAACCTGATAAAGGATCGTCAACATCAAATAAATTTTTAAATATTATTGATATCAATTTTTCAGTGTATCTATTAAATTGATTTCTTTTACCAATAACAATTTGAGCTTTGTCATTTTTTATTTTTTTTTGAATTTTTGAGATGTATTTTGTAGGCAACTCATTGTCAGCATCGATGGTTAAAATATAGTCTGCATTTTTATATTTTCTAATTGCATATTTAAACCCATTGATTAAAGTCTTTTCGTAGCCGTAGTTTTTCTTATTTTTAACGAAAAAAATTTGTTTTTCTTTTAAAAACTTCCTGGTACCATCATCAGAAAAATCGTCAACTATTATAACTTTTCCAAATTTTTTTGCCTTATTGTAAATTGATAAGATAGTTTTTATTTCATTATAGCAAGGTATGATTATTACTTGATTTTTTTCCAATTAATTAAGTCCCCTTTTTCTATATCTTTATTTGCTGATCTTCCCAAAATATTTTTATATTTGTGAGGTTCCAGACCGTCTTTTGGACATGGTCTTAAAAATTCCATCTTATCTTTTGTAATCTTTTCATTTTTACAAATAAATTTTTTTGCTCTTATAGCTCTTCTTTGAACAATAGATGCTTGAATTTCATTCTTTTCAATTTTTTTTAAACCATCGCCCAAAGAATTTTCTAATTTCCTGCTTTCTGTAATCATTTTTTTCCAACTTTTTGGGTTCATTGAAAATTTGTGATCTGGACCAACTCTATTGTTATCATCTGTAAAATGCTTCTCAATTACCCTCGCTCCAATTGCGATTGCTCCTAGAACAGAATTGTGTCCTTCTGTGTGGTCACTTAAGCCTAAAATAACTTTTTCTTTAAAAATTGATCTGTATTGGTTTAAAACATTAAGATTTAGGTGATTATGATTTTTAGCTGAGGCTGTATAGTTTGTGTTGCATTGCATCAAAACTAATTTTTTGTTTATTCTTAAAATTTCTTTTACTGCTTCTTTAACATCCAATAGCGATGAAGCTCCCGTTGCGAGTATTACTGGTTTTTTTTTTTTAGAAATTTTTTGAATTATTTCATGCCACGTGATATCTCCAGACCCTATCTTAAAAGCTGGGATAAAATTGTTTGTACTATCCACATAATCCATATCGTAAGGTGCTGTTAAAAAATCAATTTTATTATCTTTACATTCACTCATTAATTCTTTTGTCCATGCGTTATTTATACTGGCATCTTTATAAACTTGGAAAACAGATTTTTTCCATTTTTTTTGGTGAGTGATTTTACCAATTTTTTTGAAACCATAATCGCTAACTATTGTTTCAGCTTTGAAGTGTTGAAATTTTGCTGCATTAGCTCCTGCTTTTGCACAAAGTCTAATCAATTTTTTTGCTCTTAACAAAGATCCATCGTGATTTGCGGCTATATCAGCAATAAAGTAAACTTTTTCATCATTGCCTATTTTATTTTTACCTATTTTAATTTTCATTAGATTTGTTTTTTTTTTCTTAATTTTATTATTGAAATATATGATATTAAGATAAAAATAAATTGAAAGAAAAAAAATATGTGTGGATTTGTTTGTTCTGTAAATCTTAAGTTAAATTATGATATCCTCCAAAGTAAATTTAAAAAGCTGGAAAAAATATACCAGCACAGAGGTCCAGATAATATTCAATTGTATTTAAATAAAAAAATTCTAGCTTTGTTTAGAAGACTGAAAATAATTGAAATGGCAGATACAGCTAATCAACCATTTTTGGATGATAATTTTGTAATGATGTATAACGGAGAAATCTACAACTACCTTGAATTAAAAAAAGATTTATTGGGAAAAGGTATTATTTTTAAAACTAATTCAGATACGGAGGTGGTGTTTGAATCATTTAAGTATTATGGAATAGATTTTGCCAAAAAATTAAGAGGAATGTTTTCAATTGTTATTTTTGATTTAAAAAAAAAAAAGACATATTTATTTAGAGATAGGTTTGGACAAAAACCTCTATATTACAGCAAATTTTTAGGAGGTTATATTATAAGCTCAGAAATTAAAGATATTATATTTTTAAAAGGTGAAGCTGAAGAAAACAAAAAATCAGTAGAAAAATATCTTTTAAGATCTTTTAGTGATGATAGTAAACAAACTTTTTATAAAGAAATTTTCTCCTTTCCTCAATCAAGTTATGGAATATTAGATGAAAATAATTTTTTAAAAATAAGAAAATATTGGAATTTAGATTTTACCAAAAATCTTAGGTTCGATGAAAATGAATTTAATTTTTTATATGATCAAAATCTTAAGATGCACCTTAAATCAGATGTACCTATTGCTTTTGCATTATCTGGTGGGCTGGACTCATCATCACTTGTAATGAGCGCATATCTAAACAATTTTAAAGTAAATGCTTTTTCCCTTTCGATGAAAAAAGAAGTTGGAAATGATGAAAATTTGATAATTAAAAAATTTTTAAAAAAAAAAGACATAAACCACCAATTTGTTAAAATTCATAATGAAGATCTGAAAAACATAATTGAAAAAAGTATTTTTTTTTATGACGAACCGGTTGCACATGCTCCTAAACTATTTCAATTTATTATGAAAAAAAAAATTGCAGATAAAGGATTTAAAGTTCTAATTAATGGTGAGGGCGGTGATGAAATTTTTGGCGGCTATCTCAGACATTATAAATATTTTATTTATGAACA
>CACIQQ010000006.1:0-60000 GCA_902588835.1 uncultured Pelagibacteraceae bacterium | reverse complement strand
AAGGGTGTGCTCTAACCAACTGAGCTACCGGCCCTCATTGTTTTTAAGAGAAACACAAAAATTAAAAAGAGAAGTGCGGACGGTCAACATTAGCCTGTTAAATATTTAGAATAAAATTATAAAAAATTTTATTCATCCTTAGAAAGGAGGTAATCCAGCCGCAGGTTCCCCTACGGCTACCTTGTTACGACTTCACCCCAGTCGCTGACTATACCGTGGTCAAAGGTTTTAAACTTTGCCTTAAGGTAGAACCAACTCCCATGGTGTGACGGGCGGTGTGTACAAGACCCGGGAACGTATTCACCGCGGCGCGCTGATCCGCGATTACTAGTAATTCCAGCTTCATGTACTCGAGTTGCAGAGTACAATCCGAACTGAGGCATTTTTTTAGGATTTGCTTAACGTCGCCGTTTTGCTTCCTATTGTAAATGCCATTGTAGCACGTGTGTAGCCCAACACGTAAGGGCCATGAGGACTTGACGTCATCCCCACCTTCCTCCAGCTTATCACTGGCAGTTCTTTCAGAGTGCCCAACTAAATGATGGCAACTAAAAGTGAGGGTTGCGCTCGTTGCGGGACTTAACCCAACATCTCACGACACGAGCTGACGACAGCCATGCAGCACCTGTGTTTCGTCCGGCCGAACCGAAAACTTTAATCTCTTAAAGTCGCGACGAACATGTCAAGTGTTGGTAAGGTTCTGCGCGTATCTTCGAATTAAACCACATGCTCCACTACTTGTGCGGGTCCCCGTCAATTCATTTGAGTTTTAACCTTGCGGTCGTACTCCCCAGGCGGTGTGTTTATTGCTTTCGCTGCGACACAGAAAATAAATTTCCAACGTCTAACACACATCGTTTACGGCATGGACTACGAGGGTATCTAATCCTCTTCGCTACCCATGCTTTCGTTCCTCAGTGTCAGTAATGATCCAGAAAGCTGCCTTCGCAATCGGTATTCTTTCTAATATCTACGAATTTCACCTCTACACTAGAAATTCTGCTTTCCTCTATCACACTCTAGCTAAAAAGTTTTGATGGCAGTTCCAGAGTTAAGCTCTGGGATTTCACCACCAACTTTTTTAACCACCTACGAACTCTTTAAGCCCAGTAATTCCGAACTACGCTAGGTCCCTTCGTATTACCGCGGCTGCTGGCACGAAGTTAGCCGGACCTTCTTATTCGGGTACAGTCATTTTCTTCCCCGACGAAAGAGCTTTACAACCCAAAGGCCTTCTTCACTCACGCGGCATCGCTGCATCAGGGTTTCCCCCATTGTGCAAGATTCCCTACTGCTGCCTCCCGTAGGAGTTTGGGCCGTGTCTCAGTCCCAATGTGGCTGATCATCCTCTCAAATCAGCTATTGATCATTGTCTTGGTAGGCCATTACCCTACCAACTAACTAATCAAGTGCAGGCTCATCCATCGGCGCGTAAAGCTTTCTCCGTGAAGACTTATGAGGTATTAGCACAAGTTTCCTCGTGTTATTCCTCACCAATGGGAAGATACCTACATGTTACTCACCCGTCTGCCACTAAGTATTGCTACTTCGTTCGACTTGCATGTATTAGGCGTGCCGCCAGCGTACGTTCTGAGCCATGATCAAACTCTCAAGTTTAAAAACGGCGCACACTAGCTTCTATATAAATCTAAGAATAAATTTATATAATGTTGAAGTGTGTACGACAAATTTCGGTAACCTTAACCGTCCACACTTCTCTTCTTAAAATCTTACTTTTTCAAATAGCTAATTAGGTTTGACCCTAATAATTAACAATTTTCATTGTTTGGAGAGATTGCTTATAGTACAAATCATTAGTAAATCAAGGTATTATAAAAGAAAATATGATTAAAAAGTCAATAAAAACGTGGGCTTTTTGAGCTGGTTTTTTTATAGGCAATAAATTATAGAAATCTTATGAAATTTATTCAACTTAAGGTTTTATCATTAATTAGAAAAAATACTGAAGTTTTTCTTCTGATACTTCTTGTTGTAATTTCAACATTAATTATTCAACTTTACAAACATCAAAGTAAAGAAATAGATAACGAGTACCTAAAAATTCTAAGAAACACTTACTTCAAAAAAACGATAAATCATGTTTTTTTTAATTTGACCCCTAAGTATGAAGAAATAGATTACTCTGTCAGAAGTGGTCAAACTCTCAAAGATATATTAAAGGAATTCTCAGTAAAGGATGAAGAAATAAAAAAGATATTTGGCATCTTAGACAAAAAAGATACAAATAAAATTAGATCGAAACAAATAATAAATATAGTATTAGATAACTCTGACAAAGATAGCAAAAAAATATTAAGCTTACTTATTCCTGTTTCAAAAACAAGAAAAATACAAATAGTAAAGAATTTAGAAACTGAAAAACTTCAAAAAGAAGAAATAGTAACAAACCTAACTAAAAAATTAATTCTAAAAGAGGGTGTAATAAAATCAAGTCTATATAATTCAGCAACCAAGCAAGATATTAATCCTAATATAATTATTGAGTTTGCAAGACTTTATGGTTTTCAAGTCGATTTTCAGAGAGATATAAGAAAAAATGACTCATATCAAATTATATATGAAACATTTATCGACGAAAATAATGAAGTGTTTAGTACTGGAGAAATAATATATGCAAATTTAGTTTTAAGAGGACAAACAAATCAACTATATTTTTATCCAGATAAAAAATTCTATGGGCATTACGATGAAAACGGTAAAAGTATAAAAAAAGCATTAATGAAAACTCCAATCAATGGAGCAAGATTATCCTCTCCATTCGGGATGAGAAAACATCCAATTCTTGGATTTAACAAAATGCATCGTGGTACTGACTTTGCCGCTCCTTTGGGAACGCCTATCATGGCTTCTGGTGACGGGATAATAATTAAAGCTGGATGGTGTGGCGGAGGAGGCAATTGTGTAAAAATAAAACATAACACAACTTATCAAACAATTTATGCACACATGTCAAAATTTTCAAATCTTGCAGTGCCTGGATACAGAGTTAAACAAGGACAGATTATTGGATTTGTTGGTTCAACAGGTATGTCAACTGGACCACACTTGCACTATGAAGTAATTGAAAATGGAAAAAAAGTGAACTCACAAACACTTAAGTTGCCCCCAGGTAAATCTCTTAAAGGTCCAGTTAGAGAAAACTTTGAGATTGTAAGAATAAAAACTGATGTGTTAAAGTCAGATTTAATAACAAAAATTTATTAGTATTTTTTAAGAAGCGTCTTTTTCTTTTTGTTCCAATGAAACTCTTAAGAAGTGATCAGCATATTGAAAATAGTTTTCAGACAAAATTTTATCGCCGTTAGATAAAGCTTCTCTCGCAAGATCGTTATATTTGGAAATTAATTTTTGAACATTTCCATTGCTTCTATTCATTTTTCTTCTGAACGAATTATCATTGTTTACAAAATTACCATTTAATCTGTCTACATCAGGACCTCTTTTAAATGATCTATCAGAGTGATTTCTTCCTCTATTTCTTTTTAAATTGTTTTTAAATTGTCTCATATGTTGTTTAACTTATTTTTGTAGATACTATACATCTTATATTATTTCCATAATCCTTGATTATTTTATTAATAAAAAAATTTTTCTTTTTTAAGAAATTAATCACTTTGTATTTCTGATCGTATCCAATTTCAAGGATAAGTTTACCATTATTTTTTAGTATGTGTTTTGATTTTGAAATAACTTTTCTAATTACTTCTAAACCATCTACTCCACCATCTAAAGCAATCTTTGGTTCATAATTAATTGTACCCAAATATTTTATTTTGTGTTTATTAATATATGGAGGATTACTTATTATTAAATCATATTTATCGTAATAAAAATTGTCAACATCTCTTTTGTGAAATTTAATTCTATGTAGTAATTGATGTAAATTTGCATTAGTTTTAGCCAATTTTAAAGCACTTTCAGATGGATCTATTGCATCAAATTTACAATATGGTCTCTCTTTTAAAATAGATATTGACAAACATCCAGAGCCTACTCCTACATCAAGAATTCTTTTCGCTTGATTTTTTTTTATTAATTTAAGTGTCTGCTCTACTAAATGCTCTGAATCGGGACGTGGTATAAGCACATCTTTATTTGTTATAAAATTATCCCTCCAAAAACTTTTTTTGTTTATTATATAGGCAATCGGTTCCTTTTTTTTTCTTCTATTAATTAGATTAAAATATTTTTCTTTTTCCTCTTTTTTCAAATTTTTTTCTAGATTTAGAAGAACATCTTCTCTTGAGATATTTAGAGTTTTTGACATTAAAATTTCACAGTCAATTTTATAAGAAGATATGTTGTTTCTTTTGAGAATTTCACCACCTTCTTTTAAATTGTTTAAAATTTTCATGATAATTTTTTTAATTCATCTTCCTGAGCTTGAAGGCTTAAATTATCAATCATTTCATCGAAAATTTCTCCTTCCATAAACTCCTCTAATTTGTGCAAGGTTAAATTTACTCTATGATCTGTGACTCTACCTTGCGGAAAATTATATGTTCTTATTCTTTCAGATCTATCTCCTGATCCAATTTTATTTTTTCGGTCTTTCGCTCTTTCCTCATCCCTTTTATTTCTTTCAAATTCATAAATTCTTGACCTTAAAATTTTAAGACCCTTCTCTTTATTTCTAATCTGAGATTTTTCATCTTGCTGACTAACAACAATTCCTGTTGGTATATGTGTAATTCTGACAGCTGAGTCCGTGGTGTTCACACTTTGCCCACCTGGACCACTACTTCTAAATACATCGATTCTTAAATCTTTTTCTTCAATTTTAATATCCACCTCTTCTGCTTCTGGTAATACAGCCACGGTTGCAGCTGATGTATGAACTCTTCCTTGTGTTTCGGTGTCAGGGACTCTTTGAACTCTATGAACTCCGCTTTCATATTTAAGCGATGAATAAATATTTCTTCCCTTTATTGAAGCAATCACTTCCTTAAGTCCACCTGCATCACTTTTAGATATACTTATTATTTCTAAAGACCATTTTTTCTTTTGGCTTACTTTTTCATACATTTTAAAAAGGTCTGACGCGAACAAACTTGCCTCTAATCCACCTGTTCCGGCACGTATTTCTATTATTGCATTTTTGGTATCTGCTTCGTCTTTTGGTAACAAAAATAATTTCAGTTTAGTCTCATTTTTTTCTTTTTTTACTTCAAGTTCATTAAGTTCAATCTTAGCTAACTCTACCATTTCTTTATCGTTATTTTCATCGCTAATAATCTTTTTAAGATCATCCCTTGTTTTATCAAATGTAATGTAGTCTTTCGCATTATTAATTATTGCGTTTAATTCTGAATACTCTTTTGATTTGGATGCAAATAATTTTTTTTCGATTGCACCAGATGATAGCTCTTTTTCAAGAATCTCATGTTTTTTTATTATCTCCCTTACCTTATCAAATGGTATCATTAAATTTTATTTTTAATGTCTTTTTCTTTTTTCTCAACCAATGCTACTACTTTGGAAATTATCTCTTCATTTTTTAATTTTTCTTTTTGAATACCATTCAAGTATAACATATTGCTATCCTTGCCCCCGCCGGTAATTCCAATATCAGCTGAGGCTGCTTCACCAGGTCCATTTACGACACAACCGATTATCGATAAGGTTAAAGGTGTCTTAATATGTGATAATTTTTCTTCTAATTTTTTTACTACGTCAATTACTTCAAAACCTTGACGCGCACAAGAGGGACATGAAATAACTTTTACTCCCCTATTTCTTAAATTTAGGGATTTTAATATTTCGTTACCTATTTTAACTTCTTTAATTGGATCATCGGATAGAGAAACTCTAATTGTATCACCAATTCCTTCCATCAAAAGCGAGCCTAAACCTATTGAAGTTTTGACACTTCCTGGGACAAAACTACCTGACTCTGTTACTCCTAAGTGTAAAGGGTAATCTGTCTTAGTTGAGAGAAGTCTGTAAGAAGCTACTGATAGAAAAACATCTGATGATTTGACGCTTACTTTAAAATTAAAAAAGTCTTCATCCTCTATAAGCTTTATATTCCTCATTGCACTTTCTACTAAAGCATCTGGACAAGGTCCTTTATATTTTTCTAAAATATCTTTTTCTAAAGAACCAGCATTAACTCCAATCCTTAATGCACAGTTGTAGTCTTTAGCTGCTGTTATTACTTGTTTAATTTTTTCTTTTTGACCAATATTTCCTGGATTTATCCTCAAACATTTTGCACCGCTTTTAGCTGCCTCTATAGCTCTTTTGTAATGAAAATGAATATCGGCAACAATTGGAACTTTACTATTTTTTACTATTTCTTTTAGAGAAATTGTTGACTCCTCATCGGGACATGAAACTCTAACTAGCTCAGCACCTTCCTCCGCGCAGTCATTAATTTGATTAATAGTTTCTTTAACATTGGTAGTTAAAGTATTTGTCATTGTCTGAACTGTAATTGGATTGTCTCCACCGATTTTTACGTCACCAACATTAATCTCTTTTGTTTTTTTTCTTTTTATATCCCTAAATTCTTTATAACTCATTTATTTAAATTAAATTCTTTATGCAATAATTCAACCGATTTTTTTAAATTTTTAATTTGAATTAAAACAGATATCTTTATTTCTGAGGTAGAAATTACAAGAATGTTAATTTTTTTATTCGCCAATGCCTTGAACATTCGGTAAGTAACCCCTGGTGTTGTAATCATTCCAACTCCAACAATTGAAACTTTTGCAACATTTTTATCTACAATTAGTTTCTTAAATTTAATTTTTTTATTTTTGGATATGAGTCTTCTAGTTTTTAAAAGATCATCAGACTTAATTGTAAAAGTTAAATCTGTTTGTTTGCCGTCTGATGAAATATTTTGAACAACCATGTCAACATTTATAGAATTTTTATAAAATGGCTCAAATATTGCTGCAGCGACCCCTGGTTTATCCTTCACACCAAGAAGACTAACTTTTGCATCATTTTTAGTAAAAGATACGCCCCTGATTATATTCACATTTTTAATCTTATTTCTTCCGATTATTTGTGTCCCCGGTTTATTTGTAAATGATGATTTAACATCAATCTTTACTTTATTTAATTTTGCATCCTGAATTGAGGCTGGCTGCATTACTTTAGCACCAAGTGAAGACATTTCTAACATCTCTTCGTAAGATAATACTTTTATTTTTTTAGCTTTTTTTGTTAAATTTGGATCAGTTGTATAAACTCCTTCAACATCAGTATAAATTATACACCTTTTAGCTTTAAAAAACTTAGCAAGCATAATTGCACTTGCATCACTGCCCCCTCTTTCAAAAGTGGTAATTCTATTTTCTTTATTTATACCTTGAAAACCAGTTATTACTGGTGTGCCACCTTTTTTTAAATATTTTTTTATCTGATTTGTACCAATTTTTAAAATTCTTGCAGAACTATAATTACCTCGTGTTATAATAGGGATCTGCCATGACATCCAAGATCTTGAAACAAAGCCTAATTCACATAACTTTCCAGCTATTAAAGCGCTAGACATTTGTTCGCCAGTGGATAACAGGACATCTCTTTCGGAGTTTGGAAAATTTTTAGAAATTTTTTTGGCTTTTTTAATAAGTTCATTAGTAACACCACTCATTGCAGAAGTTACAACAATAACTTTGTATTTTTTTTTTATGTACGAAATGATTATTTTAGATATCTTTGTAATTCTATCTAATGTACCAACTGACGTTCCACCAAATTTTAAAACAATTATTTTCATTGATATTTTATATTTAAATTTTTATATTTAGATAAAATACATCTAAATTGTAAAGTCAACAACCAATGAAAAAAGACACTATTAATAAAAAGGAAATTGATAAATTTTCAAAGTTAGCTGATGAGTGGTGGGACCCCGAGGGTAAGTTTAAACCATTACATAATTTTAATCCAGTCAGACTTAGATATATTAAAGATACAATTGCTAAAAAATTTGGAAGTAAATCGGAGAAATTACCTTTAAAAGATATTAAAATATTAGATATTGGATGTGGTGGAGGTCTTTTAAGTGAACCCCTTTCAAGATTGGGCGCAACAGTTACAGGTATAGATGCTTCAGACAAAAACATCAAAATTGCTAAAATGCATTTGGAAAAGAGTAAATTAAATATAAATTATTACTGCTCATCTCCAGAGAAATTTGTTGCGAAAGAAAAATTTGATGTGGTATTAAATATGGAGATAGTTGAACACGTAGATAATGTTAATTTTTTTTTATTAAAAAGCTCAGAACTTTTAAGGAAAAATGGTTTAATGTTTATTGCAACTTTAAATAAAACATTAAAGTCCTATTTTTTTGCAATAATTGGTGCTGAATATATCTTAAAATGGTTGCCTATAGGTACTCATGACTGGAACAAATTTTTAAAACCTGAAGATTTAATTAACATTTGTAGAAATAATTCATTAAATTTGAATAACTTAATTGGTGTAAAGTTTGATGTTCTAAAAAACGAGTGGATTGTATCTGAAGATAGCTCTGTGAATTATCTTGCAGAATTTTCTAAAACTTAATTTTCTTTATCCTCTATCCAAGGAAACTCCTGAGTTTGAATACCCTCTTGTTTGAGATCTTCTATTTCCTTTAGTGATGCTTTTCCGTAAATTGCTTTGTTTTTCTTTTTTATGTCATAATGTATTGACCTTGCCTCATAAGCAAAATTATCTCCAACATATTTGAAATTATCTTTTATGAACTTTTTAAATTCTTTTAACTTTAACTTGATATCCTTAATTTTATTTATATCATTTCTCTTAAGTTCTGAGCTATTTAACACATTTGGTGCCATAAGAGCTTTTTCTATTTTTCGAGAATCGCAAATGTCACAGTTCAAATATTTTCTCTTTTTTAATTTCTCATATTCTTTAGAACTAGAAAACCAACTGTCAAAAATGTTGTTACAATTTTTACAAATTAATTTATATTTAATCATATGGTGTAAGTAATAATACCTTTCTTTTTTTCAACCTTTAACTTCTATAATCTGAGTTAATAGATATATATTTTTGAGTAAAGTCCATCGTGTAACAAGTAAAACTTTTGTTACCGTTATTAATCTCAATTGAGATTTCTAAATTATCTTGCTTCATATAATCCGCAACATCTTTTTCGATATAATTTTTATTTAGCTGTCCTTTGTCCAAAATTTTATAATCTCCTATAAATAAGTTTACTCGATCTATCTCAAACTCTACGCCTGCTTTACCAGCTGCCATTAGTATTCTTCCCCAATTTGGATCTTCTCCTGTGATGGCTGTTTTTACTAATGGTGAGTTAGCAATTGAAAATGATATTTTTTTCGCATCACTTTCACTAGAACACTTTAAAGAATTAATCTTTATAAACTTTGAGGCACCTTCACCATCACTCACAACTCTTTTAGCTAAATTTAATAAAACATTATTTAGAGCTAAATCAAAATCTTTTAGTTTCATATCATTTATATTATTAACAAGTTTATTTTTTGCCTTTCCTGTTGAAAAAATTGTTACCATATCATTTGTGCTGGTATCACCATCACAACTAATTGCATTAAAAGTGTTTTGAATGTTTTTTTTCAATATCTTTTTTAATACATTTGAGGAAAGGTCTGCGTCAGTAAAAATATATGCCAAAGTTGTTCCCATATTTGGAAAAATCATTCCAGATCCTTTTGCAAGACCATAAATCTTTACTTTTGTATTTCCAATATTACATTCTTCCATAGCAAGTTTTGGTTTTAAATCAGTTGTTAAAATACCCATGGCAGCTTTTATCCATAAATACTTATTTTGCGTATACTTTATCTTATCTACCAAATTTTTTATTGAAGACTTAATTTTCTCTTTTGGAAATATTTCACCTATTGTACCAGTGCATCCAAACAAAACTTCATTTGATTTTATTTTTTTTGGATTGTCTTCGTCCTCTTTTTGTTTATTTGTTAAATTTGTCGATAATTCCTCTGAGATTTCTTTAAGAGCTTCATATCCTTTTTTTCCAGTAAGTGCGTTTGCATTTCTTGTATTTACTAAGAGAGCACGAATCTTTTTTGTCTTTATTTTCTTATTCCACTTTATGTTCTCAGAAATTACTTGTGATTGGGTATAGACAGATGCATGTTCAGCGCCATGTCTGAAATAAAAAAGGACTAAATCATCTCTATCGTTATTATATAAATTAGCTGAAGTTGTAGAAACTGAGACACCATCAATATGGTCTAAGTCCTGAAAGTCAGCCATTTTCGACTTTTCCTTTTTGGATAATAAAAAATTGCTTAAATTTAAAGGCATTCTATTTAAAAAAATTAATTTATAACTATATAATCGATTAATAATTAATTATATATCAAAAAAAAATGTTAAATCCATTAAGCTTTATAAGCAAAATATTTAAGAGCAACAATGATATCGAACTTTCAAAGTTCAAGAAAATTATAGAAAAAATAAACTCACTCGAAAATGATGTTGCCAAGATAAAAGATAGTGATTTTCCAAATAAAACTGATGAACTAAAGAATAAAATTCAAAGTGGAAAAACTCTCGATGAAATTTTGCCTGAAGCTTTTGCGTACGTAAGAGAGGCTTCTCATAGATCAAGAAATGAAAGACACTTTGATGTTCAATTGCTAGGAGGGATTGCATTACATCAGGGTAAAATAGCAGAAATGAAAACTGGAGAGGGAAAGACAATCACAATTGCATTAGCAGCCTATTTAAATGCCCTTTCTGGAAAGGGTGTTCATGTTGTTACAGTAAACGATTATTTAGCAAAGCGAGATTGTGAGAACATGTCAAAAATTTATAATTTTCTTGGTTTAAGTGCAGGTTATATTAACAATGATCAATCTGATGATGAAAGAAGAGAAAATTATTTGAAAAATATTACTTACGCAACAAATAGTGAGCTTGGTTTCGATTATTTAAAAGATAATATGAAATATTCATCAAACAAATTAGTACAAAGAGATCACAGCTTTGCTATTGTAGATGAAATAGATTCTTGTCTAATAGACGAAGCTAGGACACCGTTGGTTATTTCCGGACAGTCAGATGAAACGAGTAATCAATATAAAGCTATAAATAAACTTGTAACAAAATTAAAACCAAGTGATTATGAATTAGATGAAAAAGATAAGAATGTCACCTTAACTAATGAAGGAATAAACACTATAGAAAAATTATTAAGTAATATTGGAATACTTAAAAATAATAATTTTTATGATCCAGCTAATTTAAACCTTGTACATCACGTTAATCAAGCCTTGAAAGCAAATCATCTTTTTTCAAAAGATAAAGACTATGTTGAAGTAGATGGTAAAATCAAAATTGTTGATGAGCTTACGGGAAGAATTCTTGAAGGTAGAAGGTATGGTGATGGACTTCATCAGGCTTTGGAGGCTAAAGAAAACTTAAAAGTCCAAATGGAAAATCAGACACTTGCATCGATTACCTATCAAAATTATTTTAAATTATATAAAAAACTTGCAGGATGTACTGGTACTGCTGTTACAGAAAGTCAGGAATTTTATGAAATTTACAATCTTAATGTAGTTGTTATTCCAACAAATAAAGAAATGATTAGAAAAGATTGGAACGATCAGATTTTTAGAACAGAAAAAGAAAAGCAAGATGCAATTATTTCTAAAGTTAAAATGTTGAATTCAAAAGGTCAACCATTGCTTATTTTTACATCTAGTGTTGATAAATCTGAGATTTATTCAGGTTTGTTTAAAAAAAATAAAATTCCTCATACTGTTCTAAACGCAAAAAATCATGAAAAGGAGGCTGAGATTATTGCCAACGCAGGTAAATTAAATTCGGTGATAATTACAACAAGTATCTCAGGTAGAGGTGTGGATATCAAATTAGGCGGAAAAGATTCAGATAATTTAAAAGATAACAAGGAAAGAATTAAAAAACTAGGAGGGCTTTTTGTTATAGGTACGGAGAGAATGGAGTCTAGAAGAGTTGATAACCAAGCTAGAGGAAGAGCTGGAAGACAGGGTGATGAAGGTAATTCAATTTTTTATGTAAGCCTGGAAGATGATTTAATGAGAATTTTTGGTTCAGAATCTATTAATAAGATATTAGAAAAACTTGGTTTAAAAGATGGAGAGAGTATTGATCATCCTTGGATCAACAAAGCCTTGGAAAGAGCGCAGCAAAAAGTTGAGGCTAGAAACTTCGATATTAGAAAAACTTTATTAAAGTTTGACGATGTACTTAATGATCAGAGGCATGTAATATTTAATCAGAGGAGAGAAGTTTTAGAAAAACAGAATGTGTTTGAAACTATAGATAACTTTTTAAAAGACGAAATTGAGGATCTAATTAAACAAAGAGAAAAATCTCCATCATTTTTTGAAAATAAAGCTCATACCAATAGAGTTAACACTCTTTTTGGTGAAAAAGACAATTTAGATGAGAGGTTTAAAAGTCTAAGTGACAAAGAAATAACCAACTCTATAAATTCAAATTTTAAAAAAAGAGAGAGGAAAGAAGTGCTTATTTAGGAGAGGAAGGCTCAAAGGAAATAGAAAAGAAAATCTTTTTGCAGTTAATTGATTTAAATTGGAAAAATCATATTCAGTATTTAGAGCAGTTACGTCAAGTTATAGGTTTAAGGTCTTATGGACAAAGAGATCCCTTGGTCGAGTACAAAAAGGAGGCGTTTCATTCTTTTGAAACACTGCTAAATAAAATTAGGCAAGACATAGTAATGATTTTGCTAAATTTAAAAATCGTAGAAAAAAGAAGATAAGATTCCAGTTAATTTTAGTATTATTTTAAGAGAAAAAGAAAAGCTGCTAAAATAAATATCGATCCTATAAAAAAATATTTGTATTTAAATAAAACTTTTTTCAATTTACTCACGTTTGTAAAATTAATTGATAATTTATTTGAAATAGAAACACCCTCTGTTAAACCCCTGTCCCTACCGATTTCTAAAAATTTTTCTTTTTTACGAGATATAATTTCAGCTTTAGAAAGATTGCTTAACTCATTTAAATTTTTATCAATAGACAATTTTACATTTTCTAAAATTAGGTTTTTATCTCTGTGAGCTCCTCCCGTTGGTTCAGGAATTATTTCATCAATAATTTTTAAATTCAAAAGATCTTTAGAAGTAAGTTTCATTGCTTTTGCAGCTTCTAGAGTTTTTGTTGGATCTCTCCATAAAATAGATGCACATCCTTCTGGGGATATTACTGAATAAATTGCGTTTTCTAACATTATAATTTTATTTGAGGATGCTAATGCTATTGCGCCACCAGATCCTCCCTCACCAATAATAATTGAAATTGTAGGCACACCAACCGACATTGAGCATTCTATTGATCTTGCTATTGCTTCGGCTTGACCTCTCTCCTCTGCTCCAACTCCAGGATACGCGCCAGGGGTATCTATAAATAAAATAATTGGTAAGTTGAATTTATCAGCTAACTTCATCAGTCTAATTGATTTTCGATATCCCTCCGGTTTCATCATTCCAAAATTTCTTTCAATTCTAGTATCAAGATCCTCACCTTTTTCTTGTCCAATCACCATTACAGATTTATTTTGAAAAGTCGCTAATCCAGAAATCAAAGATTTGTCCTCCCCAAATAACCGATCACCATGAATTGGAAAGAAATCCTCAAAAAGATTATCAATAAAAAATTTTGATTTAGGGCGATCTTCATGACGAGCTACCATTGTTGTTTGCCATGGATCAAGGTTTGAATAGATTTCATTTAGTTTAGAACTTAAATCATTCTGAAGTTTTGCCAGTTTTCCAGTTTCAACTTGTGTGATGCCATCTTTAGCAAATGGATCTTGAAGTTTTTCAATCTCGTTTTCTAAGGATTTTATATCTTTTTCAAAATTCAAATAATTTTTCATAATTAAATATCCACTAATATTTAAAAATGGCAATAAAATGATTACTTTTATTAGTGTGTAATTATTATATATGTTAATTTATTAATTTCTAAGATAATTTTTAACTATGAAAACTAAAAATTTAAAAGAATACACGAGTGTTGGAAGTCTTTATGTATCAAAAGAGCTATTAAAGTTTGTAAACAACGAGGTTCTTAAGGGCACAAAAATAAAGCCAAAAAATTTTTGGAGTGGTTTTGAAAAATCTTTACACATTTTAAAACCAAAAAATGAAAAGTTGATTGATATTAGAGAAAGTATTCAAAAAAAAATTGATGATTGGCATGTACAAAACAAAGATAATGAGTTCAATTTAGCGGCATATAAAAAGTTTTTATATTCTATTAACTATCTAAAAAAAGAGGGAAAAAACTTCAAAATTCAAACAGAAAATGTTGATGAAGAAATATCAAAAACACCAGGTCCCCAACTAGTAGTTCCAATTTCAAATGCAAGATACGCTTTAAATGCTGCAAATGCGAGATGGGGAAGTTTATATGATGCTTTATATGGAACAGATGCAATCGGCTCTGAAAAACTTGACAACAGATATAATCCTGTCCGTGGAGGTAAAGTCATTAATTATTGTAGAGATTTCTTAGATGAAATTTTTCCATTAAAAAATGCTTCATGGAAAAAACTTAGTCAATTAAAAATTGTAAAACATAAATTAATTTTAAAAATTGGTAAAAAAACTATATCTTTGAAAAATAAGAAGCAGTTTAAAGGATATCGACAAGATAAAAAAGGTCTTAAAGGTGTTTTGCTTATTAATAATGGGCTTCATGTAGAATTAATTATTAATCCTTACGCTTTCCATGCAAACAACGATCCCATTGGGCTTAGTGATCTAGTAATAGAATCCGCTGTCTCAACAATCATAGATCATGAAGATAGTGTTGCGGCAGTAGATGCAAGTGACAAAGTGCTGGGCTACAGAAACTGGTTGGGTCTAATGAAGGGAAATTTGCAGGTCAAATTTGAAAAATTAGGAAAAAAATATAAAAGAGTTTTAAATTCAGATAGAAATTACATTTCTCAAAATGGAAAAAAATTTAAATTGCATGGAAGAGCTCTTTTATTAAATAGAAATGTCGGGCACTTAATGAAAAACCCTTCAATTTTATTATCAGATAAATCAGAGGTTCCTGAGGGTATTATGGACGCCTTTATAATTTCTGCATCGTGTTTGCATGATTTTATTAAAAAAGGGAACTCAAGAAAAAATTCAATTTATATTGTTAAACCAAAGATGCATGGACCAGATGAAGTCGCATTTGCTGATGAAATTTTTAGTCATGTTGAAAATATTTTAAAAATGAAAAAGAATACAATCAAAATTGGGATAATGGATGAGGAAAGACGAACAAGTGCTAATTTAAAAGAGTGTATTAGAAATGTAAAAAAAAGAGTTGTTTTTATTAATACTGGGTTTTTAGATCGAACTGGTGATGAGATACATACATCTATGGAGTCGGGTCCAGTGATTAAGAAAGGTGATATAAAAAATTCTGATTGGATTAAAGCATATGAGAACAATAATGTTGTTGTTGGATTGGAATGTGGTTTTTCTGGTAAAGCACAAATTGGAAAAGGAATGTGGGCTGCGCCAGATAGAATGGCAGATATGTTAAATGAAAAAATAGGACATCCTTCTTCTGGAGCGAATTGTGCCTGGACTCCTTCGCCAACTGCAGCAACTTTACATGCAACTCATTATCACAAAGTTAACGTTTTCAAAGTTCATAAAAAACTATCTAATAAAAGAAAATTTGACTTAGATAATCTTTTAAAATTACCAATTATTCGAGGTCCAAACTGGTCAATGGATGAAATTAAAACTGAACTTGAAAATAATTGCCAAGGGATATTGGGATACGTTGTAAGATGGATAGATAGTGGTGTAGGTTGTTCAAAAGTTCCAGACATAAACAATATCGGTCTAATGGAGGATCGTGCAACTTTAAGAATATCTTCTCAGCATATTGCTAACTGGTTACATCATAATATATGTACTCCCAATCAGGTATTAGAAACATTAAAAAAAATGGCAAAAATAGTAGACGATCAAAACAAAAATGATCCTGAATACAAAAATATGTCTGATAATTTTGATAAATCTATTGCTTTTAAAACTGCTTGTGACTTGGTTTTTAAAGGTAAGGACCAATCATCAGGTTATACGGAACCTTTATTGCACTTGAACAGATCTATAAAAAAAAATTTAAGTCCCTCTAGATAGTTGTCCTATTTTTGAAAGCAGAATTTAAGGTTCCATCATCCAAACTTTCTATTTCACCACCCACAGGTAAACCTTGTGCCAACTTGGTTATTTTAATATTTAAATTTTTTAAGCTATCTTGAATATAATATGCGGTCGTTTGACCTTCCACAGTTGCGCTTGTAGCTAAAATAACCTCTTTAATTTTATCTTTTTTTACCCTTTCCACCAAAGAGCTAACTAATAAATCCTCTTTATTTTGTCCCGCTGAAGAAATAGTCCCCCCTAAAATGTGGAAATAACCCTTATAAATATTTGAACTTTCAATGCTCCATTGATCAGAAATATTTTCAACAACACAAATTTTATCAAATTTACTCTCAATAAAGTTACAATCACTGAAACTACATTCTATGGATTTGCTTTTCAAAGTCCCACAAATTTTACAACGAGATACATTTTTATAAACCTCCGCCAATGTTTTCGCCATTGGTTTTATTAACTCCTCACGATTATTAATTAATTTTAAAACTATTCTTTTTGCGGACTTTGGTCCAAGTCCTGGAAGTTTAGAAATTATTTTTATTAATTCCTCTATTTCGGTGAGATTATTCATACTCAGAAAGGCCACTTAAAGCCTGGAATGCCAAAATTACCAGTAGCTTTTGTTATTTCTTCAGTAGTTTTAGTTTTTAAATTTTTTTTTGCTTCATTATGAGCAGCCACAATTAAATCTTCTAACATAGTCTTGTCCTCAGAAAAGATTTTTTCAGAAATATCTATTTTTTCTATTTCACTATTACCGTTTAGTATAACTTTAACTAAACCACCACCAGATGAACCTTCCGCTTTAATTTGTTTAATTTTTTCTTGACTATCCTTTATCTTTTCTTCTATCTCTTTTGCCTTATCTAAAATTTTATTAAAATCAGTCATCCTTGTTATCTTTTACATCTATCAATTCAGCGTCAGGAAACGAGTTTTTAATATTATTGAACATATCTGTTTGTTCAAAATTTTTTAAATTATTCTTTTTCTCCCCTTCTGATGTTCTTTTAATTGTTTCTTGTCCTTTATTTTGTGAAAGAGAAATAATCCATCTGGTATTGGTCCACTCATAAAGCTTGGATGATAATATTTTTACAAAATCTTTTTTTAGATTCTCGTTAAAAGAAATTTCTATATAACCATTTTTAAAGTTTATTAAATTTACATTAGTTTCCAACTCATATTTAAGTTCTAATTCTTTTTTTAAATTACACATGTCAATTAATTCCTTAAAAGATTTTATTTCAAGGTTATTAATAGATTTTTGCTCATCTAAAATCTTTTTTTGTTTTTCTTGAGAAGAAGATTTAAGTTGATTTACAGCTATTTTCTTTTTCTCAAAATTATTATCAATTTTATTGTTTTGATTTGGTGCTGCATTATCAGTTTTTGTTTGATTACTTTTTAAATAAAGCAAGCGTATCAAAAACATCTCTACAGATAAGTTTGGATCGTTTACAATATTAACTTCATCCATTGTCTCTATAGTAAATTGCCAGAAAAGAAGTAATGTATGAGCATCTAATTTCTCAGACATTTCTTTAATTTTTGCAAAATTATTTTCAGTTAAATCAGTAGAAAAACTTGCTCTTTCTAAATTTTTAAAATTTTTCAAATAATATATAATTTCCAAAAAACCATTTAAAAAAATTTTTGGTTCTATTCCTTTTTGATAAATCTGCCTGTATAGATCTAGAGTTTTGTCTTCGTCTCCATCAAATATTTTCTCTATGAGGTTTATGGCAAACTCTTTATCAAAATATCCAAATATTTCCCTTGCACTTTCTAAGCTTATAGTCCCTTTTTGGCTATCATCATTGGTTAGTGATATTCTATCTAATAATGACAATGCGTCTCTAACTGAACCTTCTGAAATTTTTGAGATAAGGTTTATAACATCTTGATTGACATCTATTTTCTCCATTTCAGCAACCTTTACCAAAAATTCACTTAATTCCTCAGACTTGATTCTTGATAAATCAAATCTTTGACATCTTGATAAGACAGTTACTGGGATTTTGTTAACCTCGGTTGTAGCAAAAATAAACTTTAAATAAGCAGGTGGTTCCTCTAGAGTTTTTAGTAAGGCATTAAAAGCTTGCTTACTTAACATGTGGACTTCATCGATTATAAAAATTTTAAATTTTGAAGATGTTGGTCCATATCTTGAAAATTCTATTAAGTCCCTAACATCATCAACACCAGTTTTGCTCGCTGCATCCATTTCTAGAACATCGATGTGTCTAGACTCGGATATTTCATCACAATTTCTACATTTATTTTTTAAACAATTATTTTTCTCAGAATTTCCACAATTTAAAGATTTCGCTAAAATTCTTGCAATTGTTGTTTTGCCAACACCCCTTATTCCTGTAAATAAAAAAGCATTGGGAATTTTATTTTGAGAGATGGACTTTTCAATTGTTTCTACAATGATGTCTTGACCTATTAAATCTTTAAAGACTTGAGGTCTGTATTTCAGTGCTAAAACTTTTGAATTATTGCTCATTTTTTTTAGGAGACCAATCAACCTGGAAAATACTCATTACCCTTGCTCTTTTTCAAGCCTGGGGGATTCGTGGTATCACCACCTGATTGGCCCCCAGTTATTATAACAGTTATATTTTCCAGTCTACAACAAAACTTTGTAAATTTTTAGATTTTTCTATATTCGCTTGCTTCGTAAACTCCTAGAATATCTAAACTAACAGTATGGAATCCTAGCTCTTCTAAAGATTTTTGGATTTTTGGATCTTCAATATGTCCATAAATATCGCATATAAATAAATACTGTTCAAAACTGTTTTGATCAGAGAAACTTTCTAATTTACTTAAATTAACATTATTAGTAGCAAAGCCACCTAAACATTTGTAAAGAGCGGCAGGTTTATTTTTTACTTTAAAAATACAACTTGTAATATAATTTTTTTTCTTAAATTCTGGATGAGAAGCTTTGCTGCCCATAATTAAAAACCTCGTGACATTGCCCCTATTGTCCTCAATATTCTTTTTAACTATTTTCAAATTGTAAATTTCAGCAGCTAGCTCAGATGCTATTGCAGCTTCATTTTTAATTTTGTTATCACTAATATATTTTGCACTACCTGCGGTATCTGCTGCAATAATAGGCTCAAGCTTGTTTTCTGTGATAATTTTTTGACACTGTGAAATAGCTTGGGTGTGCGATCTTACTGAAGATATATTTTTCATATTTGAGCTAGGCAGTATCATTAAATTATGAGTGATCGGTTGAAAATGTTCTGCATAAATCTGGAGTTTATATTTATTTATCAGATATTGTATGTCTGCAACTCTTCCTGCTATTGAATTTTCTACAGGAATAATGGTTCTATAACTCTCATTTTTTAAGCAAAGATTAAAACATTCTTCAAAAGTATTTTGCGAAATAGGTTCATACTCAGGGTATATTTTTTTAGCCGCTAAGTGGGAATATGCGCCAGGTGAACCTTGGTATACAATTTTCATAAATTTAACCTTTTTTATATTCCATTATTTTTTTAATTTCCATAAAATCATCCATTGTATCTACACCTATTGAAGAATTTTGCGTATACATAACATCTATCGAGATACCGTTATCTAAAGCACGTAGCTGCTCCAATCTAAATTTTTTTTCATTTTCTGTCTGTTTGAAATTAATAAATTTCTTTAAAATCGAGATTTCATACTGATAAATTCCAATGTGATGATAGGTATTTTTTTCATCAAAATGTTCTGCATTTCTAAAAAAAGTCAAAGCTGGTGAATAATTATTTTTTCGAAAAGTTTCATTTACGGAGACTTTTACAATATTTTTATCACTAAATATTTTTTTGTCCTTAATATCTGTGCAAAGCGTACCAATTTTAGAATTTAGTTTTCTAACATTTTTATCAAGATTTATTATATCCTCAGTCGATATTTGAGGTTCGTCTCCCTGCAAATTAATGACATATTTGACATTTTCTATGTCTTTAATTTTCTCTACTGCTTCAAAAATTCTATCAGTGCCTGTTTGATGATTTTTAGTAGTCATAATCGAATTACCACCATTTCTCTCAATTTCATTCTGAATTTCAGCATCCTCTGTAGCAACATAAACTTTGCCTAAATTTGTCGCCTTAGCTTTGTTGTATACGTGCTGAATAATGCTTATGCCATTTATTTTTAGTAAAGGTTTTCCAGGTAACCTTGATGCGCTCATTCTAGACGGTATCAAGATAATTGTGTTATTCATTTTAAAGTTTAATGCGTCTTACAGACGCAAATAATTTTTTAATTAGTTTATTTTAATATTAACATGTTATATGAGTTCTTAAGAAAAAATAATGGATTCTTTTGAAATAAATAAAATAATTGCAGCTGTTCTGTTAGTTGCGCTCTTAGTTATTGGTATTGGAAAGATCTCAAACTTATTATTCAATGTAGAAAAGCCAGAGGTTTCTGGTTATAAAGTTGAGGTAACTGAAGAAGTTTCCAAAAATTCTGTAGCTCAAAAAGAGGAAAAGGTCGAAGTTGATATATCGGCTTTAATGGCCCAAGCTGATCTAGCGCATGGCGAAAAAATCTTTAAAAAATGTTCAGCATGTCACTCGATACAAGCAGGTGGAGGAAATAAAATTGGACCAGCTTTATACAATGTTGTGGGAAGAAAAGTTGCTGCCGTCGAAGATTACAAATATTCAAAAGCACTTGTTGCTTACACAAAAAATTGGACTTTTGAAGAGTTAAATGGTTATTTAATCAAACCTCAAGCTTGGATAAAAGGTACGAAAATGGCATTTGCTGGTTTAAGAAAAGAAAAAGATAGAGCATCAGTTATTCTATATTTAAACAAAAATTCGGAAAGCCCATTACCGTTACCTTAATTTTCCAAAACAATATAATAAAATACTTTTTTGAACATGAACTCTATTAAGCGCTTGTTGCCAGACATGTGAGTTTTGACTCAAAAAAACATCATCCGAAACTTCATTTCCTCTAGGCAAACAATGTAAAAATATAAAATTCTTTTTTGCTAATCTAGCTAACTTTTTATCTATTTTAAAATTTTTAAACGCATAGATCTTTTTTTTCTTATTCACTTTATCGTTAAGTGAAATTACTTTATCTGAAAATATTACGTCAGCACCAGAGACTGCTTTTTTTGGATCATTATAAATATGAATTTTTTTATTATTTTTTTTGACCCAGTTTTTAATTTCTTTTCCAGGTTCAAATTTTTTTGGACAGCCAATGCTTAGCTTAAAAGAAAATTTCACTGAGGCGGCAATTAAACTATTCAAAACATTATTTGAGTCACCAATCCAACAAATATTCAATTTTGAAATAGGTTTTTTTTTAATTTCTTCAACAGTGAAAATATCAGACAATACTTGAGTAGGATGAGATAAAGGGCTTAAACCATTTATTATAGGTATTGATAAATATTTTTTAAAATCTTCCATTTTTTTTTCACTATCAGTTCTCAACATAAAACCATCTCCATAAGTAGAGAGAACTTTGGCAGTATCGGTAATACTTTCTCCTCCTTGGCCTAAATGAAGCTCATTAGATCTTAATGTTAAAGTTCCCCCTCCTAACTGCTTGATTGCCAAATAAAAACTTATTCTTGTTCTTGAGCTTGGTTTTTCAAACATTTGTATCAATATTTTTCCTTTAAGCGGAGATCCTTTGTCAACCTCAAGAGTGCTAAGTTTTTTTCTTAATCTTTTTCTGTTTTTAGCATCATCGATAATCTTTCTAAGATCTTTTGAAGATATATCTTTTAAATTTATAAAGTGTTTCATTAAACTAAGATTCTAAGCAAACTTTATTAATAACTTTTAATGCTACATCGATTTCACTTTTCTTTACATTTAGGGGTGGTAAAATACGAATAACATTTTCAGCTGCTTTAATAGTCAGTAATTTATTTTCCATCAATTTTTTTATAAATAAAGTTTGATCTTTATGTAATTGAATACCTATTAACAAACCTTTTCCTCTTATTTGTTTAATTATATTTGGATATTTATCTTTTAAAAAATTTAAATTTTGTAAAAAATATTTTGATAAATTTTTAACATTATTCAAAAATTTTTTATTTGAAATTATATCCATTACTTCATTTCCAACAGACATAGCTAAGGGATTGCCTCCAAATGTTGATCCATGAGTTCCCGGTACCATAGCTTTACTAACCTTCTTATTCATCAGTACTGCACCAATCGGAAAACCTCCACCTATACCTTTAGCTATAGGTACAATATCTGGTTTCACTTTTGAGCTTTCAAAAGCAAAAAAATCACCTGATCTGCCAATTCCACATTGAACTTCGTCTAATATGAGTAATATTTTTTTCTTATTACATAATTTTCTTAGATCTCTTAAACACCAATCAGGTATTACTTTTATTCCACCTTCGCCCATAATTGTCTCAACCATAATGGCTGCAGTATTTTTTGAGATTTTTTTTTTTAAAGAATTATGATCTCCAAAAGTAAAATGATCGAAACCACTTACTTTTGGGCCGAAACCTTCGGTCATTTTTTTTGACCCACTGGCAAAAATTGCAGCTATAGTCCGACCATGAAATGAATTTTTTACACACAAGATTCTATTTTTTTTTGGTTTTCCTATTGAGTAAAAGTATCTTCTTGCCACTTTTATAGCAACCTCTGTTGCTTCAGTTCCAGAATTTTGGAATATCACCGAGTCTGCAAAAGTTTTTTTGACCAATTTTTTTGCTAGCATCTCTCCCTCTGGGATCGTGAAAGCATTTGAAACATGCCAAACTTTTTTTGCTTGTTTATACAATGCTTTAACTAATCTTGGATTTGCATGGCCTAAGCTATTGACAGCAATTCCTGAGCAAAAATCTAAATATTTCTTACCATTTGTGGCAACTAAATAACTTCCAATGCCTTTTTTAAAAGAAATTTTTTTTCTATTATAATTGTTTGCTAAAAATGTCATTTAATTTCTAATTTTGTATCCTTTTTTATATAGGAGGAATGATATGAACCATATAATCAAACTAAATAAAAATAAATATATAAGACCAAATTTAATTGAACCATCGCTACTTCCGATAAAGGAAAATCTCAACCCGTCAATCATATGAAAAAAAGGATTTAAAAAACTTATTTTCTGTAGGATTTCAGGTAATCTATTTATTGAATAAAAAGTACCCGACAAAAAGGACATTGGAACAATAATGAAGTTGGTTACAGTTGCCATATTCTCCCATTTATCAGACCACATACCTGCTATAAACCCCATTGCTCCCATAGAAAAAGACGACAGAAATAAGAAAACCGAGAAATATAGAACGTTTTCTATACGGATATCTATAAAAATACTAAATACTAAGATTGATAAAAAACTTATCATAATAGACCTTGTAATTGAGGCGAAAACTACAGCGAGAGTTACTTCAAGTGCTGAAAGTGGACTTCCTACCAAATCCACAATATTTCCCATCATTTTTCCTGATAGTATTGAGGATGATGAGTGTGCAAAAGATTGTTGAATTATTTGCATACTTATTAATCCAGGCGCTAAAAATTCTATAAAAGGAACTCCAAGAACTATTCCTCTATTTTCACCTAATGCAAGAGAAATGACCATCAAAAATAAAATTGCTGTAACGACTGGTCCTAAGATTGTTTGACCAGACACAATTAGAAATCGAAGCGTCTCTTTTTTATATAACGAGTAAAAGCCTATCCAGTTTATAAAGCTAAATCTTCGTACCCCAATTTTGTATTTTTTATTAAGTTCAACCATAAGTATTTATAATTTTCTTTTAATAAAATTGTTAAGAAATAAAAGAAAATGCTTGTTTTAATAGACATATTATGAATTACTATATGTAGTATTATAATTTAAATAATAACTAAATATTGTAATGAGCTGGACACCCGAAAAAGTAGAAAAACTTAAAGAATTATGGGGCAAAGGAAACACAGCAAACGAAATTGCACAAATACTTGGGGGCTTAACTAGAAATGCTGTAATCGGCAAAGCCCATAGATTAAATTTATCTGGAAAAATTCAAACAAAAAAAAGCTCACAATTATCAACTAATAATAATGAGAATGAAAATAAAATCTCTCGTAAAAATTTAAGAAGAAGTAAATTTAAATCGTTAATTATAGACAAAGATTTTGAGCCTGAAAATCCTAAACAACTTGAAGAGCTTGATGAAAATTCCTGTAAATGGCCAATAGGACATCCGAATGAGGATAATTTTTACTTTTGTGGCAGAACGTCGTTGAAAGATTTTTCTTATTGCAAACTGCATTTGTTATATGCGTTCCAACCAAAAAATAGGAAAGAAGACGTTTTGGATAAAGACAAAGATAATGAAGTGCCCAAATTTATTAGAAAAAAAATCAAATCAGCTTAAATTATTCATCTAATATTTTTTTTTTAGCAGTAGCGAATTCTTCATCATTTAGAATTTTTCTCTCGTGCAATTCCTTTAACTCGTTTAGTTTACTGACTAAGTCTCCTTGATTATCGAGAGTATTTTCTTTTATGGTATCTAAATTTTTGTTAGCTTTTTTTGCTTCCATGCCAGTATTTATAGCTCTAAAAGCAATATATAAAACAAAGCACAATATTAAACCAATTAAAGTATATACTATAGATGTAACCATAATATTAATTTACTCTTTTTTAGAGTATTCTCCTTCATTTTTCCACATATAAGAATATTTATTTACCTCATCCTCAAATTTTGACGAACAATTGAACCCAAAATCATTATTACTTTTGTATTTGCCAGATAAAACGTTATCATATTGCAACAATCTAAGCTGATCGTTTGTGATGAGTGGTTTAGGTAAAAGTTCAAAAATATATGCAGTCATTCTAGCAAGAGAGATTGGCATCGGAAGTAGTAACCTTTTTTTTTCTATTAAAGAAAGAAGTTTTTCTAAAATTTCCTTAAAAGACATTTCCTCTGGTCCAGCGAATTCAATTATATTTTCCTTAATATCATCAGTTATAATTTTAGTAATAGAATTTGTTAAATCTGAACAAAAAATAGGTCTAAACTTTGTTTTTCCATTATAGTAAATTGGAAAAATAGGCAATAATCCCAGCAAAGTCATTAATTGGGTCGTAAAATTATCATCGACCGAATATACTATTGAGGGTCTTACAATTACAGCCTTATCAAAATTATTTAAAATTTCTTCTTCACCTTTTAATTTACTCTGAGCATAAATTGAGTCTTTTGCATTTTCAATACCAAGAGCAGATAAGTGTACAAATTTTTCTAGTTTATAGGTCGATGCATACCTTGAAATCATTTTTGGAAATTCGATATGTATGTTATTAAAATTATTCTTACCTTTTTCAAATAATATACCAATCAGGTTCACGCATAAATCAGCATTACTAAACAATTTTTCAACCAGTTCATGGTCAAAAATACTTCCTTCAACTATTTCAAGATATCCAGGATTGGCTTGGGTTTTAAGTTTATAGCCCTTTTGATGAATATTTCTTGTTAATGCTGTTACTTTAATATTATTTTTGGTTAAACTTCTAATCAAATTTCTCCCGATTTGACCAGAGGCGCCAAAAATTAGACAATTTTTTGGTTTCATATATAAATAATTACAAGCTTATGGATATAAAAGTTCACAAAACAGATTTACCAGAAGATCTCAATATTGGCAATAGGATTGCTGTTGACTGCGAATTTATGGGATTGAATTTCCAAAGGGACAAATTGTGTTTAGTACAAATTTCATCGGGCAATTCAGATGCGCACATAGTACAACTTGACAGAAATGATTATAAAGCTCCTGTTTTAAAAAAAATATTATCAGATAAATCAATTAAAAAGATTTTTCACTTTGCTAGAGCTGATCTTACTTTCATCAAAAAATATCTTATGATTGATGTTTACAATATAGAAGATACCAAACTTCAGTCAAAACTAGCAAGATCATATACTGAAAAACATGGTTTAAAAGATTTGATCAAAGAATTTGTTGGGGTCGATGTTAGCAAACAATATCAAAGTTCTGATTTTGGAGGAGAGCTATCTCAAGCTCAAATAAAATATTGTGCTAACGATGTTTTATATTTACATAAAATTAATGATGCTCTTACAAAAATATTAAAGAGAGAAAAAAGATATGATTTATACGAAGATTGTTTAAAGTTTATTAACACAAGAGTAAACTTAGATTTAGCGTCATTTTCAGATGATATTTGGTCACATTAATGAAAAAAGATATTTATAAAATAATAGCTAAAGAGGTAATAAACACTGAAATAGCTTCCTTAAATAAATTAAAAAATTCCTTAGATAAAAATTTTAAAAAAACCGTTGAAAAAATATTAAACTGTAAAAAAGGGAAAGTAATTTTATCTGGAGTCGGTAAATCGGGAATTATTGCAAAAAAGATAGCTTCCACTTTAGCTTCAGTTGGAACTCCGTCTTTTTTTGTTGATGCGAGCTCTTGTTCTCATGGTGATTTAGGTCAAATTAGTACAAATGATGTATTAATTTTAATTAGCAATAGTGGCGAGTCCACAGAGTTAAAAAATATTATTCAATTTGCAAACAGAAATAGAGGTATCACATTGATAGGTATTGTTTCAAAAAAAAATTCATTACTATACCGAGCATCCGACATTAAAATATTAACACCAGAAGTAAAAGAAGCTGGTCCAGGTGGAATAGTACCTACTTCTTCGACTATTGTACAACTAGCAATAGGTGATGCAATTGCAATAGCAACAATGAAACAGAAGAAGTTTGGTCAAAAAGATTTTAAAAAATTTCACCCCTCAGGCAGTTTAGGATCAAGGTTAAAATCCGTAGAGGACCTGATGTTAACAGGTAAAAAAATTCCATTTATTAATGAAAATTCTAATATGAGTAGTGCCTTAAAATTTATTTCTCGAAAAAAACTTGGTGTTTTAGTCGCTCGAAATAGCAAAAAAAAAACAACTGGAATTATTACGGATGGGCAAATAAGACGTACAAGTGAAAAAAAAGGTGATCTAAAACAACTAAAGGTAAGAGATGTTATGACAAAAAATCCAATTTCAGTTGAATCTAATGTTTTGGCAGCTAAAGCTTTATCTTTAATGAATTCAAAAAGAATTACTTTTTTATGTGTTCACCGAAAGAAATATAAAAATAAAACAATTGGTGTTCTTCATATACACAATATTTTAGAGAGTAATATTCAATGACAAAAAAAATTTATATTCAATTTTTTTTAATAATTATCTTTTTAATTATTTCACTAGGGCTTTTTTTTAAATATTTTAAAAAATCTAATTTAAGTAGCGATCTTATAACCGGCTTTGAAAAACCTCTCACAAATGAAAGTTTAATAGAAGACCTAAAATATTCTTCAACTGATAAAGAGGGAAATGAGTACAAAATAGAGGCAAAAAAAGGCAATATTGATAAAAATGATCCCGATATACTTTACTTGGAAAATGTCGATGCTTTAATTTCTTTAAATAATTCCGAATTTATATCAATTTCTTCCAAGTTTGCTAAGTACAACACAAAAAATTATGATACGCTATTTAATAATTCTGTTTCTGTTGATTATGGAGAACATTTTTTGAAAAGTGAATTTTTAGATTTGTCTTTTGAAAAAAATTTAGTTTCTATATATGATAATGTTCGTTACCTAGGTGGGATTTCGTCCTTAAGTGCTGACAGAGCTGAAATCGATATATTAAGCAAAAAAACTAAGATTTTTATGGAAAATTCTAATAAAAAAGTCCAAATAAATAGTAAATCAAAAAATGGCAATAATTAAAAAATTTAGGATTAAAAGTTTTAAGCAAAAAAAATCTATTTTGAAACTAGACAATGTTTCGCTGTCATTTGGGAAAAGGCAGATTTTGGAAAATATAAATTTTGAAATTAATAAAGGAGAAATTTTCGGAATGCTTGGCCCTAATGGAGTTGGAAAATCAACAATTTTTAATCTTATAACTGGTCTTATTTCACCTGAGAAAGGATCAATTTTTATTAGTGGTGAGAAAGTTAATAATTTTCCAATATTTCTTAGAACTACTAGATTTAAAATAGGTTATGTTCCCCAATATGGTGGTTATTTTTATGATCTTTCTTTATTTGAAAACTTAAAAGCTGTTGGTGAAGTTTTAATCGAAAACTCAAGGGATAGGATTGAAAAAATAAACTATCTTACTTCAAAATTTGATCTTGAGTCTATAAGAGATATTAAAGCAAAATTTTTATCAGGAGGACAGAAGAAAAAACTTGTAATTGCAATGGCTCTACTTGGAAATCCCGAACTATTACTGCTAGATGAATGTTTTGCAGCTTTAGATGTAATGACAATTAAAATGTTGCAGCAAATAATAGTCAATCTTCAATCTGAAAATAGAATAACAATTTGCATATGTGACCATCAAGCACGAGATCTTTTATCTTGTGTGGATGTAGCGATAGTTTTATCCGATGGTAAAGTAATTGCAAAAGGTACGCCTTCAGAGTTAGTAAAAAATCCTAATGCTCAAACTGCATATTTTGGTGACTCTTTCAAATTTAACTAATAATTGATGGGAAAAAAGTTATTTATAAAACACAAATACAACTCTTTCAATCAAACAGTATTAGTCGATGGCGATAAAAGCATTTCAATAAGGGCTCTTTTACTTGCATCCCAAGCTCACGGCAAAACTTTAATTGAAAATATTTTATTATCAGAGGATATAATCAATTCAATTAATTGCTTAAAAAAATTAGGTATAAAAATTTATTTAAACAAAAAAAAATGCTATGTATTTGGAAATGGCATCAATGGGTTTAATTATAAAAAAAATATTGTCTTAGATGCTGGAAACTCCGGAACATTTGCAAGATTGATCTTGGGACTTTTAATAAAATCTCCTTACTACATTAAATTGATAGGTGACAAAAGTTTATCTCGAAGAGATTTTGGAAGAGTTATTTTGCCCCTTCGGGAGATTGGTGCAAACTTTAAGGTAGGTATAAAAAAAACTTTGCCAATAAAAATCATAGGTGCTAACTCAGTAAATCCAATACGTTATTATGAAAATAGAGGATCGGCACAGTGTAAAAGTACGGTAATGTTAGCGGCATTAAATTCGCCAGGACAAACTATAATTAATGCGAAAAAATCTCGGGATCATACTGAAAATATTTTTAAGCATTTGGGTATACCTATTTCTATTCATAAAAAAGAGAATACTGATGAGATAAAAATAGATGGCCAAAAAAATTTTAAATCTTTTAACTACATTGTTCCCTCTGATCCAAGTTCTTGTGCATTTTTAATCGTATTAACACTTTTATCAAAAAATTGTGAATTAAAAATTAAAGACGTGAATGTAAATCAATCCAGAATTGGATTTATTAAAATTTTAAATCGAATGGGAGCTAATATTAAAATAAATAATATAAAAGAAAGATACGGCGAAAAACGAGCAGATATTCAAGTTAAAAGTCAATCAAATTTAAAAAAAATTGATTGTCCCCCAAGACTTAATAGTAATTTGATTGATGAATTTCTAATAATATTTCTTGTTGCTGCAAAAGCCCGAGGGATATCAAGTTTTTCAAAACTCGATGAGCTCGATAAAAAAGAAAGTCCTAGATTAAAATTAGGATCAAAATTGTTAAATCAAATAGGGATAAGAACTATATTAAAAAAAAACTCAATAAAAATTTTTGGAAATCCCAAAATAAAGATAGAAAGATCAATAAACATAAGCCAATATTATAAAGATCACAGAATATTTATGACTTCAGTAGTTGCTGCTTGTACATTTGGTGGTAATTGGAGAATTAACGATCCAGATTCTTATAAAAGTTCATTTCCCTCTTTTTTAAAAATTTTAAAACAATTAGGTTATAAATTTAAAATTACTAAATAGATCTCATCTTAAATCGTAAAAAACCTCTAATATCTTTAATTGAAACAACTATTTGTGACTTGATTAATTCTTTTTTTTTATCTAAAACATCGAAATTTTAAAAATTATGGAAATATTTAAAAGCGTTAAAACTGAAGCATCTAAAGAATTTGAAAAATTACTAGATTCCCAATTTTCAAAAACTCAAAGTTTAGTTGAAGGTAAAATAATTGAAGGTGTTATAACTAAAATAACAGAAAAGTTTGTTTTTTTGGACTGTGGTTTAAAATCTGAACCAATAATAGATTTGAACGAATTAAAAGCAATTGGACTTGAAAAAAAAATTATAATTGGCGGAAAAATTCCAGTTTTGTTAGAAAGACTTGAGGACAAAAATGGTGAAATTGTTGTATCAGCAAGTAAAGCTCAAAAAATTAAAGGATGGGATGTTTTAGTTAAAGCATTTGAAAAAAACGAGCCCATAATAGGTAAAATTACTAGTAAGTGTAAAGGTGGAGTAATCGTTGAACATGTAGATACGGGTTCTTTGATGTTTTGTCCAGGATCCCAAATTTCTGATACACCCTTAAAAGATATCTCGCATTTAATGAATGAGCCGCAAAAGTTCGCTTTAATAAAGATGGATAAAATAAGAGGCAATGCATGTGTTTCACGAAGACAAATAATTTCATCAAGTAAGAAAGAGGACAAAGCAAAAATTATTGAAAAATATAAAGTTGGTGACATTATTAAAAATGCAATAGTAAAAGGATATAGTTCTTTTGGATGTTTTTTTAATGTTAATAATGAAATTGATTGTCTTGTACATTTACAAGAGATTAGTTACTCAAGAGTAAATCACCCTGAGGAAATTTTTACAATTGGTGATAAACATGATCTACTGGTTATTTCTGTTGATAAGGAAAAGCTACAAGTTGGATGCTCAATTAAACAGCTATCTCCTGATCCGTTTGAAAAAATCACGAACTATGAATTGAATAAAAAGTATGAGGTCAAAGTAATTAAACTTATGGACTTTGGCGCATTCTGTGAATTAGAACCCGGGCTGACCACACTCTTGCACTCAAGTGAAATTAGCTGGACAAGAAAAAATGTATCTCCTAAAAAAACTTTTAAAGTTGGAGATAAAATCATGTGCGTGATAACCGAAATTGATAAAGAAAAAAGAAGAATTGCAATATCTCATAAACTAACAATTGATAATCCTTATAAAGTTTTAAATGAGAAGAATCCAGTCGGAAGCACAATTGAGGGAACAGTAAGTAGCTCAAATGATTATGCAATTTATTTAAAGCTTGATGGTTACGATATAGATGCGTTTCTGCATTGTAATGATCTTAGTTACACAAAGAATCCAGAGACAGAGTTAAAAAATTATAAAATCGGAGACAAAATAAAAGTTAAAATTTTAGAAATCAAAGACGATCAACAGAAGGTTCGAGTTGGCTTAAAGCAAACTCAAAAAGATCCTTTTGATTATTTCAAAGATAAAAAAATAAATGAAACTATCACTGTAAGAATTATATCGTCTGACAGCAAAGGCCTGACAGTTCAGCCAGAGGGTTGTGATATGAACATTTTGATTAAAAAATCTCAAATAGCCGTAAGTGCTAGTGATGCTCGGCCATCAAGATTTGTTGGTGGTGAAAGAATAGACTGTGCTATAGCTGATGTAAGTTTAGAGAAGAGAAAAGTATCTTTAAGTATTAAACTTCTTGAAGAAATTCAAAATAAAGAAGCGGTAACTAAGTTTAGCTCCCCACTATCTGGAAAAAATCTACCTTTTTCAACTTTATCTGATAAACTAAAAAAAAAAGATAAAGAAAAAAAGTAGGTAAAAAAAAATTGCCGACAACTAAATCAGATTTAGTAAAACAATTATCAAAAAGTTATCCCAACTTATTAAAAAAAGATTTGGAAAAATTTTTTGAAGTTTTTATAAACGAAATCAAAATAGCTTTAAAAAATGATGAAAGAGTTGAGCTACGAGGATGGGGTGTTTTTTCTACTAAGAATCAAAAAAGCAAAATCTCAAGAAATCCAAAAACTGGAGAGAAAGTAATAGTTAATAAAAAAAAAGTATTAACTTCAAAATGTCAAAAGATCTTTTTAATGAGATAAATGATGAATAAAAAAAAAATATTTATTGCTGTAGACACAAACAATATCCCTGTAGCAAAGAAAATAATAAGAAATACACAAACAAATAAAATAAAAGTTGGCTATAAGTTCGGTCTTGAGTTTTTTTACTCAAAAGATGGAAGAAGATTTCTCTCAGATTTAAAAAAACAAACAATATTCTTAGACTTAAAACTTAACGATATTCCTAATACTGTGAGATCAGCAATTAGGTCATTGAAATATTTAAAGATCTCTTATTTAACTGTTCATTTAAGTGCAGGACTAAGTGCCTTAAAAGCTTTAAAAAAAGAGGGTAAGAGAATAAAAATTACTGGAGTAACAACTTTAACTTCTTTAGACAACAAGGATTTGAAAGAAATTGGTTATACCAAAAAAGTAAATGAATTGGTAATGCATCAAGCCAAGCTAGCTAAAAAAGCAAATTTAGATGCAATAGTTTGTAGTGGACATGAAATAAAGTCTGTGAAGAAGGTATTTAACAAGGAGATAATTACTCCAGGAATAAAAATTCAAAATACTACTAATGATCAGAAAAGAATTATGAAACCTAATGATGCTTTTGCGGCAGGAAGTGATTGGTTAGTAATTGGGAGATCAATTACAAAAGGAAATGTTAAAAAAAATTTTCAAAATCTGCTAAAAATTTTAGAGGATTGATGCAATCTAAGATTTGTGGAGTCAAAGATAGTAAAACATTAAATTTTTTAATAAATTATATATATCCTCCAGAATTAATTGGTTTTATTTGTAATTATCCAAAATCTAAAAGATTTGTTGATATAAAGTCTCTTCAAAAACTCATAAAAGTTGATAAAAAAAAATCACAATTTGTATCCGTCTTAGTCAAGCCTGATAAATTTATATTAGATGAGATGCAGAAACTTAACTTTGAGTATTTTCAGATTTACAATTGTACCCCTGAGGAAATAAAATTGATTAAAAAGAAATACAACAAAAAGATTATTTCTGCAATTACTGTCGAGACAAAAGAGGACATTCTTAAATATGAGAAATACGAAGATTGTTCTGATATAATATTATTTGACAGTAAGGGGTATGAAAAATCATTAGAATTTGACCACGCTTTAATGGAAAATGTGCCGGTCAATGTTAATAGGATGATAGCTGGAAACATTAAACACAACGATAATCTTGATAAGTTTATGAAAATTTGTAATTATATTGATATATCTGGGGGCGTAGAGACATCTGGATTAAAAGATATTTCTAAAGTAAAAATTTTCTTAGACAACGTTAAAAAATTAAATGATTAAATTAAAGAAAAAGATCCCTCTTATTGACCAGCACGATAAGTTTGGATTTTATGGGAATAAATTTGGTGGAAACTATTGTGCAGAGACAATGCGAAAACCCATTGAGGATTTATCTAAGCTTTTTGAAAAATTAAGAAAAGATAGAAAATTTCTTAAAAAAAGGGATCATTATTTTAAACATTATCTTGGAGGTGAAACACCCTTTTTTAAATTAGAAAATTTAACTAGATATTTAGGTGGGGCACAAATTTGGTGTAAAGACGTATCAGCTATAAATGGTGACGCGCATAAAGCATATCATGCAACTGTGAATGCTTTAATTTGTAAAGAAAGCGGTAAACGCTATATAGCAGGAGATACCGGTGCCGGAATGTTCGGAAAAAATCTTGCAATGGCAGCAAAAAAAATGAATTTAAAGTGCAAAATTTTTATGGGAACAAAGGATATTTCTAGACAAGCACCCAATGTAAAATTTATGCGCGATGCAGGTGCTGAAGTTGTGCCAGTTGACTCAGGATCAAAAACTTTAGTTGATGCTGTTTCCGAATGTATGCGCCACTATGTTTCAAACTGTGATAATACCCATCTTGCTGTGGGCTCAGCAATAGGCTGCAATATTTTTTTAAAGATTTGTGCATGGTCAACTTCTCAAATTTCTAGAGAATTAAAAAAACAATTAATTAAAGAGTTTGGTGAAATACCTAAACTTAAATTAATCAATGTCATAGGCGGAGGGAGTAGCGCGCTAGGATTTTGGAATGAGTTTATAGATTACGACAAAAAACATGTTGAGCTAATTGGTGTTGAGGCAAAGTATGCTGCACCTCTATCTACAAATGCAAAAGTCGCTATTTTACATGGAGCTGCACAATATTGTTTGACTGATAAAGAAGGCCAAATAGCAGAAACTCATTCATTGAGTGCGGGTTTAGATTATCCCGGCTCAAGTCCTTTACATGGATTGTTAAAAGACTCTGGTAGAGCACGATACACTAATGCTTCAGACAAAGAAGCATTAGCTGCTTTCAAGTTAATTACTAAATTAGAAGATATCCGACCAAGTTTGGAACCAGCACATGCATGGAGTGAATGCATTCGTTTAGCTCCAAAATTGAAAAAAAGTGATGTACTTGTAGTCAACAATTGTGGAAAAGGTTACAAAGATAAAAAGATTTATATTGAACAATTAGGATACTACCCTAAATGAAAAACTCTATTAACAATGCCTTTAAAATTGCGAAAAGTGAAAACAGACCTGCGCTGATATCCTATACAGTTTGTGGTGATAATACTAAGGACAAATCACTACAAATACTAAATTCAATATCAAAGGATTTGGATATTGCAGAATGGGGAATACCTCACAATTGCCCAACTGCCGATGGTAAAGATATTCAAAATAGCTCTTACAGAGCTTTACAAAATGGTATTAGATTAAATGATATTTTTAGTCTTGTTAAAAAATTTAAGAAAACAAAACCTTCTAAACCAATAATATTGATGGGCTACTACCAAATGATATTTAATTTTGGAGAAAAAAAATTTGTCCAAAAATGCAAAGCATCTGGTGTTGATGGACTAATTATTGTTGATCTCTCATTTCCAGATAATAAAAATTTTGCTAAATTATGTAAAAAAAATTCTATTTGTTTCGTTCAATTAATAGCCCCTACTACAACTGTGAAAAGAATGAAAGAGATAATCAAGAGTTCACATGAAATGATTTATATGATTTCAACCATATCAACTACAGGATCTGTCTTAAAGTATAGTACAAAAAGAATTATTAAAAATTTTAATGTTATAAAAAAAATTAAACCATCAAAAAATGTTGTAATAGGTTTTGGTATAACCGAAAAAACTATTTCAAATCTAAGATCTGCTGATGGTCTTGTTGTTGGTAGTGCAATTTGTCGAGAAATAACAAGAAGTTTAAAAGATAGACAAAATCCCGTCACAAATGTAAGTAAATTAGTAAGGAAACTAAAAAACAAAATTATATGAATTGGTTAAAAAAAACTCTTAGATTCGGTGAAAAGATTAAGCAGTTATTAAAAAAAAGACCATCAACGAGTGATATAGAAAATAGTGATTGGACTTCTTGTTGTAAAGGTCCTGTTTTGAAAAAAGATTTAGAGGAAAATTTATGGGTCTGTAATGCATGTGGAAAACATCATCGTATAAACTGTATTCAAAGATTTGATATAATTTTTGGTAAAAATAATTATGAAGTATTAAAAACCCCAATACCTGCTGACGATCCTTTAGAATTTGAAGATTCTTCTCCATATATTAAGAAGTTAAATTCTGCGAGAAAAAAAACAAATCAAGATTGTGCAGTTATGATTGCTAAAGGTAAAATTGGAAACATAGATGTTATAGTTGGTGCAATCAACTTTGCTTTTATGGGTGGTTCAATTGCAACAAGTGAGGGTGAAGCAATTATTTTTGGTATTCAAAAAGCTGTTGAGGAAAAAAAACCTTTTGTGATTTTCACTTGTGGTGGTGGTCAAAGAATGCATGAAAGTCCCCTTGCCCTTGCGCAAATGACAAGAACTACTATGGCCATTAATGATTTAAAAGAAAATAAATTACCTTACATAGTGTGTCTCACAGATCCAACTGCTGGAGGGATCACTGCTTCTTTTGCGATGCTTGGAGACATTCAAATATCTGAGCCTGGAGCTTTAATTGCATTTGCAGGAAGAAGGGTTATAGAGGGAACAGTAAAAGAAGAATTGCCTGAAAATTTTCAAAAAGCTGAGCATGTTCTTGATTGTGGATTTGTAGATAACATTATACCTCGTAAAGATTTATCCAAAAAAATTGGCCAAGTATTATCTATATTGCTAAAGAAAAATTCTGAAGTAAATTCAGAGAATAATGAACAAACTCCAGAATATAATATCGGAACTAGAGAAGCATCATAAAAAGAAATTAGACCTTTCCCTGGGTCGAACTTTTAATCTTTTAAAAAAACTTGGAAACCCTCAAGAGAAACTTAAAAATATAGTCACTGTAGTAGGAACGAATGCTAAGGCAAGTATGTCATACAGTTTAAAGGCAATTCTTAATCAAGCTGGATTAAAGTGTAATATGTATACCTCCCCACATCTTCAATCTTACACTGAACGTTTTGTATTTAATGATAATGAAATTGATGAAGAAAATCTTTTTAAACTATTAGAAGATACAGAAAAAGTATTAGGAGATGATAACGCGACGGTATTCGAAATTCTTACTTGTGCCTTTTTAAAATATGCAGAAAGCTTTAAAAATAATATCAATATAATCGAAGCTGGATTATTTCACCAATTCGATAGTACCAATGTTTTTAAAAAAAATTTAATGACATTAATTGGTGTAATACATAACGATCATTTTCAATGGTTAGAAAATAAGAGTATTGATGGAGTTATACATGAAAAAACTTGTAAACTTTTAAACTCTAATATTTTTATAAACAAACAGGTGAATGATGAGATTGGTAAAAAAGTGGAAGAATCGTTAAATCAAAATACATCAAATAAATATTTTTTTGGAAAAAACTTCAATATCTCAAGATCATATAATAGCTTCATTCAATACCAAGATGATATTGGTGAATTGATATTACCAGAACCCAATATTCTAGGAGACCATCAACTTTATAATATTAGTACTTCAATTGCAGCGTCTAGAAAAATATTTAACGTTAAAGATCAAGATATCAAATCAGGTATTCAAAATATCTCTCTTAAAGGAAGATTGCAGGAAATAAAGTCAGGAAAATTAAAAAAAATTGCAGGTAACAATAGATTGGTAGTTGATGGAGGCCATAATATTTCAAGCAGTTATGTTATTGCAAACTGGATTAAAAACCAAAATCAAAAAGTTAATCTCGTTGTAGCTATGATGAAAGATAAGGAACATCAAAAATTTATGAAATCTTTTGAGGGTCTAGTTAATTCAGTTACTTTAATTGATATTCCTAATCAGGATGGAGGGATTTCTAAAAATGAATTTAAAGAAAAGATAAGTAATCTCAATTTTAAGTTAAAAATTTCAGATAGTATCGATGGTGCAATTCATTTAAACTCAAAGGATATTAACACTATTACTTTAGTTACAGGATCACTTTATTTAATTGGGGAAGTTCTAAATTTAAATTAAGTATTTTCTTTAATCCAAGAAACAATATTAGATTTAGTGGTAGCTCCAACTTTTGTTGCTTTCAATTCTCCACCAGAAAATAAAAGCATAGTTGGTATACCTCTAATTCCGTATTTTGTTGGAGTGTTGGGTTCATTATCAATATTGTGTTTGGCAATTACAACATCAGACATCTCATTAGAAATTTCTTCTAAGATTGGTCCAATTTGTTTACAAGGTCCACACCACTCTGCCCAGAAGTCAACTATAACTGGTTTGCTAGCCTTAATAACTTCTGACTCAAAGTTTTCATCTGTTACGTTTACAGTAGCCATAATATTTATATATAAAGATTAGATTTATATTCAAGCCCAAAATGATTAAAATCTATTTTATCCACATTAAACATTTTGATATTTCTTCTCAATGGACATTACAAAATTATTTAGTTGGTCCAAAAATTTGAGATTTTTCTCATCATTTTCATTAGTAAACTTATCTCTTAAATTGTCGCACTCAAAATAAAATTCTTTGCAAGTCCACCACTTTTCTTTTTTATCACTAAGAATTCTCTTAGCTATATCTCGCTTCACCTGTTTTAAAATAGATTCGGGCAGAACATGTGGAGCTTCTTGAAATATTATTTTTTTGCCAAATCCAACAAGTCTTTCATCCTCAAATTTATCCAGCAATCTTAGTTTATCTGACCAAGATGCCTCATGCCATTTTGAGAATAAATTTGTATCTTTGTTTGGAGTGAACTTTTTGTATATGCTCTCTTCTGGTAGTATATCTTCTTGAGATTTTGATTGTTCTTTTTCTTCAGCAATTTCTCTTAAAGCGGTTAATATATTTTCAGAAAACTTTTCGTTACTGTTTACTAATTCAGCTCTTTTTACCAGTATGTTTTTATCTATTGCATTATAGGGTTCAACATCCATACCAAATTTTTTATCCAAAATTATAGGTGCTTTATTTGATCTGATAGTTCTTAAAAATTTGGGTGATTTTTTCATCTCAGCTTTCAAATCATTGATCGACATTTTAAGAAGAGGCTCTACATCAACCCTTAGGTCGACTGCTTGGCCCCACTGATATATCGGGTGGGTACAAAATTTCGGGTGGAGAGGAGCACAAAGGTAAAGTCTTGATTTTCCATAGAAATACTCATTTAAAGTAATAATCTTTTCTTTTTTAATAATTGTTTCTGTGTCTAACTTATTTGCAGTTTTTAAAAAATCGTTCCATGTTTCTGGCTGTTTTTTCTTAATTAAGCCTAGTACTTTAAGTGTGAGCTCAGCATCAAAAATTGCACTATGTGCTCCTCCAGATTCAAAACCATTCATTCTTGCTAAAGATTCTAATTTCATTACTGCATTACCCTTTTCGTTAATTTCAGTGTTTAATATTTTATTATCAATAGCAAAAGCACCTCTTGCTATATTTAGTCCATCATGTCTTTTGTTTGGTGAGGCATTAGTAATGTAGGGGTATCTAATACCCTTAAAAAACTCTTTTCTAATCATTTCATCATCAAAACCTATGTTTGACCATCCCATGAATATTGCGGGACTCCACTTTTTAAAAATTGCTTCAACTTGATTTAACATCTGATAATGGCTTAGGTTTGTTTTTGTTAGCAAATCTACGTTTGTTTTATTAACGAGCAGCGCCATACACTGAGGTATTTCACCTTCGGGTAGTCTACATCTTAGATTAAATCTATCTTTTTCTTTAAAGTTTTCATCAACCAATATTCCTCCAATCTCAATTATGCTACCAAAATCAGTAGATGAACTTGATGACTCAATATCCCAAATAACAATATTCAATTTTTTTCCTTTTATTTTAATGCTTTTTGTGAAGAGGATATGATCTCGCATCTAAACAAGTAGCAAGTAAATTTGTTAGTATATTAATTTAATAATTTGTCAATTTCATTTGACAAAAAGGTTGTAAAATTTTTCAACTCTCTCAAGAAATTTACTTTGATAATCTAAAAGTTCATTACCTTCAATTTTAAAATCTTGAAATAGTCTGTCTACTGTACACATCAAAACAACTCCCTGTGTGATATTGGAGTTATAAACTGTGTTATGCGCTAATGAATAGGCCCCTATTTGTAAAAAATAGTCTTCAATATACTCTTTCTTTTTCGGTTTATTACTTTGTTTAAAATCTAAAATTGTCTCTCTACCTTCATAAACACCTATGCAGTCAGCTGTGCCAGCATATTTGTTAGGATAATATAGTGTTGCTTCAGCACCCCAAACTTCTGTTAGTTTATTTTTTAGACCATTATCTATAATTTCTTCTGCCATTTTTTTTGAGTGATTGTTATTATCAATTAAATCTTGATTAAGCTTTCCATGTAGAAACTCTTCAATAAACTTGTGAATTGAACTACCCCTACTTGATGCTTCTTTTTTGATTCTATCTGCCTCAAGCTTTCCAACTCTTTCCTTCCATGCAGCTAATGCAGCTTTGTCCTCTTCACTTTTTGTTGCTGAAAGTATGGTTGTAACAGAAGGTAAGTTAGATCCATCTAAAGAGTAGTGCCTTTTTCCTTGAATTAATGCTCGAGTAGAACTTGGATAATTAAATTTTTTATTCCATTCCATTTGAGCTGTTATATTTGTTTTTTAATTTGAAATGAATTAGTTTTTAGCTTGTTTGGGTTGTTTACTTAGCTTTTCTACATTTTCTGTATTGATAGCCCTTTCAATCTGCTCTGGATCTTTTATATTTTCTAGTGTTCGCGTAATAGATCTGGCATCTTTTCCAAAACTGTCAACAACTGTCATGGCCTCCTCTAATTTTTTTCTTAATTTATAAATATTATCGAAATGGGTTGAAAATCTAGTGCTGATTGTTTTTAAATGATCATAGATTTCTGTTGCGTGCTTTTGAACTTTCAAAGTTTGAAATCCCATATGAAGAGATTGCAAATAAGCTGAGAGAGTATTTGGTCCTAAAATTACAACTTTATACTTTTTCATTATTTCTTGTGTCAACAACTCTTTATTAACAGGGTCTTGGTAAGAGCTTAATTCTGAAAATAAACTTTCTGTTGGAGCATAAACAATTGCGAAGTCTGTAGTTTTAGGAGGGTTTATATATTTATCATTAACTGATTTTGCTTTGTCCCTAAAAGCTTTTGCTAAATTTTTTCTTGCATCAGCAGCGGCCTTTTTATCCTCATCTTTAAATGCATCCTCTATGGCTTTAAATTTATCTACAGGAAAATGACTATCTACTGGTACAAGCACATCCTCTTTAAGTTTGATAGCAAACTCAACATTTTCACTCGTATCTTCTTTCATTTTAACATTAGACAAATATTGTGAAGCTGGTAACAAATCCTCTAATAAAGATCCTAAACTAAATTCAGCTAATGTTCCAAATTTTTTCACCCCTGCAAGTATCTTGTTTATGCCTCTCTGGCTTTCATTTAAATCTTTTACCTGCATATTAAATGCTTCAACTTTTTGATTTACTGATGTTAGTGTCTGAGTCATATCTCTTGTGACATCTTTAGATAAACTGTTAAAAGATGCGCTCATTGTATTAAATGAACTATTAATACTATCCCTTAAATTATTAATTTCTTGAGAATTATCTTTTGGTTCCGATTTATTTCTCCTCTGAGCAATTAATAGATAAATTATTATTACCATTAAAACTAAAATTAAATATAATATCGAATCTTGCATGCTATCAATTATGAATATTCCTATTTTATCAAAGTATACAAGTAAAAAGATTAAAAAAACAAATGAAATTGTTATATAACTAATTAAAATAATGGAATTTCAATTAACCTTTAAATTAATAATTATAGTAGGTGTTTTAATAGCTGTTTATGCAACTTTAAGAAATTTAGATGTAATTAAAATTATTCTTATCTATCTTAAGGACTTGTTGCTAAGAAAATAACTTAATAATATTTTTTAAACCTTTTTTTGAAAAACTTTTTTTTGATGAAAAAACACAGGCCTGAGATTTCAAAATTTCACCATCTTTAAGTATACGTAAATTATTACTTTTAATCGTTTTCCCAGTAGAGGTGATGTCAGAAATCAAATTTGCTGAACCAGTAAAAGGATAAACTTCCGTAGCGCCCAAACTTTCGACAATTTGAAATTGAGTTACACCTTTTGAAAACAAGAAGTCTCTAGTCAGATTGGGATATTTAGTTGCAACTCTAAGTCTTTTCTTTTTTTTATCTCTAAATTCAAACGCAATTTCTTCTAAGTCTGCAACTGTTTGAACATCAATCCACGGATCAGGAATAGCAACAACCAGATTTGCTTTTCCAAAATCGTATTTTTTAACAAGGTTTATTTTTTTTTGTGTATTAAATTCACTTTCTTTAAATAAGTCAAAACCAGAAAAACCTATATCTAGAGAACTATCCCCTAGTCTTTCTATGATCTCTCTAGCATGTAAATATAATATTTTTAAATTTTTTTTATTTTTAATTGATCCAATGAGATCCCTTTCCCCTCTTTCTGAAATAAGTTTTAGTTTTTTTCTTTTAAAAATCTTTAAAACGTCTTTCCTTAATCTGCCTTTGCTTGGTATACCTATGTTAATTGTATTTTTCATAATTTACTTTAAGTTTATCGCTGCCCCAACAGCTGGCACTTTTTTTTTTGATCCTAAATCAGAAATTAATTGATCATATCTTCCACCATTAAATATATTTTTAATTTTATTTTTTGATTTAATGTCAATTTTAAACACCATGCCTGTGTAGTATTCGAGTTGTCTTCCAAAGGCAGTTGAAAAAATTACATTAAGCTTTGAAATTTTTTTATTTGATAATGGAAAATATTTTTGATCGACTGCTAGATTAATTTTATTTTTTTTAAAAAATTTATTTAATTCCTGTGCTGCTTTATTGATTGGACATTTGATCTTTAAAAACTCTCTAATAATTTTAGAAACATTTCTACCCTTGCTTGGGCGTCTTGGGTCTTTAATCTTTTTATCAAACCTCTTTAAAATTTCATCAATGGATCTACCAGCAATTATTGATGTCTTGTTTTCTTTGGTCATTTTCAAATAATGTTTTTTATCAACCTCTACAATTGTTGGATCAACATCTGAGTTTGTCTCTAATCTTTTAAGCAAGTCATTGAAATAGCTTTCTCTCCAAAAATGTCTTGAAAGTCTCAACTTCCATCTCTTAGGGATATCCAATTTTGAGATTAAAAGATTAAATATTTCCACATTCCCTATTGTCAATGTGCCTGTAGAATACTTTAAGTTTTTTATTGATTTAAGAGAAGTATCAATTATTTCTTTATCATCTTTTTTCTCATCTTTTGAACCAATAATTTCAAATCCAATTTGGTCTCTAATAATTGAGTCTTTTTTATTATTTGATTTTCTATATGCCTGACCACTATAAAATATTTTTTCTTTAGTTTTAAGATTGTTTTCAAGGTACCTAAGGCAAGAAACTATTGTTAAATCCGGTCTTAAACATAACTCGCTTCCATTTTGATCGATAAACGAAAAGATAAACTTTCTAAAATTTTCGCCTGATCTTTGAACTATGTGATTAGCTTCAATTACGGATGGTAATTCAATGTATTTAAATCCTTTAGATTTTACAGATCTAAGAATTTTTTCAGATAAATTTTTTGATTTCATTGATTAAATTTTCTTTTGAAAATGTAACTTGATTATTTTCTCCTTTGACCCCAAGAAGATTTTTCAAGGTGATGTTGTTATCTTTAAATTCATTTTCCCCACAAATTACAGCAACCGGACACCCTTTTTTATTGGCATAAGTTAATTGTTTCCCGAGATTTTTTTTACTGTCTAAAAAGATTTCTGAATTAATATTATTTTTTCTCAAAGTTTCTAAAATTTCGTAATAATTTTTCAAATATTTTCCATCCATCACACAAATAATAACCGGCTTTTGTTCATTGATTTCTGGGTTTAATTGCATCATCGCAAATAACAATCTATCAACACCAATACTTACACCTGTACCAGGTATATCTACTCCCTTAAATCTAGATATTAATTTATTGTATTGTCCTCCAGAGCAAATGCTTCCAATATCTACTTCCTTGCCTTTGTTATTTTTTGCTTTAAAACTAAGATTAGTTTCAACACAAAAACCATCATAATATGCAAGACCTCTTACAATTGCAAAATTAGTTTTAATTTGACCAGAATAATTTCCAAATTTTAAAATTTCTAGAAGATCTTCTAATTCTTTAATTCCCTCTTGTGTTAAAGGATTTTTAAAATTTTGTTTAAGTTTACTCAAATCATTAATCTTTAAAAAATCTAAAATCTTAGATACTTGGTCATCACTTAGATTGGCACCTTTTGTAATTGCACCACTTTTATCTTTTCTCTCTTTTTTTAATAAATCCTCAACACCTCTTAATCCAAAACCAGGTTTATCAAGCTTGTCTATAGCTCTCATAACCTTAGTCTGTTTAGTATCTGGAATCTTTAGATCTTTGATTATACCTTGAATTATTTTTCTGTTGCTGACGTTAATGATAAATTGATCTGTTTTTAAACCACACTCCAACAATGTGCTTGCAATTAAATTACATAATTCTGCATTCGCTTGAGCTGGGTTAACATTTCCTACAATATCACAATCTGCTTGCGTAAATTCCCTGTATCGCGCATTTCCAGCTTTCTCATTTCTAAAAACATTTTGGATTGCATATCTTTTATATATTGATGGAAGATCTTGATTGTTTAGAGCAACAAATCTCGCTAATGGACTTGATAAATCATAACGAAGGGTAATATCTTTAGTTCCATCTTTAAAAGAAAATACATCAGACATAGGATTACTTTCGTCCTCTGCGAGAAAGGATCCAATATTTTCTGCAATTTCAAAAGATGGAGTTTCCAAAGGGTCGAACCCGTATTTTATAAAATTATTCTCTATAACTTTTAAAAGTTTCTTTTTAAGAAGTAATTTTTTATTCCACCTATCTTCAAATCCCTGGGGTAACCCAGGAGTTAATTTATTTTCTTTACTCATTTTTTTTGGTACCCTGGCTTGGGATCGAACCAAAAACTGAAGTTCCACAAACTTCCGTGATAACCATTTCACCACCAGGGCCTATGTTTATTTTATATTAATTGTTGTTAAATTTAAATTTATTAAATAATTAAATAGCTAGCATGCAGCCAGCATGTGTATGTCTGTGAAGTGAGTTAAACGTATTATTTAATATAATCATAGTGATTAGATAACATCTAATTCTTAAAATACAAGAATGAATTGTATAGGAATAGTAACCCTGTGGGCTTCATACTCCTATACAATAATGATGAATTAGAATTAAGAGGTTTTTTGCAGTTTAACTGCTGAAGGACCTTTATCTCCGTCTTCAACTTCAAATGTAATCTCGTCACCTTCGTTTAAAAATCTTAAACCAGCATCTCTAACAGCAGAAGCATGGACGAACACATCTTTTTCTTTATCTTCACGTTCAATGAAACCGTAACCTTTTTTTCCATTAAACCATTTTACTTTACCTTTTAGACTCATTTTACTCTTTCTTTATTAGTTATTCTTTGTTTATACAAAGAAGATGATTAAGTATTAGATTTCTAAATGGGATGCAAGTGATTTAATTGTCTATTATTGAGCTATTTGGTGGTGGCCTTGGTAAGAATCGCACTTACGACACATACCTTTTCAGGGTACTGCTCTACTACTGAGCTACAAGGCCATTAAAATCTAAATGTTATACGACCCTTTGTAAGATCATATGGAGTTACTTCTACAGTAACATTGTCTCCCTGCAAAACTCTAATTCTGTTTTTTCTTAATTTTCCAGCTGTATGCGCTGTAACAATGTGATTATTTTCTAATTTGACCCTAAACATTGCATTGGGCAAAAGGTCTATTACCTTTCCTTTAAATTCTAAAGAGTCTTGTTTTGACAAATCTATAATTCTCCTAATCTTTTTTTAATTGATTTAGCATGTCCATCTAAACCTTCATTAGTTGCAAGAGTTATAACTGATGGACCAAGAGTTTCAATACCCTTTTTTGATAAATTTATGTATGAAATTTTTTTAATGAACTCTGAAACACTTAATCCACTTGAGTATTTACTGGTCATATTAGTTGGAAGAACATGATTGGTGCCCGGTACTCCATAATCTGTCATTGCCATCACTGCATATTTTCCCAAGCAAATAGAACCAGCATTCTTAATTTTTGGAATTAAAGACTTATAATTTTTTATATTAAGCTCTAAGTGCTCTGGGCCCACCTTATTAATTATTTCTGCAATTCTATTTTCTGAATTTTCGTAGATTAGTATGCCATTCGTCATTAAACTTTTTTTTGCAATTGAGCTTCTCGAAATGCTTTTAAGTTGATTTGTTATTTCATTCTTAGTTTTTTTTAGAATGTTTTTATCTTTTGAAATTAAAATACACTGGGCGAGAGAATCATGTTCAGCTTGAGCAATTAAATCGCTTGCCAACCACTCTGGATTAGATTTGTTGTCACAAACAACTAAAATTTCTGAAGGTCCAGCTGTCATTGACTCAATTCCTATATCCCCGAAAACCTCTTTTTTTGCTGAAGCAACATATGAATTTCCTGGTCCTACAATTTTATTTACAGGTTTAATTGATTTAGTTCCATATGCAGCAGCTGCAATTGCTGAAGGGCCACCAATTGAATAAATTTCTTTAATTTTGCATTTTCTTGCAGCGTACAAAACTGCAGCATTTTGGATTCCTTTGTAACCAGGATTAATCATTACAATTCTTTTAACTCCGGCAACAATTGCAGGTATTGTACTCATTAAAACACTAGATGGATAAGAAACTTTTGAACCTGGAACGTAGATCGCAACTGACTCAAGTGGAACATATTTATATTTCACTTTATTTTGATACTTATCAATATATGAGACATCTTTGAACTTTTGAAGTGAATGGAATTTATAAATTCTATTATAAGCTGCATCTATCGCTTTTTTTACTTTTTGGTCCAAGGATTTAATGGATTCTTTTATTTTTTTTGAGTTCGGGATAATTGTTTTATTTTTATTAAATCTTTTCTCATATTTTACTAGGGCTTTATCTCCATTTTTTCTAACATCTTTAATTATATTTTTTACTGAAATATAATCTGATCGAAGTTTATTTTTTCTTTTAGAAAGAAGTTTATCCAACAATTTATCAAAACTCTTATTTTTAGCAGAAATTACTTTCATTTTATTTTTTTTTTAAATCCTCCAATGTTACCTCTATAATTTCAGAATATAGGGTTATAAAACGATTATCTGAAAATAACAAATTAATTTCATATTGTTTATCTATTTTCATTACATCTATTCCCATCAACTTTAATTTCAGTTTACTATCTTTTTGATCTACATTTTTTGCTACTACATTTTCTATAAATTCAAACTTACAAACACTTATAATGTTACTTTTTTTGTTATCTTTCAGAGATTTTCGAGTTAGAGACAGTAAGAATATTTTATTTTTTTTAAGATATTTAATCTCTGAAACGCTTGTGGTTGAGTCCTCACAGTATGTAGAAATTATATTTAGACCATTGAGATCTCTTGCTAATATTTTGGATAAAAAATTTTTTACCATTATGTTTTCATTTTTACTTTAATACCAAGTTTTCTTAATTTAAGTTGAAGATTTGAGTACCCTCTCAATCCATGATAAATTCTTGATATTGTTGATGATCCCTTTGCTGCGATAGCACCCAATATTATTGAGAAAGTAGTTCTCAGATCAGACGAAATGCAATCAGCAGAGTTCAATTTTTTTTCTCCATTAATTACTGCAAAATTTTTTTTAATTTTTATATCTGCTCCCATTCTATTAAGTTCGGGTACAGCCATAAATCTATTAGTAAAAATTGTCTCTTTGATTTTACTTTGTCCAAAAATTCTTGTTAAAACAGGTATTAAAATTGGCAAACAATCTGTTGCAAATCCAGGCCATGGTCCAGTTTTGACGTTTATAGGTTTTAATTTTTTAATTGTTTTTAATTTTATATAATTTTTACTTACATCAATTTTAAAACCTATTTTTTTTAATATCTTTAATTCTGAAGGTAAAAATTTGGGATTTATATTCGCCACTTTTACACTACCCTTTGTAATTGCTCCTACACATAGATAACTAAATGCTTCTATCCTATCACCAATAATTTTATGATTACCGCTTAATAGCTCTTTAACACCTTTAATTCTTAAAGATCTTTTGCCAATAAACTTTATATTTGCACCTGAGTTGTTTAGAAATTTAATAAGATCTGTTACCTCAGGTTCTAAAGATATATTTTTTAAAACATGGGAACCTCTTACAAAAATTGAAGACATGATTAAATTTGACGTGCCTGTAACTGTAATTTTTGGAAACTTATAGCTTTTACCTACCAAACCATTCTTTGAAGATATTTTCACATATCCCTTTTCCAAAACATGTTCAGCCCCTAAACTTTTGAACCCTTCGAGATGCCAAGATGTATCGCGAATTCCTAATGCACAACCTCCTCCTTGAGCAACTCTTATGTTTTTCTTTGGATATCTTCCAAGTAAGGAACCCATGGTTAGAACTCCTGCTCGCATTGTAGACACCAAGTTATAGGGAACAGTTAATTTATGATCCTTTTTATTTGTAATAATCATAATCTTTTTTTTCTCTAAAATTTTAACTTTAGAACCTAAAGAGATTAAAAGATCTTTCATTGTAAGAACGTCTTGAACCAAAGGAACATTTCTTAAAATTACTTCTTTTTTAAAAAGAATAGATGCCGCCATAAGGGGAAGGCATGAGTTTTTTGCACCACTTATATTTACTATTCCATTTACGGCTTTGCTTGGGCCAGTAATTATAAATCTTTTCATACTATTTTGATTTTGCTAAAGTTATACCAACTTGACCTTGATATTTTCCTTTTCTATCAGAATAGGATACCTCTGGCTGATCTCCACTGAAGAACAAAATTTGCGCTGCCCCACTATTTGCATACAATTTTATGGAGTTGCTTGTATGATTTGAAAATTCTAAAACTAAGTTGCCATGCCAACCTGCTTCTAAAACCGTTGGGGGAGTTCCAAGTCCACATCTTGCGTAAGTACTTTTAGCAGTTACTAAACCAGTCACGTTTCTTGGCATTTTAAAATACTCAAGACTACTTGCTAGTGCGAAAGAATTTGGGGGAATTAAAACAGAATCTTCTCCTTTAATAGTTATAAAATTATCCTCACTAAAATTTTTTGGATCAGCGGTTGCTCCTTTTATATTTGTAAAAATTTTAAATTCAGAACCACATCTTAGGTCATAGCCAAATGAGTTAAGTCCATGACTAATGCCTTTAGATATACTTTCACTCACAAATGGACTTATCATCTCCTCCTTTTCTGCAAGTTCCTTAATTTGTTTATCGTTTAGAATCATTGTTTTGATTTTTTCGTTTGTGAATTTTTCTTTTTCTTAAATTTTTTCTAAGGGCTCTCTCGAGATCAAGCTTAGAAGGCTTTCTTTTAGAATTCATTAAAAAGATTATTTTTTCTCAGGATTGGTAAGATGCTCCAAAGTTACAACTTGATCAATTGGTATTGTCTTATCTTCAGATTTATTTGTTCCCTGCTTAGATTGTTTTTTGGCTCTTCGTTCAGCTAATTTCTTTTCTCTTTTAGCTTGCTTCTCCATTGCTTTAGCGCCTCTTGTAGATTTATAATCGTAGTGAATTCCCATAAAATTACCAAAAATTATTATAGACTTAATAAAATAAAAAATTAAGTCAAAAATTTGAATTTTATTGATTTTTACACTATTTTTATTTACTCGCCCTTGTAGTTTTAGTGTTAAAACAGGCCCTTGGTAAGGGTCAGTCATGAGTTAGATTCTCATCGAGGGCACCATTACTTTTTAAAGAAAAATTTTCTTAAAAAAAATGTCAGAACAAACAAAAATATTATAGCTGATATTGGTAAATAAATTTCTTGAGTTTTTAAAAGATCCAATATTTTTGGTAATTCATCATTTTCATATATTTTCTTTTCTAAAGCTGATCCTAACGAACAAACAATAAATGCTTGAATAATAACTCCAAGTAAGGTTCCAAAAAAATAGTTTTTTAATTTTACATCAAATAATACAGGAATTAAATTTTGTATCTGTATCGGAATACCACCAAGAAATCTAAGGAGGCCGACTGCTAAAAACTGATTGTTTCTTATTTTGTCATTAAGATATTGATACTTATTTTGTATTTTTTCAATGATGTAGTTTTTAAAAAAATAATTAGCAACTACAAAAGTTACACTAGATCCTAAAGCAAAAGTTAGCGAAAAAATTAAAGTTCCAAAATAAGGTCCGAAAATATATCCACAAATTAACCCTAATGGAGACCCAAATCCTTGAAGTAAAGAAATCCAAACAATTCCAAATATAATAAATACAAAAGACGAAAATATTATATTATTTTGTTTAAAATTAATCAGATACTCACTATTTGATCTGAGAAAACTATATGAAGTTAGTTCCTCAATACTTACATAAGTTAACAAGAAGTATAAAAAAAATCCCAGGAATATAATATAAGCTAAACCTAACCATTTTTTTACGTTTTTCATAGTTTGCATATTATAGATTTTACATTATAAGTACTTAAATTTTTAATACTACATAATTAAAATCTTATGAAAAGAACTTATCAGCCAAGTAAACTTGTCAGAAAAAGACGCCACGGGTTTAGATCAAAAATGAAAACAAAAGGTGGAAAAAAACTTCTAGCCAGAAGAAGAAAAAAAGGTCGAAAAAAACTTACTGTTTAATGAATATTAAAATCAAAAGTCTCTCAAAGAATGAGGACTTTAAAAAACTTCTTAACGGAGGAAAAATTTCCAATTCTTATTTCACAATTTTTTTTAAAAAGATTCCTAATAAAAAAAATACATGTCTCAATATAAGTTTTGTAGCAAAAAAGAAAATGGGGAAAGCTGTTGATAGAAATAAGATAAAAAGAAGGCTCAAAAATATGACATATGCAATAACTAAGATAGCTAAATTAAATCTTAACTTTTCTTATTTAGTTCTTGCAAAAAAAAGTGTTTTAGAGGAAAAATACGAAGAAATTAAAGAGGCATTACAAAAAAGTTTTGAAAAAATAAGCTAATGAAGATTCTAACCAAAATTATTATCAAGATAATAAAGTTTTATCAGTACTTAATCTCACCTTTGCTAGGTAACAACTGTAGGTATTTACCAACTTGTTCAGAGTATTTTATAGAATCTTTAAAGGAGTATGGTTTGATTAAAGGTTTTTTCAAAGGTACTAAAAGAGTTTTAAGTTGTCATCCCATAAAATTCCTTGGTGGTGGTGAGGGATTTGAACCAGTTAAAAAAAATAAAAATTAAAAATGGACTCAAATAAAAATATAATTGCAGCTATATCACTCAGTGCAGCAATAATTGTTTTGTGGGCTTTATTTTTTTCACCTTCACCAGAAGATCGAGAAAAGATAAAGCAAAAAAGAATAGACTCAGTTAAAAATTTAGATGCTCCAGAGATAGAAAATTCTGAAACTAATAACCTTCTTTCAAGAAAAGAGGCTTTAAATAAAGATAAAAGAATTATATTTGAAAACGATAACGTTAAGGGTTCACTTTCTTTAAAAGGTGCAATTATAGATGATTTACTTTTTAAAAATTACAATGAAAAACTTGAAGGCAAAAAAAAAGTGGTACTACTTAATCCAAGAAACGCTTCTGATACATATTACTTAGAAACAGGCTGGGTTAGTAACAATAAAAATATTGATTTACCAAATAATAAATCAAAATGGAAAGTAGAAGGAAACACAAAACTTTCCCCAGGAAATGACGTTAGATTAATATGGGAAAATTCTCAAGGACTTACTTTTGAAAAAATTATTAGCATTGATAATAAATTTTTATTTACTGTTAACCAAAAAATAAAAAATAATACTAACAAAATATATAATTTTTATCCTTATAGCCAAATTATCCGAAAAAATATTCCTAAAGATATAGTAAATTTTTTTATTTTACATGAGGGACCACTTGGGGTGTTTGATGATCAGTTAGTGGAAAAAGATTATGATGATGTAATAGACAAAAAATATTCTATAAATGCTGAAAAAGGTTTTCTAGGTATTACTGATAAATATTGGCTTACAAGCTTAATACCAGAAAAAAACAAAAATTTTAGAGCGGACTTTGAGTACAGTGAAAAATTTAAAATTAGTTATATAGAAACTGAGGCTTTAGAGGCACAACCTAATAAGCAAATTAGTAATAAAGTTGATATTGTTATTGCTGCAAAAGAAGTAGATGTAATTGATGAATATAATGAGAAATTAGGATTATCAAAATTTGACCTTGTCATTGACTGGGGGTGGTTTTATTGGATTGTAAAACCTTTATTTTTTTTAAATGATTACTTTTTTAAACTTGCAGGAAATTATGGATTAGCAATTATATTAATAACTGTTTGTTTAAGATTATTGTTCTTTCCACTCAATAATTATGCATTTAGATCGATGAGTCGTATGAAAATTTTACAACCCGAAATGGCTCGTCTTAAAGAAGTGCATAAAGATGATAAGATGAAACTTCAGCAGGCAATTATGCAACTTTATAAGAAAGAAGGAGTTAATCCTGTAAGTGGTTGTGTGCCAATTTTAATTTCTATACCATTTTTTTTCGCTATTTATAAAATGTTGTTTGTAACAATTGAAATGAGACATCAGCCCTTTTTTGGATGGATAAAAGATCTTTCTGAAAAAGACCCCACATCAATTTTTAATTTATTTGGACTGATACCATGGTCACCACCTGACTTTTTAATCATCGGTGCGTTACCCGTGCTAATGGGGCTAACAATGTGGGCACAACAGAAACTTAATCCAGCTCCACAAGATGATATACAAAAGAAAATTTTTATGTTTTTTCCTGTTTTCTTAACTGTAATACTTGCACCTTTCCCTTCGGGATTAGTTCTGTATTGGACGGCCAACAATATTCTTACAATGGCTCAACAGTACGTCATTATGAAGAGAACTACTGTGAAAACCTCTCAATAATGGATTTAAAAAAGATCTTACCTACAGACGGACCGCCAGTCGAAGAAGTTTTGAAATATGTTGAGAAATACAAAAATGAAATAATAGTTATTAAATATGGGGGAAATGTATTTATTGATAGAAAAATTTTTGAGAATTTCATCAAAGATTTAAGTGTACTTAACAAGATTGGTTTGCAAGTGGTTGTTGTGCACGGAGGAGGACCAAGAATAAAAAGGGAGTTATCTAAACAAAATATTGAGTCCAAATTTGTTAGAGGTCTTAGAGTTACTGATGAAAAAATTATAAGTGTCGTCGAGACTGTACTTATTGATTTTAATGAAGATATTGTAAATTCTTTAAAAAAAATTGGGTCTCAGGCAGCCTCACTGCATACAAAAAAAGATAATGTTATAGAAATTATTCCTGAACAAAAAGAACTTGGTTTTGTGGGAATTCCTAATAAAATTAATATAGAGACTATTTTTGGAAAATTAAAAAATAATATTATACCCATTATCTCCCCTTTAGGGCTAGGAGAAAACAAACAGACCTATAATATTAATGGAGATCACGCAGCTGGGGCAGTTGCAAAATCTCTTAAATCAAGAAGACTGCTTTTAATGACAAATGTTGAGGGCGTTTTGAATAGAGAGAAAAAACTTATTTCAGAAATCAATTCTTCAAAAATAATCGAAATGATAGAGGATAAAACAATTACTGAGGGTATGATACCAAAAATTAATACTTGTCTTGATGCTGTGAAAAACGATGTAACTGCAGTTGGTATAATTGACGGTCGTAAACCTCGTTCAGTTTTATTTGAATTATTTTCCGATAAAGGATCGGGAACATTAATAAGAAAATGAAAAGTTTGAAAGAAATGAAATACCTTCTTTTGGACCTTGATGGGGTTTGCTATGGTTCTCATAATGGTTATCCTTTAGAAAAAGTCTTTGGTCTTGTATCAAAAAGAATGACTCTTTTTATTCAGGAAAAACTTGGTTTGGATGAAAAAAAGGCAAAAGAACTTCAAACTAATTATTTTTACAAATACAATACAAGTCTTAATGGTCTAATGTTACATCATAATGTTATTGGGGATGAGTTTCTTAAATATGTACATGATATTGACATTTCATTTATGAAAGAAGACAAAATATTGAGAAGTGAACTAGAGAATTTAGATATGGAAAAATTTATTTTTACAAATGGTAGCGCTGAACATGCTCAAAATATTTTAACACGATTAGGTATTTACGATCTTTTTGGAAAAGAAAAAGTATTCGATATAAAAGACGCTGGATATGTTCCTAAACCAGAAGCCCAGACCTTTGATTTAATGGTCAAAAAATTTGGTATTAAACCCAAAGAAACAATTTATATAGAGGATATAGCTAAAAATTTAAGTATTGGCTTTGAAAAAGGCTGTACAACTGTTTGGTTAATCAATGATGAACATTTTGGAAAAATTGACTCTGATAAAGATTATATTTCTCATAAAATTGAAAATCTATCTTTATTTCTTAAGGAAATAAGGTTATTAAAAAGTAAATAAATTATGTCCTTAGAAAAAATAATTAATGACGCTTGGGAAAAAAAAGACCAAGTAAATCAAGATTCAGATCAATCTTTGAAGGATGCAATAAAACAAGTAATTAAAGATTTAGATAGTGGTAAGTCTAGAGTAGCAGAAAAAATTAATGGGGAATGGAAAACTCACCAATATCTTAAAAAGGCTATCATGCTTAGCTTTAGAATTTACCCTATGGATAATTTAAGTGGTCCGTATAGTAGCTGGTACGATAAAGCTCACTTATTAAAAGGTAAAACAGCTAATTGGACAAAGGAACAACATGAGGCTGCTGGATTTCGAATGACACCAAACAGTCCAGTAAGACCAGGATCTTTCATTGGAAAAAATGCCGTGCTCATGCCTTGTTATGTGAACATAGGAGCGTACATCGGTGCTGGAACAATGATGGATACTTTTAGTAGAGCTGGTAGCTGCTGTCAAATTGGAGAAAATTGTCATATATCTGCTGGTTCAGGTATTGGTGGAGTCTTAGAACCAGCTCAAGCACTTCCAACTATAATTGAGGATAACGTCTTCGTTGGAGCAATGTCAGAAGTTGTAGAGGGTGTTATAGTGGGAGAAGGAAGCGTTCTTTCAATGGGATGTTACATTGGTCAAAGTACAAAAATTGTAAATAGATCAAATGGCGAGGTTACAAAAGGGCATGTTCCACCTTATTCGGTCGTGGTACCTGGCACTCATAAAGATCTTTATGCTGTTCATATAATAAAAACTGTAGACGCAAAGACGAGGTCAAAGACATCAATTAACGATCTTTTAAGAGACTAATTATGCAAAAAATAAATGAATTACAATTAGCCAAAGAGCTAATGAAGTTTCCATCAATAACACCTAAAGACGCTGGTGTAATGAAATTTTTAGAAAAAAAATTAAAGAAAATGGGTTTCAAAACTAAAATTTTAAATTTCAAAGAAAAAAATTTCCAACCGGTAAAAAATCTATATGCTAGACTAGGAAGTAAAGGGCCTAATTTTTGTTTTGCGGGCCACTTAGATGTTGTACCCCCTGGAGATATTAAAGACTGGACAGTTAATCCTTTCAGACCCTCTATTAAAAAAGGTCATTTAATTGGTAGAGGTGCAAATGATATGAAAGGCTCAGTAGCTGCTTTTGTTTCAGCCGTAAGTATTTTTTTGAATAATAATAAAAGCTTCAATGGATCAATTAGTCTATTAATAACAGGTGATGAAGAAGGAGATGCGGTAAACGGTACAAAAAAAGTCGTAGATTATTTAAAAAAGAAAAAGGAAAAAATTAATTTTTGTTTAGTTGGTGAACCAACAAATCCAAATAAATTAGGAGAAATGATAAAAATTGGTCGAAGAGGAAGTTTAACTGGAAAAATAGAAATAATTGGTATGCAAGGGCATGTTGCCTATCCTCATAGAGCAAATAATCCCTCAACGATAATTGTTAAAGTTTTAAATGAATTAAAAAATATAAAGTTTGATAAAGGTGCCAAAAACTTTCAGCCAACAAATTTAGAGATTACGAAAATAAATATTGATAATAAAGCTGATAATGTTATTCCGAGAGTTGCTAATGCAACTTTTAATATAAGATTTAATAACAAGCACTCATCAAGTTCTATCAAAAAAAGAATTAATAAAATTTTAAGTAAAATTAATACAAAGAATAAATCAAAATTTAAAATAGATTACAGAGTTTCTGGTGAAGCATTTTTAATAAAACAAAATGCTACGACAAATATGATACGGAATGTTGTAAAAAAAATTACAAAAATTAAACCAAAACTTTCGACAACCGGAGGAACATCTGACGCTAGATTTCTAAAAAATATTTCTCCATGTTTAGAATTTGGCCTTGTAGGTAAGACAATGCATAAAGTTGATGAAGCAGTATCCCTAAGTGATCTTAAAAAATTAACAAAAATTTATGCTAACATTCTTAATAACTATTTTTAGTGAAAACTGCGATAATATCTTCAAAAACTTCGGTTAATCATTTAACAGGTGATGGTCACCCTGAACAACCTAAAAGAGTTACTGCGATAACTGAAAGACTTAAAAAAAATAAAAGTTTAATTTGGGATAAACCAATCTCCTTTGATGAAAATATACTAAAAAAAGCACATAGTGAAGATTATGTTAGCATGGTTAAAAAAAGTTTTCCTAATCAAGGATTAAAATTTTTAGATGGCGACACTATTATTTCACCTGGAAGCAAAGATGCTACAATAGATGCAGTGGGATCAGTAATTAAAGCAGTAGATGGCGTTGAACAGAAGAAATTTAGAAATGCTTTTTGTGTAGTAAGACCTCCTGGACACCATGCAGAAAAAAATAAAGCGATGGGTTTTTGCATCTATAATAATTGCGCAGTTGCCGCTCATTACCTTGTTGAAAAGTATAAATATAAAAAAATTGCAATATTCGATCCAGATGTTCATCATGGAAATGGTACACAAGATATTTTTTATGATAATAAAAACGTTTTATATTTATCTACTCACCAATATCCATTTTATCCAGGAACTGGAAGTGAAAAAGAAAAAGGTAAACACAATAACATCTTCAATGTGCCTCTTCCTGCTGGGACTACATCAGAAAAATATATGAATGCTTTGGATAGAGTTTTAGATAAACTAGTTGAATTTAAACCTGAATTTTTGATTTTAAGCATGGGTTTCGATGCTAATATTGCTGATCCTCTAGCGCAGTTTGAATTAAAATCTGAAGATTTTTATGAGATTACAAAAAGAACTCTTAAAGCAACAAACGAATTCACTAATGGAAAAGTTGTATCAGTGTTGGAAGGAGGGTACGACCTTAATGCCCTTGCAGATAGTGCATTTAATCATGTAAATGCTCTCGTAGAAAATAATTAATGAAACTGTATAAGATTAAAAAGTCTAAAATAGACAACAAGCGAGGTTTATATGCAACAAAAGATATTAAAGAAGGAACAAAAATAATTAATTATATTGGAAAAATCATTACAAATAAAGAAGTTGAAGAGTCAGCAAAATTTGACAATAATAAACCAATCTATTTATTCACACTTAATAATAGATATACCCTAGACGGAGACTTTCATTGGAATACCGCAGGTTTGATTAATCATTCATGTAATAATAATTGTGACTATGAGGGGAAAGGTTTTAAGGTTTGGGTATCAGCAATAAGAGATATTAAAAAAGGAGAAGAACTTACTTGCGACTATGGTTTTGGATTTGATAAAGACTATAAACAGTTCCCTTGTAAATGTGGTGCAAAAAATTGTTGTGGATATATTGTAAGAGCAGGTTCAAGGTTTAGGATTAATAAAAAATTCGCTATTAGTAAAAAAAACTAATAAATCACTTTAGTTAAATATAGTCCCTCTGCCGGAGCGGGGGGTGCACAATTAATTCTTTTTTTTGATTTAATTATCTTGTCAAATTTTTGAATACTCCACTTGTCCTCCCCAACATACTTCAAGCAACCAACCATCGATCTTACCTGATTTTGAAGGAATGACTGAGCTTTTATCTCAATCTCAATAATGTCTTTTTTAGTTAAAAATTTTATTGATTTAATTGTTCTTACTGGAGTTTTCGCTGAACAACTTGATGATCTAAACGTTGAAAAATCTTTTGTTCCAATTAATTTTTTTGCTCCTTTTTTCATCATTTCTAGATCAAGTTTTTTTATTATGTGCCAACACCTTTTATTTTTTAACACTGAACCAGATTTACGATTTAAAATAACGTATTTATATATTCTCGCTTTTGCAGAGTATCGAGCGTGAAAAGTAAGCTCCCTTTCTTTTAAGTCTAAAATACTTATGCTGTATCTACATAAAAAATGATTAATTGATTTTAAAAATTTATTGCTATCTTTTATTTTTGCACTTGTATCAAAATGAGCTGATTGTTCTAAAGCATGTACTCCAGAATCAGTTCTACCTGATCCTATTATATTTACTTTTTCTTTTAAAATTTTAGAGATGACTTTTTGAATTTTCCCTTGAATTGTTTTTCCTTTTTTTTGTATTTGCCATCCACTATAACCGGTTCCTACATACTCAATAAGGATTTGATATCTATTCATTAAGAGTGCAGCCTTTATGTATTTTTGAACCGTTCAAAAATTCGTTTATCTCTTGGATTTTTTTCCCTTCTTTTTGAATTTCGATGACCTTTATACTTTCATTATTTGAGCATGCTATCTCAAGTTTATCATTTAAAACTTCGCCAGGATGTCCTGATCCATTTCCAATTTCAGCTTTTAAAATTTTATATCGATCTCCATTAAATATAAAATATGCTCCTGGATTAGGGTGTAAACCATTTATTTTTCCAATAATTTTCTTGGAGTCATCATTCCAAGTTATCTTTCCTTCTTTTTTATTTATTTTTTCAGCATATGTTGCTTTTGAATGGTCTTGTTCTTTGAGCTTCACTTTGCCTTTAATAATATTATCGATGTTTTCAATTGTTTTTTCAGCCGCTAATTGAGATAATTTATTTTCAAGTCCAGTTGCATTTAAATTTAAGTCAATTTTAATTTTATAAGTTTCAAGAACAGGACCGGTATCTAGATTTTCATTAATTTTCATAAAACTAATTCCCGTCTCAGTTTCCAAATTCATTATTGCCCTTTGTATTGGAGCAGCACCTCTGAATTTAGGTAAAATAGATGCATGTATATTAAAAAAACCTTTTTTGGAAAGTTCCAAAAATTCCTTCGGTATAATTTGACCGTATGAAATTACTACAACAATCGTGGGGTTTTTTTTTTTTATAAAATTATACTCATCAATGTTATTTTTAAGACTACTTGGAGTTCTAATTGGTAAGCCAAGTAATTCAGATTTAATATGAATTGGAGTTTTTCGAATTTTCATTCCCCTGCTAGATTTTTTTGGTGGTTGTGTGTAAACAACAGAAATATTTAGTTTACTCTCACTTATCTTTTCAAGTATGGGAACAGCAAATTTTGAAGTACCCATAAAAATAATATTATCTGGCATTTACACAATTACTCTACTAGATGTATTTTTGTTTTTAGATAACTTTTTTATTAGAATATCTTTTTTAAGCTTTGACAAAAAATCAATAATCAACTTACCGTCTAAGTGATTAATTTCATGTTGAATACATGTAGATAACAAACCATCACATTCCATGTTTGTTTTATTTCCTGAAATATCAACATATTCAACAATACAGGTTTTTGGTCTTTCTATCTCAATAAATGTTTCAGGTATCGACAAACAACCTTCTTCATATGTCGACCTGTCTTTACCAAAAGACTTAATGACTGGATTTATTAAACAAAAGGGTTTTTTTTCTTCATCTTTTTTAGAAACATCAATAACAATCATTCTTCTCAAAACACCAACTTGAACAGCGGCAAGACCTATACCATTATGCTTGTACATTGTTTCAAATAAATCGTCAGCTAACTGCTTTTCTTTGTCAGCTATTTTCTCAATTTTTTCAGATTTTTTTTTGAGGATTTCATCTGGAACCAGTATGATTTTTCTTTTGGCCATAACAAAATTTATACTCTAACTGGTAAGATTTCAGAAAGGATTTCATTTCTTATTAAATCTATGTCCATTTGGTTTAGTGCATTCACTAAGAAATAAAGAGTTTCCGAGCCAAGATTTTGAAGTTCATCTTCGCCAATTATTTCTATAATCCTTAACATTGCTAAACCAATT
>CACIQQ010000005.1 GCA_902588835.1 uncultured Pelagibacteraceae bacterium | reverse complement strand
TTGGAAGACATGCGTTTGGTGACCAATATAGAGCAACCGATTTTAAAGTTCCTGGTAAAGGAAAACTTGAAATTAAATGGACTTCTGAAGACGGTAAAGATACTAAAAATTATGAGGTATTTAATTTCCCTGGATCAGGGGTGGCTTTATCAATGTACAATTTAGATAAATCAATAGAAGATTTTGCTCGATCTTGCTTTAATTATGGATTGATTAAAAAATGGCCAGTTTACCTTTCAACAAAAAACACGATTTTAAAAACTTACGATGGAAGATTTAAAGACATATTTCAAAGTGTTTTTGAAAAGGAATTTAAATCTTCATTTGAAAAGAATAATTTAACCTATGAACATAGACTTATAGATGACATGGTTGCTTGTGCAATGAAGTGGAGCGGTAAATATATTTGGGCTTGTAAAAACTATGATGGTGACGTTCAATCAGATACTGTTGCTCAAGGATATGGTTCTCTTGGACTAATGACAAGTGTCTTACTCGCACCAGATGGGAGAACAATGGAGGCAGAGGCTGCTCATGGAACTGTTACGAGACATTATCGAATGCATCAACAAGGAAAAGAAACTTCAACAAATCCTATAGCATCAATTTTTGCTTGGACTAGAGGACTTGCTCATAGAGGAAAATTAGATGCAAATGATGAGCTGATAAAATTTGCAAATACGTTAGAAAAGGTTTGTATTGATTGTGTTGAAACTGGATCAATGACTAAAGACTTAGCAATTTTAATTGATACAAATCAAAAATACCTTACTACAAATCAATTTCTTGATGCAATCGATGGCAATTTAAAAAAGAAGTTAAATTAAACTTTTAATCTTTTCAAAACTTTCATCTATTTTATTTGAATGAACTCCGCCAGCTTGGGCAAAATCAGATCTACCTCCACCACCTTTTCCACCAAGAATTTCTGAACCAGATTTTACAAATTTTATTGCATCATACTTTTCAGTTAAAGTGTCTGTAACTCCTACTGCTAAACCAATTTTATCATCTTTAATTGCATATATAACTACAATTCCCTCTTTAATATCTTTCTTGCCTTGATCAACAAGTCTTCTCAATTCTTTAAAAGGTAAGTCATCTACTTTTTGAAATCTTATATTTATCTTTTTAATATTTTGGTCTTTAATAGTATTTTTTTTCTTATCTGATAAAATACTTTTTACTGTTATTTCCTCTAATTGTTTTGTCAGCTCCTTAATCGTAATTTTAAGATCTTCGGATTTTTTAATTGGTTTTCCTCCAAGTTTGGTGATTTCACTTGATAATGATTTGATAGTTTCTTCATTTTTTTGAGAAGACAAACTAGACATCTTATCTTTTGACTTAAGATATTCTTCAAGTTGTTTATCTCTTAATGCTTCAATTCTTCTAACACCTGCTGCAATTGATGATTGACTGACTACTTTAAATTTACCAACCTCACCAGTATTTTTTACGTGTGTTCCGCCACAAAGTTCTGTTGAAAAATATTTGTTACCTTCTTCACCCATAAACACAACTCTAACTTCATCTCCATATTTTTCACCGAATAAAGCCATTGCCCCTTGTTCAATTCCCTCTTCAGGAGTCATTAGTCGTGTAACAACTTCTGTTTTTGAGTTTACAAACTTGTTAACATTTTCATCAATTTTTTTCATTTCTTCATCTGTGATTGGTTTCATATGACTAAAATCAAATCTTAATCTGTCTGGCGCAACTAATGATCCTTTTTGCATTACATGTGTTCCTAAAGTTCTTCTAAGAGACTCATGTAATAAATGCGTTGCTGAGTGATATGCTCTTATATTTTGACGTCTTTCTGTGTTTATTTTTAATTCAACATTATCTTTAAGTTTTATTGTTCCTTTTGAAACTTTACCAAAGTGGACAAATAAGTTTCCAATTTTTTTTTGAACATCAGTTACCTCAAATTCATTTTCACCCGAAGTTATCGTGCCTTTGTCACCAACCTGACCACCGGACTCCCCATAAAAAGGAGTTTGATTTAAAATAATTTGTCCTTCTTCGCCTTCTTTCAATTGTTGAATTTCTTTATCATCTTTAATTATTGCAGTAACACTTCCTTCAGCCTGATTAGTCTCATAACCTAAAAATTCAGTAGGACCGATTTTCTCTTTTAGATTAAACCAAATTTCACTGACTGAACTATCCCCTGAACCTTTCCAATTCTTTTTTGCAAGTTCTCTACTTTTTTTCATCATCTCATCAAATTTTGTGTTATCTACTTTGAGAGATTTGTTCTTAAGAATATCTTCAGTTAAATCTAACGGAAATCCGTAAGTATCATAAAGTTTGAAAGCAACTTCACCAGGAAGAACCTTATCTATTTTTGAAATTTCATCATCCAGAATTTTCATGCCTCTTTCTAATAAAACCAAAAATTTTTCTTCCTCCATTTTCAAGGTTTCTTTGATAAGTGACTCTGCTCTTTTTAACTCTGGATAATTTTTAGACATTTCATCTAAAAGAGTTTTGAAAATATTGAAAAAAATTGGTTCTTTAGATCCTAGCAAATGTGAGTGTCTCATTCCTCTTCTCATAATTCTTCTAAGCACATAGCCTCTTCCTTCATTAGATGGCAAAACACCTTCAGCAAGTAGAAACGAACTTGCTCTTAAGTGATCGGCTATCACTCTAAAACTTGATAAATTATTTTCATTGGGTTTTACTTTTACGGTTTCTGAAATTGAATTAATTAATTTTAAGAAATGATCTGTTTTATAATTGTCATGTGTACCCTGAAGAAGTGCTGCCATTCTCTCAAGACCCATACCTGTATCCACTGAAGGTTTAGGTAAATCAATTCTTTTATCTTTTAAAACTTGTTCATATTGCATGAAGACTAGGTTCCAAATCTCAATATATCTATCACCATCTTGGTCTTTGCTTCCAGGAAGACCACCTTTTAAATGATCTCCATGATCATAAAAAATTTCAGAACAAGGTCCACATGGACCTGTTTCACCCATTGACCAAAAGTTATCTGAGGTAGAAATTTTGATTATTCTATTTTCATTTAAGCCCGATATTTTTTTCCAAAGTTTAAATGCCTCTTCATCTTCATTAAAAACAGTAAAATAAAGTCTATTTTTATCTAACCCGAAATCATTAGTTATTAGATTCCATGCAAGCTCTATTGCTCTTTCTTTAAAATAATCTCCAAAAGAAAAGTTTCCAAGCATTTCAAAAAATGTGTGGTGTCTTGGGGTGTATCCAACATTTTCTAAATCATTATGTTTTCCACCTGCTCTAACACATTTTTGTGAAGTTGTAGCTCTTTTGTAATCTCTTTTCTCTAATCCAGTAAAAACATTTTTGAATTGAACCATTCCAGAATTTGCAAACATTAATGTCGGATCGTTATTAGGAACTAAGTTGCTAGACTCAACTATTTTATGATCATTTTTCTCAAAATATTTGAGAAAAGTATTTCTTATTTCATTTAAGGTTTTTTGAGCCATATTTTTAAAATACAGCTTTTTTAAATGATGTCTATAATCTTAAGGGGAAAAAGGCGCCTGTTACAGCGCCTTTTCTTAACTAATAATGACTATTTAGCTAATTCTTTTTTGCAGGAGGAGTCTCTTCTTTTTGGCTCGCTTCAATTTTCTCCTGATCAAGTGGGTTACCTTCAATTTTTTTAGTAATCACACCTGCTTTTTCTCTAATTGCCATCTCTATTTCAGCGGCAACTTTTGGATTTTGTTCTAAGTAGATTTTAGCATTTTCTCTTCCTTGGCCAATTTTCTCACCTTTGTATGCATACCAAGCACCAGATTTTTCAACAATCTCTGCTTTTGCACCAAGGTCAATTAATTCACCTACTTTACTAATTCCTTTTCCATACATTAGATCAAACTCAACTACTTTAAATGGTGGAGATACTTTGTTTTTAACAACCTTAACCCTTGTAGAGTTACCAATGATTGCATCTTTATCTTTTATCGCACCAATTCTTCTAATATCCATTCTTACAGATGAGTAGAATTTTAATGCATTTCCACCTGATGTAGTCTCAGGACTTCCAAACATAACACCTATTTTCATTCTGATTTGGTTAATGAAAATCATCATTGTGTTTGTGTTTGATATTGAGCTAGTTAATTTTCTTAAAGCCTGACTCATTAATCTTGATTGAAGACCTACGTGATGATCACCCATGTCCCCTTCAATTTCTGCTCTTGGTGTTAATGCTGCAACTGAGTCAATAACTATTACAGAGATAGAACCTGACTTAACAAGTGTATCTGCTATCTCTAGTGCTTGCTCACCAGCGTCAGGTTGAGAAATTAATAATTCCTCTGTATTTACACCTAATTTTTTTGCATACACTGGATCTAAAGCGTGCTCTGCATCAACGAATGCACATATTCCGCCAGCTTTTTGAGCCTCAGCGACTACTTGAAGTGCAAGCGTTGTTTTTCCAGATGACTCTGGACCATAAATTTCGATAATTCTTCCTTTTGGTAATCCACCAATACCTAGCGCTAAATCTAAGCTTAGAGAGCCTGTAGAAATAGACTCTATATCCATAGCTTTTTTCTGGCCAAGCTTCATTACAGAACCTTTTCCAAAGTTATCAGTAATTTGACTGATAGCTGCGTCTAAAGCTTTATTTTTTTCTTTATTTTCCAAGTCTTTATCTTTCGCGGTTTTGACCACTTTTAAGTTATTTTTTGTCATTTGATGCCTCTTTTTTATTAATTGTTAACATACGAATCATGGTTTTAAATGTACACATTTTGTTCTCATTGGCAAGGGTTAAATAAAAAGCTCTAAATTACTTAATTATATTGAGATATTTTGCGTTCAAAAGACCTACTGATTTTAAAAGCTCTAACTGTGACAATAGGAGATTTCTTTCTGAATTAGCTAGATTGATTCTGGCAGTTAAAAGAATTGTATTTGATTGAATAACATCAAGTGTGGTTCTTCCAAGTCCAGTTTCATACTCAACCGTGATTCCCTCGTGAGCAATTTCTGCCGCTTTCACCTGCGCACGAACTGAAGATAACAAACTATCTGAAGATTGAAACTTAGACCAGGCACTAGCAACGTTAGTTTCATTAGTTCTAACAGCATTATCTAAAAGTAATTGTTTTCGATTTTGTAAATTCTTGCTCCTTTCAAGAGATGCTGAATTTTTTCCTCCTTGAAATATTGGCCAAGAAATTTCAGCACTTACCGTCTCTTGTTCTCTTTCATCATACGATGAGCTAAAATCATCTGATTTTGAAGACTTAGCTGAAATAGTTGCTGAAGGTGAAAATTCAGAAAGTGCAATTTTAACATCCTTTTCAGATTGATCATACTCTAGTTTAGCAATTGTGAGATCTGGGTTATTCCCTTTAGAAATTTGAATTGCGTTTTGTAGGGATGTTGGAATATCAAATTCTATGTTTACATCTTCACTTAAGCTTTCAATATCATTAAGTGGGCCTATAATTTTTTCATAAAGAAGTTTAGCGGTAACTAAATCATTTTGAGAGTTAATAAATTGTGCTTGTGCTCCAGCCAATGATGACTCGGATTGAGCTAAGTCTGCTAAAGTAATTATTCCGCTTTCAAGTCTATTTTGATCAGTTTCAACTTGTCTTTCTAATAAATCTAAGTTTTCTTTATTTATCTTAAATTTCTTATTTGCTAAAATAACTCCTGTAAATGCTTCAGCAGCACTTAATATAACCTCTTGTTCTTTTTTTAATAATTTTGCTTTTGCTAAATTTATTCCAATTTTGTTTTTTTCGAGGTCTGCTTTTCCACCAAAACCCTGAAAAACTTTTTGTTCTATTGTGACAGTTTGTGTTTCAGTATCTACATCAGTAATAGCAGCGTTAGTTCCGTCTCGATCTGTTAATTTTTTGGTGGTTGCTTCACTTTTGGTTCCGGTAATTGTCACAGACGGCAAGAACTCGCTTTTTGAAATTTTTAAATCCTCTTCAGAGACTGAAATATTTTTTCTTTCTGCATTAAGTTCGGGGTTACTCAGATAGGCATCTTGCAATGCTTTGTAAAAATCTGAAGCATACAAATTTTGCGTAAAAATAAATGAAATTAAAATTATTAATCTGGAAAAATTAAGCATGATTAAATCTTACCTTTTTTATTTGATGTTTTTCATTTAGATCTATTACTGCTGAAGAATATTTTGGGGCATTCTTAAACATATTTTGAGTTATTCTTTGATAAGTCATCATAAAATTTTCGACTTCTTTCTCATTCATTATCTTAGAGTTTTTTTTTGTTCCACTTTTCATTTGCAGTTTTTTTTCTTGTTTCAGTCTCCATTTTTTTAACAGTTTAAAATTTTTGGCTTTTAAATATAACAGACTATCCAGCTGATCAAAGAGTTTTGAATATTTCGATTTAAGTTGATTATTAACATAACTTCTCCAAATCTTTTTTTTGTCTGCATTTTTTTCTAAAATATTCATTGGTTTATTTAAAGATTTTTTATTTTCGGGCTTAGCACCAACACACCAACCCTCCAAAATTAAAACATCTGGTTTCTTTTTTAATTTAAACCAGTTGTTTTTTTTGCATCTGTCATCAATTGATTTATCAAATTTTGGAATATTAACTGATCTAAAATTATTTTTTTTGACTTTACTAAAAAGATTAATCATTAATTGTATATCGTGAGTGCCCGGAACTCCTCTTGTAAGCAACAACGGATGCTTTTTTTTTGATAATAAAATTCTTTCTTTTCTAGTTTTATAAAAGTCATCAATTGAAATTTTGAAAACCTTTAGTTTAAAATACTTGACAAGCACCAACCTTAACAAAGATGAAATTGTTGTTTTTCCAGTCCCCTGGCCTCCTGCAAGACCAACGAGTAAAGTATTTTTATTTTTTCTTTTTTTGTTAATCCAAAAACATAAAGGAATTATATGGGATTTTATCATTTGATCTTTGTTTTTAAATTTTTCTTTTTTTGTTTCTTGCGACTGTATATATTTTACACAATCTTTTCTTACTTTTTCAAAACACTCTCTATAATTTTGCATCTTATTTTTTTTGGTCTAATGGGTGGTTTTCACCATTATTGACTGGAACATCTTTAAAAGCAAATGTATCTATGTCGTCAATACATGCAATGTTTATTCCATAAATCTTTGGATTAATCCTAGGTCTATTGTGGGTATGAATACCACATATAGAACAGAAATAGTGTTTGGCAACTTTTGTGTAATATTGGTAAAGTTTTAATATTTTTTCACCCTTAATTAATTTGAAATCGTTCTCTCCTATTACACCAATTATGTATCCTTTTCTTTTGCATAAAGAACAATTGCATCTCATGAATTTTTCAATACCTGTTTCAGGTATTTTTACTTCAGCTTCAACTTCGCCACAGTGGCACTTTAATTTTTTAATCATTTTTCTATTCTATCCATTTTATGATTTTTTCCATCATTTACTCTTACATTAAGTTCAAATAATTCTTTAGTTGACATTTCTTCCAAACATCCAACATTTACTCCATAAGTATTTGGATCGCTCCTTCTCAAATTATGAGTATTTATTCCACAAACAGAACAAAAAAAGTGCTTTGCAGCTCTTGTATTGAATTGGTAAAATTTAATTTTTTCTTTACCCTTAACTATTTCCAAATCTTCCTTATCCACTATTGTTGTTATAGAGCCTTTTCTTTTGCAAATAGAGCAGTTACATCTGTAATAATCATTTGATTTTTCTTTTAATTTTATTTTTATTTCTATCTCTCCACAGTGACACGTTAATTTTTTCATCTCTTTTTTACTCTATCCCTTGTAAAAGTTATCCACAACGTATCAAAATGTAGTTTCAGTGTTCTCGTTTTGATTCACTTTTGATTCAATTTCAGACTCAAAATACAACCTATTTGACTATATCGATTTATTAGGCTATTAATTACAAAAGAACAAAATAAGAACATTTATGAAGCTAACTATACCCTATTATTTACACAAAGCTGGAGCAGGCTTTCCTTCGCCAGCTACAGACTACATTGAGGAAGACATAGATCTAAATGTTCATCTTATAAAGAATGTTCCTGCAACATTTATAATTAGGGTACAGGGAAAATCTATGGTCAATGCTAGAATTTATGACGGAGATTTATTAGTTGTAGACAAAAGCCTAAAGCCTAAAAATTTTTCTACTGTTATAGCAAATGTTCATGATGAACTTGTTGTTAAAAGTTTTGTCAAAGAAAACGATAAACAATTTCTAACCTCTGGGTCTAAAAAATTTGAGGATAGAATTTTAATAAATGAAGAAGCAGATGTTTTTGTTTGGGGGGTCGTAACTTATGTCATCCACTCTGTATACTAAAAAAATTGCATTAATAGATTGTAATTCTTTCTATGTTTCTTGTGAAAGATTATTCAACCCAAAAATAAGAAAGCTACCTGTAGTAGTTCTTTCTAACAATGATGGATGTATAATATCAAGATCTAACGAAGCTAAAGCTTTAGGAATTAAAATGGGAGAACCTTATTTCAAAGCACGAAATATTATTATAAAAAATAATGTTCAGGTATTTTCTTCAAACTATTCTCTATACGGGGACATATCAAGAAGAGTAATGCGAACACTAAAAAGATTTAACTCAAAAATAGAAGTTTATTCTATTGATGAAGCTTTTTTAGATTTGTCTAATTTTTCAGATAAAGAAGTAAAAGATGTTGGTAAAGAAATTAGAAATACTGTTTTACAGTGGACCGGTATACCAACTAGTATCGGAATAGCTGAAACTAAAACTTTGAGCAAAGTTGCAAATCATATAGCAAAAAAACAAAAGTCAGGTGTTGTAAGTTTGGTCAATATTAAGGACTTAGACCCAATATTAGAAAAAGTTGAAGTAAGAGATATATGGGGAGTTGGAAAACAACTATCAAAGTTTTATATCAAAAATGGAATTTACAACGCAAAACAATTAAAGAATGCTTCAAATACTTGGATTAAAAAAACAAAAAACGTTCTTAGTTCAAGAACTGCTATGGAGCTTAGAGGTGTTTCTTGTATTGAAATTGAAACTAAACAAGCAAAAAGAAAAAGTTGTTGCGTATCGAGATCATTTGGAAAGAAAGTAGAAAAACTCAGAGAACTGAAAGAATCTGTAACAAGCTATTGTTTAAATGCAGCAGAAAAAATTAGATCCGAGTCACTAGTCTGCAAGTCTATCACTGTTTTTATAAGAACAAGTCCTTTTCAAAATAAAGGTATATTTTATTCAAATTCAAAGACAATCGATTTTCCTATTGCAACAAATAATAGTATTGAAATAGTTAAAAATGCTCTAACAGCTCTTGATTTAATATACAAAGATGGATTCAAGTATCAAAAAGCTGGTATAATTTTGTCAGGTTTATCTGACTCTGAAAAAGGAAATAGTTTGTTTAAGTCTACAAAAGATGAGAAGATCAAAAATTTAATGCAATCTATTGATAGCACTAACTATAGATATGGAAGGTCAACAATTAGCCTGGCAAGTGCAGGGATAAATAAAAAATGGAGTATGAGGAGACAATATTCCTCAAAAATCGATACTGCAGATTTCTATTCTTTGCCTAAAATAGTGGCAAACTAGTGCGGACGTACATCCCCAATGTTTGAGAGTGAAGCATCGAATTCTTTGATATTTTCTCTATTGGATAAGTTAAAAATAATAAATAAAAATAGGATAAGTAAAAATAGAGGAAAGATAGTAATTGACGAAATATTTTTATTTATGATGGCAAAATAAATTACAAAAAATAAAATTGATCTTACAATAACATTAAGCTTAAAAACAGAGATGATAGATAAACTATGTTTAACTAGATTTAAAAAACTCATTTTCGATGGCCCAAAATAACGTTTACCCCTAGTTGATTTAATAGATCCAAAACTCTTTTCAATTTTAACAAGCGATCCAGAAAAACTATTCCAGGAAGATTTTTCTATGATAAATTTTTTAACCACTGATTTAGGTAAACAGGTGAAATTTCCAAATTTAATATTTTTTCCAGTAAAGAAATATGTCAAAAATTTATGGATTACATAAAAAAATGTAAAAACTGATCCTTCAGATCTTTTTATTCTTTCACCAACTATAGCTTTTTCAACGTAATAATCTGTACTTTCAATAAATTTAGTAATTTCATCAGGTCTGTCCTCCCCATCACCATCCATTGGAATTACATAGTCGAAATCCTCTTTTTCATAAATATATTTTAAACCAGTTGCAATAGATCTGGCGTGACCAACATTTTTTAATAAACTGATAACTTCAACTTTGATTTCCTCTGTGGAGAATCTTTTATCATCATATTCCTCTGTCGATCCATCGTTAATTACAAAAATGGAGAACTTGCAATTAATATTTTTTACCTTCAGATTTATATCTTCAATAAGTTTTTCAAGAGACTGCCAATCGTTGTAAACTGGAATTAGGATTATTATTTTTTTCATCTATAACCTACACAAACTTTTTTAGTACAAATATATGTATTTAACAAATCAACATTTTTTTGATTAATTTCACCAAGCCATACAGGTCTTCCTTCCATGTGGTAAGATATATTGCCCGCGTACCACTCATCTCCTAAAACTACATTAATTGACTCTGTAAAATCTTTTTGCCAAACTTGAAGAACTTTATTGGCTTCAACCTTACCCTTATAATCAGTTCTTTTATTTTCACTTATTAGTGAGACCAACCCATATGTAATAGGAGACAATAAAAACAAAATTAAAAATGGTTTAAAGAATTCTTTAAACGTTTGATCGTCATCTTTAATATCAAACATACTTAAAATAAGAATTCCAAAAAAGAGATAAAAAGGTGTCATCCACATTGTTCTTATTTTTGAGCCAGTGACTACTGAAGTCAAAAATATTAAAAATATTGGTAGAAAATTTATTAATAGAATAAAATATTTTTTTTTATCCTTTATATCAAATTTTATTTTAATTTTTTTTATTACAAAATAACAAAGAATAAAAAAAGGAATTAATATTCCGATTTGTTTTATCAAAAATATAAATGGAAATTTAAAATGATTTAAAAAACTATAATCTACCAATCCAGCTCTATTAAAAGCATATTTAATTGTTACAAAATCATTTTGAAAAAGCCAAATTATATGTGGAACTAATAAAACAAAAAATATTTCAATTGGTAAATAATGTTTAAAATCTATTTTTCTAGTTTTAGTAATAAAAAATTCATAAGCAAAAATCATTACTACTGATAAAAGCAAGTAAACAAACAAGTACTTTGTTAAAAAACCAATTGCAGCAGCAACACCTAACAAAATTAATATTATAGTGTTCGAATCTTTCTTCATGTATAATTTCCATGAAAGATAAACCGTAAGAGCCCAAAAAGGTAATTGGCAAACATTTACGTTAAATTCTGGCGTAGTAAAATTGTAAAAGTATATACCTTCTAGAATTAAAACAGAAAAAAAACTTAAAGTTTTATTCTGAAAAAATTCATTTGAAAATATCCATACTATATAAAAGGCTGATATAACAAAAATTTGACTTAAAAAATAATAAGCAATGTCATTACTTCCAAAAAAAAAATAAAAAAATTCAACAAAGAAAGCACTCACTGGAGGATGCTTGTTATATCCCCAATCTAAATTACTGCCCCAGGCCAGTGCTTCTATCGTATCCAATGGTAAATTATTATTTGTTATAGAAGGAATCAAAGTCCAAACAAATAAGTGTGTGATTAAAAAAATATAGAATAAATTACTTATATTCTTTTTTTTAAACATATATATATATATTTATACAATTAATGGTTTCTTGACACCATTTAATTGCTGAATATACTGCGGTCGCTTTAGAAATTAAAATGGTCAAAATTTCAAAAAACTACGTTCCAAAAGAATCAGAAAAATATATGTGTGAAAAACATAAGCTGTTTTTCAAAAACAAACTATCAGAGTGGAAAAAAGATCTTATAAGATCAAACAACGAAGCTCTGTATAACAGCTCAATGGATGACAATAGCACATCAGCAGACATCGTAGATCAGGCAAGTTCATACACAGACAAAAATGTTGAGATGAGAGCTATAAATAGACAGATAAAACTCATATCTAAAATAGATGCTGCTCTGAGAAGAATCAAAGATGGAACATATGGTTTTTGTGAAGATACAGGTGAACCAATTGGAATTAAAAGATTAATTGCTCGACCTGTTGCAACTTTGAGTATTTCTGCCCAAGAAAAACATGAAAAAGAGGAAAAAGTTTACGCGAATGATGTTTAAGGAAAAGATATTTTTTCTCCTTTATTCATAAAATCATAACCTTTAATAACAGCTGCCCTTCCTGCAATATCATTATACCATCTAGTCAAGTTTATATAGTTCTTTAAACCAATATCATGCCAGTCATGTCTAGCAATCCACGGCCATGTAGCTATATCTGCGATTGAATATTCTTCGCCTGCTAAAAATTTTGATTGTGATAATCTTAGATCCAAATCGTTATAGATTGCCTTTGAAATTTTAAAATATCTATCTTCCCCAAATTTACTTTTTCCTGGATTGTAATGGTGAAATTGGTGATGCTGACCTAGCATTGGTCCAACGTAACCCATCTGGGCCATTAACCATTGATTGATTTGGTCTCTATTTTTTTCATCATAAAACTTACCACTTTTATTACCTAGGTAGATCAAGATTGCACCGGACTCAAAAATTGTTTTACCATTTTCATGATCTTTTATGACAGGGATTTTATTAAATGGACTTATCTTTTTAAATTCAGGGTTAAATTGCTCATTTTTAAACAAATTAACCTTCGTAACTTTGTACTCATATTGAATTTCCTCAAGCATAATTGAGATTTTTTTCCCATTAGGCGTATCAGCTGTAAAAAGCTCAATCACTTTTAACGCCAAGTCTACTTTTTATAGCTTTTGAAGATGTTGTAAATTCAAAACGATATTTCTCATTTGGCCTAGCTAATTTAAAGCAGGCTCTTGCTGCCAAAGCCCCCTCGTGAAATCCAGAAAGTATTAACTTAAGTTTTCCAGGATAGTTGCAAATATCACCAACTGCATAAATACCTTTTTGATTTGTTTCAAATTTCTCAGTATCAACTTCAACTGTTTTTTTATCAATATTTAGCCCCCAATTTGCAATTGGCCCTAGCTGCATAATAAGCCCAAAAAAACCTAAAACATAATCAGTTTTTAAGTTTTTAATTTCTTTATCTTCATTCTCAATATCTATACTTTCAATGTTACTTGAACCATTAAGTTTTTTTAATTGAAACTTAGTAAAAAGATTTATTTTGTTTAATTTTACTAACTCATGAACTTTATCTACAGTTGCCTGAGCTCCTCTAAATTCATCTCTTCTATGTATAAGATTAATATTACAATTATTTGATAATTCAACAGCCCAATCCAAAGCACTATCTCCACCGCCAAATATCGAAACTGTTTTACCTTTAAAAACATTTTTATCCTTTATTGAATAAAAGATTGATTTATTTTCAAATTTATCTTGCCCCTCAACTGAAAATTTTCTTGGTTCAAATGATCCAACTCCACCTGCAATTATGACATTTGGAGTAGTAAAAGAAGTTCCTTTATTAGTCTTTACAATCCACATATCACCATTTTTTTTTACTTCATCAACTCTTTCAGATAAATGAAATTTTATATCAAATGGTTTAAGTTGGTTAATTAAATTATTTGTTAACTCTTCCCCTGTACACTCTGGAACTGCTGGAATATCATAGATAGGTTTATCAGGGTAAAGCTCTATACATTGCCCACCTATTTTATCTAAATTGTCAACAACCTCACAATCTAATCCAATTAATTTTAATTGGTGCGCAGTAAAAAGACCTGTTGGACCGGCTCCTATAATTAATGCATCTGTTTTTATCATTAAGATTGCTTCTCGGGCATACTTACTACTAATCCATCTAAATTTTCTGAGACAAGAATTTGACAACTTAAACGACTATTTTTTTTTGGTTCAAAAGCTTGGTCTATCATATCGTCTTCACCTTCGCTTTTTTCATTTATTTTATCAAACCATTCTTCTTTAACGTAAACATGGCAAGTGGCGCATGCCATACCGCCACCGCAATCTGCGTCTATACCTGGGATGTTATTTTGCACAGCACCTTCCATAACAGTTAATCCATTTTCTACGTCTACAGTATGACTTGTTCCGCTATGTTCAATGTAAGTTATTTTCGTCATATATTTTATATAAGCACAAAAAAAAATAGGGCAAGTGGTTAAACTCGCCCTATTTTAAATTAAGATAATTTTTATTATCTAGCTCTCGCTGGTGTACTTGAAACCGCAGCTGCCCAAATAACTAGACCGAATGCGATCTTGTTAATAAAGTCAGCAAGGTTGTAAATGATGTTTAATGAAGCTGCATCAATTCCACCTGTTAGGTAACCAAAAATGTAACCTAATGGGTAAATTGCCCAACCGATTGTTACGATCATTCTCATTGCACCGAAAGCTGTAACAAGTGCTTTGTTACCACTTTTAGATGCTGCTTTTCCAGCTTCACCTGAGAATACTTCATATAAGATGTAGATCCATCCAGCCATACCGATTACGAAACCAAGTGTAGCGTTGATGTAACCTGCTTCTCCTAAGTATCCACCTACTAGCATTACTACTGATCCGATTAGCAATCTCCAGAAAATTCCTGAAGGTACTTTTCTTATCGCTGCTAATATTAGATAAAACTCAATCATTTGTAACGGTACTGTAATTAACCAGTCAATGTATCTGTACACTGTTGGTGAGTCACCTGTAATGATCCATACTTCTCTCATGTACATGTAGTGAACAAATGCAACACCTGTTACTAGACCTGCAACTGTTATAGATGTTTTCCAACCACCAGCTACTGAACCTCTTTCCATGAAGAAAAAGACAGTTGCTGCAGCCATACCCATAGAAATTAACCAAAACGATATTCCTACAAGGTCATCCGTAGCTAACAGAACAGTGTCTGCTGCGTTTGCCGCACCAGCAAAGCCCACTAGAGCTAATGCTGCTAATGCAAACAATTTTAGTTTATTCATAAAAAACTCCCTCTTTAGTTAGTTTTTTGTTAGTTTAAATTTAAACTACGACCTAAACTCAATTTAGATCAAAGTTGGGTCCTAATACCAAATATATAGAGTTATTAGAAGAGTTATTTAGGACTAATTTAGGTTGATTTTACTGACTTTTTGAAATTAAATGCAACTAACGCGTAGAAAAAGCCATAAATAACAGGATTTTGAATCATTTATTATGAGCAAAAAATTTGAGCAAATTTACAATAAATCTATAACTAAACCCGAGGAATTTTGGAGGGAAATATCAGGTGATATTTTCTGGTTTAAAAAACCAACAAATATTTTGAACAAAACCAACCCCCCATTTTACAAATGGTTCGAGGACGGAACCACAAACACTTGCTATAATGCTTTAGATTTCCATATTGATAACGGTTTAGGAGAAAAAACTGCACTAATTTATGATAGTCCAATTACAGGGAACAAAGCAAAATTTACTTACAATGAGCTTAGATCAAAAGTTTCAAGGTTTGCAGGAGCTTTAAAAAATCAAGGACTGCAAAAAGGTGATAGGGCTATAATTTATATGCCCATGGTTCCAGAGGCGGTTGTAGCTATGCTGGCATGTGGTAGAATTGGGGTCATTCACTCAGTTGTGTTCGGGGGCTTTGCATCTAATGAGTTAGCAAGTCGTATAGATGATAGTAAAGCTAAGTTACTAATTACATCTTCGTGTGGTTTTGAACCAGGTAGAACTGTAGAATACAGACCACTTGTTGATGGTGCTATAAAACTTGCGAAGCATAAAGTTGATAAAATTATTTTTTACCAAAGAAAAGGTCACGAGGTTAAGCTAAACCCACCTCATGAAATAAGTTGGGATGAAGCATTATCAAATGCTAAAGAAACTGATTGTGTTGAAATGAATTCAAATGATTATGCATATATACTCTATACTTCAGGCACTACTGGAGTACCAAAAGGAATTGTAAGAGATATTGGCGGACATATTGTTGCACTTAAATGGACAATGAAAAATATTTATAACATTGATGAGGGTGATGTTTGGTGGTCAGCGAGTGATATAGGTTGGATAGTTGGACACTCCTACATAGTTTATGCACCATTATTTAAAGGATGTACGACTGTGTTGTTTGAAGGAAAACCTGTTGGTACACCAGATGCTGGGGCTTTTTGGAAAATAATTTCTGATTACAATGTAAAATCTTTGTTTACGGCACCAACAGCTTTTAGAGCAATTAAAAAAGAAGATCCCGAAGGCAAATTTTTTTCTAAGTATAATCTTTCAAAATTTGAAAGTCTTTTTCTTGCAGGTGAAAGAGCGGACCCTGATACAATCAAATGGGCAGAAAATTTGTTAAAAGTTCCAGTAATTGATCATTGGTGGCAAACTGAAACTAGCTGGGCAATAAGTTCAAATTGTACAGGTATTGAAATGATGAAAACAAAATACGGTTCTGCATGTAAAGCTGTTCCTGGATACGATGTGAAAGTAATTAAATCTGATCAAACATTAGCTAAACCAAATGAAATGGGAGATATTGTTGTAAAATTACCTTTACCCCCAGGAACTTTTCCAACACTTTGGAATGCAGACAAAAGATATAAAGATAATTATATGTCCAACTATGCTGGTTATTATCAAACCTATGATGCTGGGCACATTGATGAAGATGGATACATTTGGATCATGTCCAGAACTGACGATATCATTAATGTTGCAGGTCACAGATTATCTACAGGAGCTATTGAGGAAGTTTTATCAGAACATCAATCAGTAGCTGAATGTGCTGTTTTGGGAATTTCTGATAAACTAAAAGGGCAACTACCAATTGGTTTGGTTGTGTTGAAGTCAGGAGTAGAGAAAGACAATGAAACTATTTCTAAAGAATGTATTAAAATGGTTAGAGATAAGATTGGACCTGTCGCAGCTTTTAAAGTCGCAATAGTTATTAAAAGACTTCCAAAAACAAGATCAGGTAAAATTTTAAGAGGAACAATTAGAAAAATTGCTGATAATGTTAAATATAAATTACCTCCAACTATAGATGATCCTGCAATTTTAGATGAAATAAAGGAAGATCTAATAAAAAACAATATCTTAAAGAGTGTTTAATATAATTTATTCTGAACTTTACAAATAATTTAAGATTGTTTTGTAATATTTGTTAAGATTATTTTCATAGTTAAACCGATTTAAATTTTTATATCCAATTTCTATTTTTTTATTCATAATCTTTTTATTTCCTAATATCTTTAATATTAATTTTGAGAGATACTGATAGTCTTTTATTTTGAATAAATATCCTGCTCTTCCATTTAAAAGAATTTCTTTAGGACCTGTTGGGCAATTTGACGATATTATACATTTCTTTAAAACTTGAGCTTCTAGTAGCACATTTGGTAAACCTTCATATAATGAGGTCAAAATAAAAATATCAGAGGATTTAATCAAATTATAAGGATTTGTTTGGTATGGAACTATTTTAACTTTTTTCTGTAAATTATTTTCATTAATATAGTTAAGTAGAAAATCTTTTTTTTTTCCATATCCCACAATAAGTAAATTAAAGTTGATTTTATTTTTTAAAAGATTAACTGCTTTTAATAAAGTAATTTGATCTTTTTGATCAGTGAACCTTCCTACATTAATTAAATTTACTTTTTTTTTAAAAAAATTAATTTTAGGTTTGATTTTAGACTTTGTAATAATTTCTTTTTTATTGAGAGGGTTATAAATACAAAGAGTCTTCAAATTAAATCTTTTTTTAAATTTTTTCTTAAAATCATAACTATTGACAATTATTTCATCGGCAAACTTAAAGATGTATTTAAAGCAATAAAATTTTAAAATATTTTGAGACCATCCCTCTGGAGCAGAATTTGATCTAACAATAATCTTAACTCCAAATAATTTGCACAGTAGGGTACAATAGATATTTCCTTGAAAGCAAAAAACTGTCAAATTTCTGTCTTTTAAAATTTCAACTATTAGCAAAAACAAACTGACAATAAACTTCTTTCTCCTACCCAAAGAATCCCAAAAGCTTAACTTAGGAGATATAAATTTAATCTTTTTATTAAATCTTTTTTTAAAACTTTTTGAAATTGTAATTAATGAAATATCATTAATTTTTTTTGTAAGAAAATCAGATATTATAAATAAGTTTTTTTCAACACCTCCACCTTCAATTGAGGGCATAAATATTATTAGTCTTTTTTGACTCATTGTTCTATATATTGTGAATTATATAAACCTAATTTAATGAAAATACAAAATACATTAATTTCCATTCTAATCATTAATTTCAACAACGCAAAACTTATTACAAGAGCTATTAATTCTTGTCTAGGTCAGTCTTATAAAAATTTTGAGATTTTAATATTTGATGACAAATCAATTGATAATTCTAGGGAGATTATTAACAAATTTAAAAACAACAAAAAAATTAGAATCTTTTTTAATAAAAAAAAGAAAAAAAAATTTGCTGCGTTAAATGCTATGAACGGATACATAAGTATTTTTAGAAAATCAAAAGGAAGTATAATATGTTTGCTTGACAGTGACGACCACTTCCACAAAAGTAAAATAATAAAAATTTTAAAGGTCTTCCAAAAAAACAGAAAAGTTAACTTTGTTCAAAATTTGCCCTACATCAAAGGGGAAAAAAAATTAAAGAGAACAAATAAAAATAATCCTATGAGTTTTTGGCCTTATTTAGCCCCTGAGAGCTGTATATCTTTTAGAAAAAAATTTATGATAGATTTCCTAAGAGTAAACAAAAAGTATTTAAATAAATTTGAAAATGTTTGGATGGGCTTTAGAATGGGTGTGTATTCTTTTTTTAATCAAGAGTCATTTTTTACATTAAGTGAACACTTAACTTTTTATGAAAGTTTAGGAGAGTCAAAAAAGTATCAATTTTTAGGAAAAAATTGGTTTAAAAGAAGAAACGATTCATTTGATTATTTGAAAAAAATTTTAAAACGGAGTATGTCTTTGAACTATAATTTGGATTACTTAATAACAAAATTTTTGACTAGCTTTTATAAATAATGAAAATAATTGATTTCAATAAACCATTTGTAACATTAGAGGACAAAAAACATATAGATCATGTATTCAAGAATAATAAATATGCAGATGGATACTTTCAAAAACAATGTGAAAATTACATAAAAAAAAAAATAAAATCTAAATTTGTTGCATTAACTCAAAGTTGCACAAGCGCTCTCGAAATTGCAATGATTTTGATAAATCTTAAAAAAGATGACGAAGTAATTATGCCTTCATACACTTTTACATCAACCGCTAACGCTGTTTTGTTGAGAGGTGCGAAACCTGTATTTGCAGATATAAACTTAGATGACGCAAATCTAGATTTTAAATCTGTAAAAAAAAAAATTAATAAAAAGACCAAAGCTATAATTGTAGTACATTACGGTGGTAATTCTTGTAATATGGACAAATTTTTAAAGATAAAAAGAAAGAATAACATATTCTTAATAGAGGATTGCGCACATTCATTTGGAGGTAAATTTAAAAAAAAACATTTAGGTACGATAGGTGACTTCGGTGCATTTAGTTTTCATGAAACAAAAAATCTAGTCGGAGGACAATGTGGAGCATTGTCTATAAATAATTTAAAATTTAAAAGAAGAGCCAAAATAATTTTGGATAAAGGTACTGATAGATCCTTAATATCAAATAAAAAAAAATATTATTCCTGGAAAGATATAGGGTCTGAATATAGGTCAGCAGAATTACCGGCAGCACTTGTTTTTTCTCAGCTTAAAAAATTGGATAAAATTCAAAATTTGAGAAAAAAAATATGGAATTTTTATTTTCAAAGATTAGAAAAAATAAATTCAGAAATATTCAAAATACTTAAATTTGATAAAAAAAATAAGAGTGCTTATCATGTTTTTGCATTAATTTTTAAAAGTTTGAAAATAAGAGATAAATTTATTTTATATATGAAAAAAAAAAGAATTTTTTGTTATTTCCATTACTTTCCATTACATAAATCTTCTTTTGGTAAAAAATTTAAACGAACTGGAATGGTAAATACAGAAAAAGTATATAATGGCCTTGTAAGATTGCCTTTTTACCCAACTATGAAAGGCTCAGATATAAAAAAAATTATTAGCAAAGTTGTTGAATTTAACAATATCAACTAGGTTTATAAAAAAGTTTTTCGAAATAATTATATAGTAAATGAGATAATATTATTGTTAATATATAAGAAGTTACTACCATAATATTTGCCTCTAATATGCTCAAGTCAAGTTTAGTAATTCCATTATCATCCACAATTGTCTCTAGTTTTATTACAAATCTTAAAAACTGCGTTAAACTCCAAAAAACAAATAAATGACACATATATATTGAGTAACTTATGCTACCCAAATAAACAAAAAATTTGTTACATATTATTTTACCTAAAATACTCTCATTTTTTAAATTTGCTGAAAAAATTAATAATAGACCAAAGAACAAAGGTATTATGAAGCTTAATTTACCACCTATATTTATAATAAGTAAACCAGAAACAACTAATAGTATTAAAGTAATTAACGAATAATATTTTTGAAATATTTCAAGATTTGAGTATTTAAAATATATTTTACAACTAAAAACCCCAATAAAAAAACAGTAAACACAATCTAAAAATGATAAATAGGTTTTTTCAATACCTAAACCTATTTCAGAATTTATTCTAAATGCCAAAATACCAACTAAAGAAATGAAAATTAAAAGGTTGTTTTTCTTCATAAAAAAGAAAACTAAAGCAAATACCATATATGTATAATACTCAGCAGAAATTGACCAACTTGGAGTATTAAAAGTATTATAATCAAAAAATGTTTGGATCAAAAAAATATTTCCCAAAAAAGTTTTTAAATTATTTATAGAAAAGGCTTCATTATTTGCTACCAAACCAAATTTGATTTGTGCAAAGTATTTACTGATTTCAATGATTAAAAAAATAATTAAAAATAAGAGATGCAATGGATATAAGCGAAAAAATCTTTTTTTTAAGAAGTTTTTAACTGAGCTAAAATCTATTAATTTATTATGATAATTCAAATACATTACGAAACCACTTAAAGTAAAAAAGAAATGAACAAAAAGACCATTTGCAAGAGAATGGTTTGACAATGGTGAGTTTACATTAAAATGTACTGCAGCAATCATTAAAGCTGCAAAACCTCTATAGGTTTCAAAAGACTGCAGTTTATTTTTCATTAAATTAAATAAATTCTAAAGGTTTTCCCTCAGGTTCCCCTAAGATTTTTCCATTTTTCATTTTAATTTTTCCATTGACAATTGTTGCTATTGCAAAACCTTTAAATTTTTCACCATGGAACGGTGACCATCCACATTTGCTTTGAATATTTTCGTTTTTAATCTCAATTTCTTTGTTTAAATCTACTATAGTAAAATCAGCATCATATCCTTTTTTGATATATCCCTTATTTTGTATACCAAATATTTTAACTGGATTTTCACAAATAAGTTTCATTAATTGACTTAAATTTAATTTACCCTCATTAACATGATTTAACATCACTGGTAATAAAGTTTGGACCCCTGGCATTCCTGACGGGGAGTTAGGATATTTTTTATCTTTGTTAGTTTTTAAGTGAGGTGCATGATCTGAGCCTATAGTGTCGTTATAATTATTTCTTACAGCATACCATAGACGATCATAATGTGATTTATCTCTAATAGGCGGATTCATCTGGGCATATGTTCCTAATTTATTGTAACAATCTGGCGCATAAATAGTTAAGTGTTGAGGTGTAATTTCAAAAGTAATGTTTCCTTTGTTTTGAGAAAGAAAATCAACTTCATCTTTTGTGGTCACATGTAAAATATGTGCTCTTTTATTTAATCTTTTTGCAATTTTAACAATTCTTCTAGTAGATGACATTGCAACTTCTTCGTTTCTCCAAACTGGATGACTAGAAACATCTCCGTTTTTAATTAGCTTTTTCCTTATTTTTAATATTTCCTCATCTTCAGAGTGAACTGCAACAACTTTTGATGCATGTTCAAAAACTTTTTCTATATCTTTCTCTTTATCAACTAATAAATTTCCTGTGGAAGATCCTGCAAAAAGTTTAATCCCACAACACCCTTTTAAATCTTTTAATTTTTCTAGTGTTGAATAATTTTCAGCTGTTGCACCAAAATAAAATGCATGATTGCAAAACATTCCTTTTCCTATTTGAATTTTTTTGTCAAATTCTTCAAAATTTGTTGTAGGTGGGTTGGTATTTGGCATTTCAAAAACTGATGTTATACCACCCATGACTGCTGCTTTACTGCCTGAATTTAAATCCTCTGCATCAGTAGACCCTGGTTCTCTAAAATGAACTTGAGTGTCGATACAACCAGGCAGAACAGTCAAACCTTTTGCATCAAATGTTTCTTTGGATTTATCTTTCAGGAAGCCAATCTCAACAATTTTGTTATCAGATATCCCAATATCTTTTTTCTCAAGATTACCGTTAATATAACATTCTCCGTTTTTAATGATTAGATCTAACATTGTTTTTGAAAGTAGATATATTATAACACTATATTAATCAATTATGAATTCAGAAAAAGTTTATATTTTAGAAGACAGAGGTATTTTATATATTAATGGGACAGACTCTGAAAAATTCTTACAAAATCTTATCTCAAATGACGTTGAAAAAGTAAATGAAAGTAAAAGTTGTTTTGCCTCTTTGCTTTCACCTCAGGGAAAGTTTTTGTTTGATTTTATAGTGGTCAAGCACAAAGATGGATACTTCTTAGATTGTGAAAAGAGAATAGTTGATCAACTGTATAAAAAATTAACTATGTATAAACTTAAATCAAAGGTAGAAATTTTAAATCTTAGTAACGAATTTGTGGTAGCTGCTTTTAATCATGAAAAATTCTTATCAATAGATGGTGCAAAAGATGAGTTGGGATATACTTTTAAATATAATGAGGATCATATTCTCCTCGATCCAAGAAATAAAAAATTAGGGGGTAGAATTATTGCTAACCTTGAAAAACTTTACATGTCTCTTAAAAGAATGAAACTTAAATCATCTGACATCGATGAATACTACAAATTAAGCTTCGAGCTAGGTATACCTCAAAGTAATATGGATCAATTACAAGAAAAATTGTTTGGAATAGAATGCAATTTCGTTGAGCTTAATGCAATTGACTTTAAAAAAGGTTGCTATGTTGGTCAAGAAAACACTTCACGTATAAAAAATAAAGATAAATTAAATAAAAGGTTATTACCGCTCCAAGTAAAAAGGGGTTCAATAAATAGTAATGATTCAATTATATCTAACAATGTAGAAATTGGTAAAGTTTTAATTGCGAATAAATTTAGTTTTGCTTTAATAAAATTTAAAGACAAGGAGTTTGAATATAATAAAGAATTTAAGTGTGGAGAAGCAAATATCGAAATATTAAAACCTAATTGGTTAAATTAGTGAAAAATAGGAAAATTATAAATCCATCTAAAATAAAATTCACTGCTTTTAATAGTTATGGAAAGCCAATTTTAGGTATGAGTTGGCATAAAATATCTTACAATCAAAATACTGGTGTAGGAAGTTACTTGCTTAAGATGGCGCCTGGTGCAAGAAGTTTAAAACATAAGCATCAAAATTATGAAGAGTTCTATGTTTTGGATGGGGAGTTAATTGATGAAGATAATACAACTTTTAAGAAAGGTGATTTTATTTCTTATAAACCAGGTTCTAAACATTCTTCTTTCTCAAAAAAAGGATGTTTATTACTCGTATTTTTAAGACAGAAAAACAAAGCTATATAATGGTGCGGCCAGAGAGATTTGAACTCTCATGGACTAGGTCCACACGGCCCTCAACCGTGCCTGTCTACCAATTTCAGCATGGCCGCCTTATGCGTCACATTAATTGAATGACAATTATCTTTCAAGTTGATACATTTGAGTTATGGAATTTACTCCTGAAATTAAAAAAGCAACTCAGCCAATTTATCAAAAAATTTCGAAGACTATTCCTGAAATTGAATGGTCCACTCACGCACCTTATATTTATGAAATAAACAAACTTAAAAAAGAGAAGAATGCGGTTATTCTTGCTCATAATTATCAAACGCCAGAAATCTATCATGGGATATCAGATTTTTCTGCAGACTCTCTTGCCTTAGCTGTCGAGGCTGCAAAAACTAAAGCTGATATAATTGTTATGTGCGGAGTACATTTTATGGCTGAGACTGCAAAACTTATGAGCCCTAATAAAAAAGTATTATTGCCAGATATGAGAGCGGGTTGCTCATTATCATCATCAATAACAGGTGAGGATGTAAGAAAACTAAAAAAACAAAATCCAGGTGTTCCAGTCGTTTCATATGTTAATACATCAGCAGATGTAAAGGCAGAAACGGATGTTTGTTGTACTTCAGCTAATGCTGTTAAAATTGTAAATTCATTAGGTGTCAAGAAAGTAATTTTCTTGCCAGATGATTACCTTGCAAAATACGTAGCTTCTCAAACTGATGTTGAAATTATCTCATGGAAAGGAACATGTGAAGTGCATGAAAAGTTTAACGATACAGAAATAAATGAAATTAAAAAAAATAATCCTGGAATAAAAGTTATTGCCCATCCTGAGTGTCCACCAGATGTAATTAACGCAAGTGATTTTACAGGATCAACAAGCGGTATGATTAAATATGTAAAGGACAATCAACCAGAAAAAGTCATGATGGTAACGGAGTGTTCTATGAGTGACAATGTCCAAGTAGATAATCCAAATGTAAAGTTTATAAGACCATGCAACCTTTGTCCCCATATGAAAAGAATTACACTTCCCAAAATTTTGGATTGTTTAAAAAATGAGACTAACGAAATTTTAATGTCAAATGAAACAATCGAAAAAGCTAGAAAATCTGTAGAGAGAATGGCTGAAATAGGCAGATAGTATCTGTGTCCAAAATAATTTTAAGTAAAAGTTTCATAAATAATTCTGTCAAGCTCGCATTAAATGAGGATTTGTATCCTGATGGAGATATCACATCAAATCTTATAGGGAAAAGTAGCATCAAAATATTTAAAATAATCGCAAATCAAGATGGAATAATTGGTGGAATAGAATTTACCAAAAGCACATTCAAAGTCTTTGATAACAAAATCCAATTTCAAATTAAAAAAAAAGATGGTTCTCAAGTTAAAAAAGGCCAAATTATTGCTATGATCAAAGGTGATTCAAAAAATATTTTAATTTGTGAAAGAGTAGCGCTCAATTATCTTACTCATATATCAGGTATAGCTAGTTACACTAATAAATTTGTTAAATTTGTTAAAGGCAAAAGTAAGATTTGTTGCACTCGTAAAACGATTCCAAACTTAAGAGTAATACAAAAGTATGCAGTTAAATTGGGTGGTGGTACTAACCATAGATTTAATCTAAGTGATGAGTATTTAATTAAAGACAATCATATCGCGAGTTCAAATTTAAAATTTTTAGTCCAAAAGGCAGTTAAAAACAAAAAGGGGAAAAAAATAACTGTAGAGATTGACAATTTAAAACAGCTCAAGTTAATTTTGGGATTAAAATTCAATACAGTTCTTTTTGATAATATGAATATCAAAAATCTTAAATTAGGTGTTAAGCTTGCTAAGAAATATTATGAAACTGAAGCATCTGGAAATATCACATTAAAAAACGTATATGCTGTAGCTAAAACAGGTGTTGATAGAATTTCAGTTGGAAGCATCACTCATAGTGCTCCTGCTATGGATTTTAAACTAGAAGTATAAAATAATACTTGTAAGTATTTGATTTTTATTTTTTTTCTTCCTCGTTTGTATCTTCGAAATTCGTTGGTTCTTTATTAGTGTCATCCATTGGCTGTTCTTCTTTAATTTCAGGTTGAACTTCCTGTTTAATAGGTTGTACCTCTTTAGTTTCAGGATGAATATCCTCTTTAACCGGTTGTTCTTCTTTTCTTTCAGGTGGAACAGTTTTACTTTCCAATAGTGTCTTATCTCGTTTCCTAAAATAAAGTAATACACCTGACAAAGCAGCTAATAGAAGGACTATGTATAAAGCTATCTTTAAGTAATTTATTTCTTTTGCCGCTGCTTTAGCTTCTGCTTCTGCCGCTGCTTCAGCTTCTGCTACTGCTGCTTTAGCTTCTGCTTCTGCCGCTGCTTTTGCTTCTGCTGCTGCTTTAGCTTCTGCCGCTGCTTCTAACTCAGAAATTATTTCCTCAGATGTTTTAGTTTCTACTGTTTCTGCAACTACTTCCTTTTTTTGAATTTCTTTCCCTTCATTAACTTCAGGGTTTATAGTTTCAGTGGCTATAAAAATTGCAGCAATTATTAGTAGAATATTCATAAATGCCTTTAAAAGAAAAGTACTGAATACGCCTTAAAAATCCAATTAAAAAATTTTTTAAATAGCACTTTGTTGTGCTTTTTGGGTTTTAAATCAATAATTCAACCTAAAAATGTGATTAAGACAATATTACAACTTAGGAGACATTTCTAATAATAAGGAAAGTTTGCTATTTTTTAATCTCAGCCTGAGCAGCTGCTAAACGCGCGACTGGAACTCTGTAAGGTGAGCAAGAGACATAATTCAATCCTGTTTTTGAACAAAAATTTATACTTTTAGGATCTCCACCATGTTCTCCACAAATTCCAAGTTTAATTTTTTTATTTTGCTTTCTGCCTTTTAATGTAGCTATCTCAATTAAATCTCCTACACCCTCATCTATTGAAATAAAAGGATCAATATCAAATATCTTATTTTCTATATAATCATTTAAAAATTTTCCACTGTCATCTCTGCTAATGCCAAAAGTTGTTTGAGTTAAATCATTTGTACCGAAACTAAAAAATTCAGCATGTTTCGCAATATCTTTTGCTTTAATAGCTGCTCTTGGAAGTTCGATCATGGTTCCTACCAAAAAACTTATTTTAGCATTATTTTCTTCTTGAACTTTTTTAGCAACTCTTATAACCAAATCTTTCATTATTTTGATTTCTGCCTCGGTTGATACAAGAGGTATCATTATTTCTGGCAACGTAGATTTGAGTTTTTTCTTTTTGCATTCAACTAAGGCTTCAAAAATTGCTCTACATTGCATTTCGTAAATTTCTGGAAAAGAGATACCTAATCTACATCCTCGATGTCCAAGCATTGGATTATGTTCATGTAACTCCTCTGTTCTAGATTTTATTTCATTAGCATTTAAACCTGTAACCGCGCTTAGGTCTCCTATTTCTTTGTCATTTTTTGGTAAAAATTCATGTAAAGGTGGATCAAGTAATCTGACTGTTACTGGAAGACCACTCATTATCTTAAAAATTTGTATAAAATCATTTTTTTGATGGGGTAATAGTTTTGATAAAGCCTTATTTCTATCTTCTATTGTTTTTGATAAAATCATTTCTCTCACAGACAAGATTCTATCTTCATCAAAAAACATGTGCTCAGTTCTACAAAGACCAATCCCCTCGGCTCCAAATTCTCTTGCTGTTTTTGTATCAAGGGGAGTCTCGGAGTTTGTTCTTACCTTCAATTTTCTGTAACTATCAGCCCAACTCATTAATTTTGAAAAATCACCTGAAATCTCTGGCTTTAACGTTGGAACTTTATCTAGAATAACTCTTCCTGTAGATCCATCAATTGTAATCACATCTCCCTCTTTTACTTCTACGTTTGAAGAAGTTCTAAATATTTTTTGCTCATAATTGATATCTATTTCACTTGAACCTGAAACGCATGGTCTTCCCATACCTCTTGCGACAACAGCAGCATGACTTGTCATTCCTCCACGAGCAGTTAAAATACCTTTTGCAGCATGCATACCATGGATATCCTCTGGTGAAGTTTCTACTCTCACAAGTATTGTATCTTGCATCATACCATTTAATCTTTCTGCTTCATCTGATGAAAAAACAACCTTTCCACTTGTTGCACCCGGAGACGCAGGCAAACCTTTTGCAATAGTTTTTACTTCTTTAGTTTCGTCTAATGTTGGATGGAGAAGTGTATCTAAAGTGTTAGGGTCGACTCTTAATACTGCCTCTTTTTTTGTTATCAGTTTTTCTTTAACCATATCTACAGCAATTTTAACAGCAGATTTTGCAGTCCTCTTTCCAGATCTTGTTTGAAGCATCCAAAGTTTAGAATTTTCGACTGTGAACTCTACATCTTGCATATCCTTGTAAAATTTTTCTAAAAGCTTAAGAATTTTTTTTAGTTGAACATAAACTTTTGGCATAGCTTCTTCCATTGATTTACCTTTTGAATTTGAATCTTTGTTGGCTTTTTTTGTTATGTAATTTGGTGTTCTTGTGCCAGCTACAACATCCTCCCCTTGAGCATTAATAAGATACTCTCCATAAATTTCATTTTTTCCATTTGATGGGTTTCTTGTAAAAACAACGCCTGTTGCACAATCATTACCCATATTTCCAAAAACCATTGATTGAACGTTTACGGCTGTTCCCCATGCGGATGGTATTTGATTTAACTTTCTGTAAACTTTTGCTCTGTTACTTTCCCATGATAAAAAAACTGCCGAAATAGCTCCAAACAATTGTTCATAAACATCTTGTGGGAATTGTTTTTTAGTTTTTTCTTTAACCACGTTTTTAAAGTCTTTGATAAGACCATCCCAGTCATTTTCATCTAGATCAGTATCTAACAAAACACCTTTTGTTAACTTATAATTTTCAATTAATTCCTCAAAGTTATAGCTTTCTACTCCGAGCACCACATTAGAATACATTTGAATGAATCTTCTATAGCTGTCTTTTGCAAATCTCATATTAGATGTTTTTTTTGCAAGAGCTTTAACTGTATCATCATTTAAACCTAAATTTAAAATTGTATCCATCATTCCAGGCATTGAAACTCTTGCACCTGACCTTACTGAAACTAATAATGGATTTTCCAAATCGCCAAATTTTTTTCCACATTCTTTTTCGATTTGTTTTAATTCTTGCTTAATAGATTTAATAAGTTTTGAATTTAGTTTTTTATTGTTTTTATAAAATATTTCACAAACCCCTGTTGATATTGTAAATCCAGGAGGCACGGGTAAACCAAGTTTTCCCATTTGAGCTAGATTTGCTCCTTTGCCACCTAAAATGAACTTTGGGTTCTTAATCTTTTTTATTTTTTTAGATTTAAAGTTAAAAACTAAGTTACTCATTATGCACTTTCAATATTAGAAAAATTTAAATAATTATTGAACGTTTTACATAACAATTGCACAAGTTCCAAACGATTTTTTTTGATTGCTTCATCTTCATCATTAACTATTACATTGTCAAAGAAGTTAGAAACATCAGTTTTTGCATCAGCTAAAACCTCTAAAGTTTTTTTACAATCCTCACGACTACCTAGGCTTGTAAAATATTTTCTTATTTCTTGTATTTTTTTGTATAGTTTTTTTTCAAAATCATTTTTGAATAGACCTGGATCAGTCGAATTTTCAAGTTCAATGTTATTTTTAGATATTTCGTTTGATAGAATATTGGATGCTCTTTTGTAAGAAAATATTATATCTTGACCAATATTTTTATCGATCAATTTATTTAAAATAAATGCCTTGTTGTAAATTTTGTAAATTTGATCTGCGCTATAACTATTTATTGAGCATTCTATAATATCTGGTCTTATTTTTTTTTCTTTCATATAAAATTTAAGCCTCTCAGAAAAAAAATTAAACAGATCTTGTTGGACAGTCTTAATATCAAAATCTATATCTTGTTCTCCAAACAAAACACAAGAATAATTTATTAAATCTTTTAACTTAATCTCTAATTTATTTTCTATTATTAGTCTTATAAGACCAATTGCTGACCTTCTTAATGCGAATGGATCCTTTGAACTGGATGGTTTTAAATTTATTGTAAAAAAACCAACTAAGGTGTCTATTTTATCACTCAGAGCTAAAGTGACTGAGTAAGGTTTTTTTGGTGTCTTTGTCTCTGGGCCTGTTGGTAAGTAATGTTCACTAATGGCCAAACAAGTTTCGTTATCGAATCCTTGAGCTTTAGCAAAGTGGCCACCCATTACACCTTGAAGTTCAGGGAACTCTCCCACTAAGTCAGAAACTAAATCTACTTTACAAATAGAAGATGCCACTTCAACTTTTTCTTTACTAATTAAAAGTTCATCAGATATTAGCGATCCAAGCTTTCTTAATCTTTGAGTTTTATCAAAGTAAGTTCCTAATCCTTCAAAATAATTTACATTTTTTAGATCTGATATTCCTTTGACTAAATTTTTTGTTTTATTTTTATCCCAGAAAAATTGAGCATCATTTAAACGAGCTTCAACTACTCGCTCATTTCCTAATCTAATTAAACCTTTGGTATCACTATTGTCTGCAACAACAAAGAAAACATTCGTTAAATTATCTTTATTATCAAAGGTTGGGAAATACTTTTGATGAACTTCCATAGTTGTGACTAATATTTCTTTAGGAATCTTTAAAAATCTTTTGTCAAACGTACATTTAATTATATTGGGTTTTTCAACAATATTTGTTACTTCAGTTAATAATTTTTTGTTTGGGGTTAACTTCAACCTGTCTAATTTAGTTTTTTTTAATAATTGATTTTCAATAAATTCCTCTCTTTTATTATGATCCAATATAATGCCTTTGCTCTTGAAAAATTCCTTGTAAGTTTTAAAATTTGAAAATTTACTTGTTTTCTCCTCAAAGTCTTTATCCAGATAGGTAAAATTGGATGAATTTAAATGATGATAACTAAATTCTAAAACTTTATTGTCAAAACAAGCAAGAATGGATTTTAATGGTCTACCCCAGTACAAATCATGATCACCCCATCTCATTGATTTTTTCCAAGGGATTTCATCAAGAATTTTTGGTAAATTTTTTTGCAAAATAGATTTCGTCTCTACTGTTTGAGCGGACTTTTTAAAAAAATAAAACTCTCCTTTATCTGTTTTTCTAATAAAGGTTTCTTCTTTAGTTATATTATTAGATTTTATAAAACCATTTAGCGCTTGCTCAGGCGCATTTACACTCGGACCTCTTATTTCGGCCTCTGGTTTTATAATCTTTTGAGAAATGTTTTCGCAGTAAACAACTAACCTATTTGGAGTTGATAGAACAGAAATACTATCTTTAAATTTAATTTCCTCTTTTTTCAGAAAATCTTCAAAATTTTTTTGTAGATTTTCTCTAGCTGTTTTCTGTAAAGTTGCAGGAATTTCTTCGCTAAATAATTCTAAAAAAAATTCAGACATTTTATTTTTGGCTATCTACCCAAACTTGACCAACACCTTTGGTCAAATCTCTAATTCTAGCAATAAACTCTGCTCTTTGCGCTACGCTAATCGCTCCTCTGGCATCTAGAATATTAAAAACATGACTTGCTTTTAAACACTGATCATAAGCAGGAAGTGAGAGTTTTTTTTCTAACAAAGATTTGGTTTCTTGTTCCAGCATATCAAAAAATTTAAATAAGTTCTCAACATTTGCAAAATCAAAATTGTAAGATGAAAATTCTTTTTCAGCTTGTAAAAAAACATCTTTATAAAGGATACCTTCATCATTCCATACTAAGTCAAATACATTTTTTTTCTTTTGGGTAAACATACATAATCGTTCTAAACCATAAGTAAGCTCCACAGAAATAGGTTTGCAATCTATCCCAGCCATTTTTTGAAAATAAGTAAATTGAGTAATTTCCATTCCATCGCACCAAACTTCCCAACCTAACCCTGCTGCACCCAGTGTTGGACTTTCCCAATCGTCTTCAACAAATCTAATATCATGGTCATTATGTTTTATTCCAACGGCATTAAGACTGCTTAGATATAATTTTTTAATATTTTTTGGAGACGGTTTTATAATCACTTGGAACTGATAATAATGTTGAAGTCTATTTGGATTTTCTCCATATCTTCCATCAGTTGGTCTTCTCGAAGGTTGTACATAAGCTGATCTCCATGGTTTGGGTCCTAAAGATCTTAAGGTGGTTGCGGGGTGAAATGTGCCTGCACCAACTTCTATGTCATATGGTTGTAAAATTACACAACCATTTTTTGCCCAAAATTTCTGCAGATTTAAAATTGTATCCTGGAATGTTTGTATTTTTAAATTTTTTTTTTTAGAGGCCATATCTTTGCCAGATAGATCTTTCTTCAATTACGTTTGCTATCTTATCGATTTGATTCTCTGATGAAATTCTTTTTGCCAACCATCCTTTGCTTTTTTCAAACTTTTTAACAATAACATCGTCACCAAACTTATCTTTTAAAATTTGATTTGCATTTCCTATACCGTCAATTAAGCCAAGTTCTTTTGATTTAGACCCGGACCAAAACTCTCCAGAAAATAATTCTATTCCTTTGTCTTTTTTAAGTTTTGCACCCCTGCTTGTCTCCACTACGTTTATAAAATCTTTGTGCAAATCAAGTTGAATATTTTTTAATCTATTTATATCTTCCTCTTTCGCATCCACAAAAGGATCTAAAGTACTTTTGTTTTTTCCTGCAGTATAAACTCTTCTTTCTACACCTACCTTTTGAATAAGATCCTTGAAACCAAAAGAAGCATAAATAACACCAATTGAACCAACAATTGAACTTGAATTAGCGTAAATCTCGTCTCCAGCACATGCAATCAAGTAACCTCCTGAAGCAGCAACATCTTCTGCGAAAACAATTACCTTTTTTTTATTTTTTTTGGCCTGAGCTCTAATGAAGTCGTATATTAAGTGAGATTGGACTGGTGAACCACCTGGAGAATTAATCGATATAGCAACTGCTAGAGATTTTTTTATAGAAAATGCTTTTTTTATTAATTCCTCTTGGCCAGCAAAATCAATTCCTTGCTTAAATCTTCCAGCGTTTCCAATAACACCAGTTAATCTTATGTGGGGAACGATTTTTTTTTTTTTGAAAAAAGATAACATGAAGTATGCTTACAGAATTTTTAGATTAATATAAAGTCTACTAATAGTTGAAGTTTTAGGTGCGTCAATTGATAAGTATAAAATATCTCCAATTATATTAGTTTCTTGTCAATGGGTTCAGTAATTCAATTAAAAAATAAAGTTAATAACGCTTACCTGGATTTAAAAAATTCAGTCGATGATAAAATTATTTTAGTAGAAGAAAAGATAAAGAATAAACTTATAAGTGATGTGTCTTTAGTAGAAAAGATGACAAGTTATAATTTAGAAACTGGTGGAAAAAAATTAAGAGCTATGTTGACTTTAAGTAGTTCAAAACTATGTGGGTACTTAAAAGGTGGTCGAGATATAAACTTAGCTGCATGTGTAGAATTAATTCACGCTGCAACATTGATGCACGACGATGTTCTCGATAATGGTGAGATAAGAAGAGGAAAAAAAACAATAAATTCCATTTGGGGAAATCACGCATCAATCTTAGTTGGCGATTATCTTCTAAGTAGATGTTTTGAAATGATGGTAGAAGACGGAAATTTGGAGGTTTTAAAGTTATTATCAACGACTTCTGCAAAAATAGCTCAAGGTGAAGTTTTACAACTTCAACACAAATCAGAAATTGATACAGTCGAAGAGACCTACTTAAAGATTATCACCTCCAAAACTGCAGCGCTATTTTCTGCTGCGTGCAAGGTTGGAGCGATATTAGGTAATAAAGATGAAAAGGTAAAAGAAGCATTATCTTCTTATGGAAAAAATCTTGGAGTAACTTTTCAGATAGCCGATGATACATTAGATTATAATTCTGATCTAAAAAAATTTGGAAAAACAATTGGAAAAGATTTTTATGAGGGTAAAATCACTTTGCCTGTAATTATTTTAAATCAGCAATGTAAAAGTGGTGAGAGAGACATGCTTAAAGAATTTTTTTCCAAAAGAGAAAGAACTGAAAACGACCTTAAGTACACATTAGATATCATAAAAAAATATGACATTATTAAACAATGTTACAAAAAAGCTGATCATTTTATCTCTTTAGCATCTAGCTCTTTAAATGTCTTTGAAAGTTCTGAGCAAAAAAATATTCTGAAAAATTTGACATCTTTTAGTATTGAAAGATCTTTTTAAGGATTTAATAAAAATCTTTTCCAGCCTTTTCCATTGTTCTTAACGTATTTCAATCTTTCATGAATTCTATTATCTCCATCACGCCAAAACTCAATTTCTTCAGGTACCAATCTCCATCCAGACCAATTAGGTGGTCTTGGAACTTTTTTCTCATCATGAAACTTTTTTTTGAATTTTTCAATTGAGTCATCAAGTGACTTTCTACTTTCTAAAACTTCACTTTGATTTGAGGCCCACGCTCCTATTCTACTCCCATATGCTCTTGAATTATAATATTCATCAGCTTCTTTGTCAGAAACTTGAACAACATTACCGTAAATCCTTATTTGTCTTAAAAGACTTTTCCAATGAAAACACATTGATGCTTTAGGATTTTCTTTAAGATCCTTGCCTTTAGAACTATTGAAGTTTGTATAAAAAGTAAAACCATCATCACTAAAGCCTTTTAATAGAACCATTCTCACTTTAGGTCTCCCGCTTTTGTCAGCTGTTGCTAAAGATAATGCATTTGGATCGTTAGGTTCGGTGGTTTCAGCCCTTTTAAACCATTCTTTGAAGAGATTTACTGGGTTATCCTCATCTTGAAAACAAATATCTAGTCCAAGTGAATTTTTTTCATTCATAATTTTAACAAAATAATTTATATAATAGAATAATGTCATTTAATACATTTGGAAAGTTATTTCGTTTCACTACTTGGGGTGAATCTCATGGACCAGCTATTGGATGTGTAGTTGATGGATGTCCTCCGAGAATAAAAATATCTGAAAAAGACATACAAAAAGAACTAAATAAGAGAAAACCTGGTCAATCTAAATTTACTACTCAAAGAAAAGAAGATGATAAAGTTGAAATCTTGTCAGGAGTATTCAATGGTGAGACAACTGGTACACCAATATTAATGATTATTTACAATAAGGATATGAAATCAAGAGACTATGAGACTATCAAAAATAAATTTCGTCCTGGACACGCTGATCTAACTTATTTTAAAAAATATGGCATAAGAGACTTCAGAGGAGGTGGTAGGCAATCAGCGAGAGAGACTGCAGCTAGAGTAGCTGCGGGTGCAATTGCAAAAAAAGTTTTAGAAAAAAAAATTGGGAAAAAATATTACGTTAAAGGTGCAGTTGTCCAACTTGGAATTTTGGGTTGTGATATATCTGCATGGAACAATAAATTTATAGAAAAAAATCCATTTTTCTGTCCTGATAAAAAAGTTTTAAAATTGTGGGAAAAATATTTATTAGCAATTAGAAAGTCTGGTTCATCTTGTGGTGCAGTCATAGAATTAAGAGCTAACGGAGTGCCATCTGGCCTAGGCGCGCCTATTTACTCAAAATTAGATATGGATTTAGCTTCAGCTATGATGAGTATCAATGCTGTAAAGGGAGTCAATATTGGAACTGGAATGGATGTTGCGCAATTAACAGGTGAACAGAATTCTGATGAGATAAGACAAAAAGGGAATAAAACGGTTTTCAAATCTAACAATGCGGGAGGAATTCTTGGTGGCATTTCAAGTGGTCAACAAATAAAAGTATCTTTTGCAGTGAAACCTACATCTTCCATACTTAATTCAAGAAAAACTATTGATAAATTTGGAAAAAATACAAATATTTCAGTCCGGGGTCGTCATGATCCTTGTGTTGGAATTAGAGCAGTCCCCATAGGTGAAGCGATGATGCATTGTGTTTTATTGGATCATTTTTTGATGCACAAAGCCCAGTGTGAATCTTAATTTTTTTTCTGAACAACAACTTTAGAGTCTAAAACTTCATAAACTTTTTCCTCAATAGCCTTGCTATTCAAGCCAGCAATCTGATACATAAGATCAGGTTTATCTTGATCAATAAAGTTGTCAGGAAAAGTCATCGACCTAAACTTAATTTTTTCTAATAAGCCTTTTTCTGATAAAAATTTACTTAAATGAGATCCAAACCCTCCAATTGATCCCTCTTCAATTGAAATAATAATTTCATGATTTTTTGCTGTATTCCACATTAAATTTTCATCTAGAGGTTTACAAAATCTTGCATCAATTAAAGTAAGATTTAAACCTTTTTTTTCTAGATTGTTTAACGCTTTTTGACATTCTTGCAAACGAGCACCAAAATTAATTAAAGCAATCTCTTTACCTTCTTTAATAACCCTGCCTTTACCAATTTCAATTTTTTCACTAATTTCAGGAAGTTTAATACCAATACCACTTCCACGAGGGTATCTAAAAGCTGAAGGTTTGTCATTTATGTCAACTGAGGTGTTGATCATTTTCACTAATTCCGACTCGTCGCTTGGTGCCATGACAACAAAATTAGGTAAAGTTGATAGGTAAGTTATATCAAAAGATCCAGCATGTGTAGGACCATCTGCACCAACAAGACCTGCACGATCTATAGCAAATCTGACAGGTAAACTTTGAATTGCAACATCATGTACTACTTGATCATAAGCTCTTTGTAAAAAGGTAGAGTAAATTGCTGCGTAAGGCTTATATCCTTCTGTAGCTAAACCAGCAGAAAATGTCACTGCGTGTTGCTCTGCAATACCAACATCAAACATTCTGTTTGGAAATTTTTTTGCAAATAAATCCATTCCAGTGCCAGATGGCATTGCAGCAGTGATACCAATTATTTTGCTATCTCTTTCAGCATGTTTAATTAATGTGTTTGCAAAAACACTAGTATATGACGGGATTTTAGAACTTGATTTCTCTTGTACTCCAGTTTGTATATTAAATTTTGAAACACCGTGGTATTTATCTTTTGAGTTTTCTGCAAATTGATAACCTTTCCCTTTTTCGGTCTTAATATGTATCATTATTGGACCTTCAAAATTAGTATCTTTTGCATTTTTTAAAACTGATACAAGTGTATCTATGTCATGTCCATCTATTGGTCCAACATAGTAAAAACCTAATGAATTAAAAAGTGTTCCACCAGTTACTGCTGACCTCAAAAAATCCTCTGCTTTTCCCGCCTTTTTTGAAAACCTTTTTGAAAAAGCAGAAATGATTAATTTAAATGTTTCTCTTAAACTAAAATATATTTTTCCAGTTAATAATTTTGCTAAATAACTTCTCATTGCTCCTACAGGTTCTGCAATTGACATATCATTATCATTTAAAATTACTATCATCTTAGTTTTCGATGTACCTGCATTGTTCATTGCCTCATAGGCCATTCCAGCACTGATCGCTCCATCACCAATTACAGCAACAACATTTTCTGATTTTTTTGAAAGTTTGTTTGCAGTAGCAATACCTAAAGCTGCAGAAATTGATGTTGAGCTATGTGCTGCACCAAATGGGTCATATTCACTTTCGGATCTTTTTGTGAAACCAGATAATCCATTTCCTTGTCTTAATGTTTTAATCCTATTTTTACGTCCTGTTAAAATTTTGTGTGGATACGATTGATGACCTACATCCCAGACTATTTTATCATTTGGTGTATCAAAAACATGGTGTAAGGCTACCGTCAACTCAACAACTCCTAAACCTGCACCTAAATGACCACCTGTAAATGAAACAGCCTCTATCAATTCCTCTCTTAACTCCTTTGACAAAGTAATTAATTCAGAGGACTTAAAATTTTTAATATCTGATGGAAAATTTACATTATCTAAAAATTTATATTTTGTCATTTTTTTCTATTTACCACAAACTCTACAGTTTCAATCAAATCTTTACTTTTATACTTACTTAAAGAAGAAATTATTCTATTTTTTAAATAAGAAGAATATTTAACAGCATTTTTATACCCGAGTAAACTTATTAAAGTCGCCTTGCCCTTTTTTTTGTCTTTTCCAGTTTTTTTTCCAATCTTTTTCTCACTTCCACTGTAATCTAGAAAATCATCAATAATTTGAAACAAAAGTCCAATATCTAAACCTATTTTTTTAAATTGATTTATCTTCCCAAACTTATTGGCAATAATCAAAGGCGCTATAGTGGAAAATGAAAAAAGTTTACCAGTTTTATTAAGCTGCATATCTATAATTTTTCTTTTACTTACTCTTTTTTTTTCAAAATTAAGATCTAAATATTGGCCCCCTGCAATTCCTAAATGGCCTGAAGTGTTTGAAAGTAAATTTATTAATTTACTTTTTTTATTTTCACTAATCTTGAAACTTTTTTCGCTTAAAATTTCAAAGGCTAAGGTAAGCAGTGAATTACCAGCGAGCACTGCTGTTGCTTCACCAAATTTTTTGTGCGTGCTTAACTTTCCTCTTCTTAAATCATCGTTATCCATACATGGCAAATCATCGTGTATAAGTGAATATGCATGAATACATTCCACTGCAGCTCCTACTCTTACTAAATGATAATAAGGAACTGAAAAAATTTTTCCAACATCAACAATAATCTTTGATCTTATTTTTTTTCCACCAGGAAATAAACCATAATTCATTGAAGTAATTAATTCAGTTCTTCTCTGTTTTTTTAAAAAATTCTTGAGAAATTTATTTATATCTTTTCCTGTTTTATTTAGTTTTTTTTCCATCTTTTTTTAGAATTTGTTTTATTTTTAATTTGTTTTTCTCAGATATTTCTCTTGAAGTATTTTGAAATTTTTTTTCAATAAATTTATTTAATTTAAATATTTCAAGATAATCCTCTTCAGATTGATTTGAAACTTTATTTTTTTCAATTTTTTCAACTAAATTATTAAGAATTTCTTTAAGTTCATCTAAAGATTTAGACTCAATATCATCTGGTAAATTTTTTTGTTTCATATATTAGTTTGTATTATTACATGAATTATAATCTTTCAAATATTAAAAAAGCTAAATATTATTTAGATAAAAACGAATGTATTGGTTTCCCGACTGAAACTGTTTATGGTTTGGCGGCTAATGCTTATTCAAAAAAGGCTACCTTAAAAATATTCAAACTTAAAAAAAGAAATAAAAGAAATCCACTCATAGTGCATTATTGTAGCTTAAAGATGCTAAATAACGACTGTATGATTAATGAGGAATTTTTAAAATTATATAAAAAATATTGTCCAGGACCTATTACATTTGTTTTAAAATTAAAAAAAAATAGTAATATTTCAAAAATCGTAACTAATAATAAAAAAACTTTAGCTGTTAGGTTTCCTAGTCATCATCTGGCTATTAAACTTTTAAAAATATTGAAATATCCTCTGGCGGCACCAAGTGCAAACATATCCTCAAAAATAAGTCCAGTAACTAGAGAAGATGTAAAGGATGAATTTGGAGAAAGAATTAAATTTATTCTTGACGGTGGTCGATCTAAAATCGGATTAGAGTCTACTATAGTTAGTTTGTTAGGAAAGCCAAAAATATTAAGGCTAGGAGGAATTGAAAGAAAAAAGATTAACAAAATTTTCAGAAAAAAAATCCTATATAAAAAAAATGATAAAAAGATTATTGTCCCAGGACAATTAAGTTTACACTATTCACCTGGAATACCTATAAGGCTAAATAAGAAAAGGCCAAAAGAAAATGAAGCTTTTATTTTAATAAAAAAAAGAAAAAAAACTTCAAAAAATTATTATTATTTAAGTAAAAAAAAAGATTTAAAAGAAGCTGCAAAAAATTTGTATAAAGTTTTAAGAAATATTAAAAATAAAGATTATAAAAGTATTGCTGTAGAAAAAATTCCTAATTATGGATTTGGGGAAGCAATCAATGAAAGACTTAAAAGGGCTTCAGCAAAGTAATGGAAAATTCAATAAAAGTAATTGATCTTAAAAAGAATTATGGAAATAAAGAAGCAGTTAAGAATATTAATTTTGAAATTAAAGAAAATGAGATAATTGGGTTGCTTGGTCCAAATGGATGTGGAAAAACTACTACTATAGGAATGATTTTAGGTTTATTAAAACCTACAAGTGGGCAAGTTTTGATTAATGGCTTTCAACTAGAAAAAAATAGAATTGAGATTCTTCAAAAGATAAATTTTATTTCTCCTTATATTGAATTACCAAAGAAACTTACAGTTAAGCAGAATCTAATTGTTTATGGAAAACTGTATTCTGTCAAAAACTTAAATAGTAGAATAGATTATTTAGTAGAAGAACTGAGATTACAAAATTTGCTTGATAGAGTGACTGGAGAATTATCTTCAGGGCAAAAAAATAGAATAAGCTTAGCAAAAGCGATTATCAATAATCCGTCTGTCTTATTGCTCGATGAACCTACAGCTTCACTTGATCCAGAAACAGGAGATTTTGTAAGAACCTTTTTAGAAAATTATAAAAAAGAAAAAAAGGTATCTATATTATTAGCATCCCATAACATGGATGAAGTAACTAGATTGTGTTCATCAATAATGATGATGAAAAATGGTTTAATAATAGATCAAGGTAAACCAAATGATTTAGTTAAAAAACATGGAAGACAAAATCTAGAGGAAGTTTTTTTAAAACTTGTAAGGAATTAATATGAATATAGGTAGAATGTATGGATTGTTCTTAAGACACTTTTTTTTAATAACTAGGTCTTTTCCGAGAATTTTAGATCTAATATATTGGCCAACAATACAAATTACTTTATGGGGTTTCATCTCAAATTTTTTTACAACATACAGCTCGTATTATAATAATGCTGTTGGAATAATATTAACATGCGCGATACTTTATGATTTTCTATTTAGAACAAGTATAGGGTTTAACATGCTTTTTTTAGAGGAAATCTGGAGTAGAAATTTTACAAATTTATTTATCTCACCAATAAAAAAAAGTGAAATTTTGATTTCATTAATATTCACAGCTTTAGTAAGAGCTTTAATTGGTTTAGTTCCTGCAATTCTTTTAACTTCTCCTCTATTTGGAATTTCTATATTAGATTTAGGTTTAAGTTTATTTTTTTTATTTCTTAGTCTCTACATTTTTGGAATAACGCTAGGTATACTAGTTTCTTCTGGTCTCCTAAGGTTTGGCCCTTCATTTGAAAATATTGCCTGGTCAACTATGTTTCTGTTGGCTCCCTTTGGATGTATTTATTATCCTGTAGATATATTACCTGAAATATTTCAAAAAATTGCTTATGCGCTACCACTCGTATACATATTTGAGGAGGCTAGAAATATTTTAGTCAATGGATTTGTGAATGTAGAAAATATTTTAAAAGCGTTTTATCTAAATGGGTTGTATTTATTTATCTCTATTTGCCTTTTTTACTACTCTTTCAGCAAAGCCCGTAAAAAGGGAACATTAATTAATATAGGCGAATAATTTGGTGCGCCTGCTAGGAGTCGAACCCAGAACCTCCTGATCCGAAGTCAGGCGCTCTATCCAGTTGAGCTACAAGCGCATATAGTATTAATATTATAATTTATGAAAAATATCATTAAGTTTATTGTTAAGGATAATGAAAACGATCAGAGAGTTGATCTATTTTTATCAAACAACAAAAAAGAACTCAGTAGAGCTAGAGTCAAAAATTTGATTTTAAACCAAAGATTGTTGATAAATGAAAAAATTTGCACCGACCCATCAAAAAAAGTTAGTGAAAATGACAATATAAAACTTGAAATACCTGAGGCACAGAAAGCTTCTTTAGAACCATTTGATTTCAAACTTAATGTCATTTATGAGGATAAAGATTTAATGGTAATAAACAAACCTGCCGGGATATCTATGCATCCTGGAGCTGGAGACTACAACAAAACATTGGTAAATGCCTTAATATTTTATGATAGTAAAAATCTTTCAACTATTGGTGATGAACTTAGACCGGGAATCGTTCATAGAATTGATAAAGATACATCTGGTTTAGTTGTGGTCGCGAAAAATAATAGAACACACGAAAAATTATCTAGTCAATTTAACGACCATACAATTAAAAGAGTTTACCAAGCTCTTGTATGGGGAAAGTTAAGGCCTCAAACTGGTAGAATTGAAACATTGATTACAAGAAGCTCAAAAAATAGACAATTAATGCAGGTTGGTCTCACTAAAGGAAAAAACGCAATTACTAATTATAAAACCTTGGAAATTTTTGAAAATGAAAAAATACCAACCTTTAGTTTAATTGAGTGTAGATTGGAAACTGGTAGAACCCATCAAATTAGAGTTCACATGAGTTATAAAGGTAACAATATTTTAGGAGACAAAAAATATAAAAAAAAATTTAAGAAATTCAGAAATATTAATGATGATTTAAACAATCTAATTCTAAAACTAGATAGACAATTCTTACATGCAAAAACTCTTGGGTTCAATCATCCTTCAAAAAATAAGGAAGTCGAATTTACATCAAATTTACCTCAAGATTTAAATACGCTGTTAAAAAAGCTTAGAAATTCGAAGTAATTACAATATTGCAAAAAATTAATTATTTATTAAATACATAGTAATAAAATGACATCTACATTCAAATACCCTGCTATAAGCAATGAAGGAGGTCTGTCAGTATACTTAGACCAGATAAAAAAATTTCCAATGCTTGATGCTGAAGAAGAATATATGCTTGCTAAAAATTGGAAAACTACAGGAAATGTTAAATCAGCTGAAAAACTTGTGACAAGCCATTTAAGATTGGTTGCAAAAATTGCGATGAGGTACAAAGGTTATGGATTGCCAATGAATGAAATTATTTCTGAAGGAAATGTAGGATTAATGCAGGCAGTGAAAAAATTTGAACCTGAAAAAGGTTTTAGATTGGCAACTTATGCTATGTGGTGGATTAAAGCATCGATACAAGAATATATTTTAAGATCTTGGAGTTTAGTAAAAATTGGTACAACTACAGCACAAAAGAAATTATTTTTTAATTTAAAAAAATTAAAAAATCAAATAGCCCCAAAAAATGAAGGTGATCTAAAAAAAGATGAGGTAGAAAAAATTGCGAATACGCTTGATGTGAGTGAAGATGAAGTTATCTCAATGAATAGAAGGTTGTCAGGCAAAGAACAATCTTTGAACGCTCCGATTGGTGAAGATGGTGAAGAGTGGCAAGACTGGGTTGTTGATAAAGAAATGGATCAAGAATTAAAAATAGCCCATCAAGAGGAACTTGACCAAAGAAAAGATTTACTTCAGGACTCTATAAAAATATTAAATGATAGAGAGAAAGAGATTCTTTATGCAAGAAGATTAAATGAAAATCCATCTACTCTCGAAGACTTGAGTAAAAAATATAAAATTAGTAGAGAAAGAATAAGACAAATTGAAAACAAAGCTTTTGAAAAACTACAAAAGCATATGCTTAATTCAGCAAAATCAAAAAATTTACTTCCAGTAAATTAAATTTTAAAAGGATCTTCGATTAAAATTGTATCGTTTCTTTCAGGACTTGTTGAAATGCTTGAAACCTTTGTTTCAATAAATTTTTCAAGCTCTTTAATATAAATTTTTGCATTCTCGGGCAATTTTTCAAAATTTTTGATTCCTTTTGTTGAAGATTTCCAACCTTTAAAGCTTTTATAAATTGGCTTAACTTTTAATTGATCATCTACCGCAGCGGGCAAATAGTCAACCTTTTTACCATTCAGTTCATAAGCTACACACATTTTGATTTCTTCTAGTTCGTCTAAAACATCTAGTTTGGTTAATGCTATTCCATTAATACCTGAGACTTTAATCGTTTGTCTTACCAAAACACCGTCAAACCAACCACATCTTCTTTTTCTGCTAGTAACAGTTCCAAACTCTTTTCCTATTTTACCGAGATGTTCTCCAGTTTCATTTTTCAACTCAGTTGGGAAAGGACCCTCGCCCACTCTTGTCGTGTAGGCTTTTGTGATACCAAGAACATAACCAATTGTATTTGGTCCACACCCTGAGCCTGTTGCTGCTGAAGATGCGACTGTATTTGATGAAGTTACAAAAGGATAAGTGCCATGATCTACATCTAACAAAATTCCTTGTGCGCCTTCAAATAAAATTTTCTTTCCTTCGTTTTTAAATTCATCAATCTTTTTCCAGACGGGCTTTGAAAACTTCAATATTTGGGGTGCAATTTCAAGAAGTTCCTTTTTCAACTTATTTTTTTCAAACAATTCTTTTCCTAAACCTTTTCTTATTGCATTATGGTGCATTAAAACAGTTTCAAGCCTATGATCTAAATTTTTTTCAGAAATTAAATCCATTACCCTGATTGATCGTCTCCCTACTTTGTCTTCATATGCTGGTCCTATACCTCTTCTTGTAGTGCCAATTTTTGCTTTTCCTGCTGCATCTTCTCTTATTTCATCCATTTCTTTGTGAAAAGGTAAAATTAAATTGGCTGACTCTGACAAAATTAAATTTTCTTCAGATATCTCTACTCCTTTTGATTTTATCTCTTTTATTTCATCTAATAATGCCCATGGATCAACTACAACCCCGTTACCAATAATTGATATTTTATTTTTTCTAACAATTCCTGATGGAAGTAATCTTAATTTATAAGTAACTCCATCTATTACTAACGTATGTCCAGCATTGTGTCCGCCCTGAAATCTTACAACTACATCTGCTTCACTTGAGAGCCAATCAACAATTTTTCCTTTTCCTTCGTCACCCCACTGAGATCCGACAACAGCTACATTTTTCATTTAAATTTATTTTTAATATTAAACACGCTTATATGGTTTATTGGTCCATGGCCTTTTCCAAAATTAGGCCCTGATCCGATTGAATGGTTAACATAATCAATTGCCATCTTACAAGATTTCTTTAATGTTTTTCCACACGAAAAATAAGTCGCTATCGCACTAGATAAAGTACATCCTGTACCATGTGTATTTTTTGTTTTGATTTTTTTACTTTTAAAAAATTCTATTTCACTTTTATTCAAATAAAGATCATATACATATTTTGCTTTTAAATGACCCCCTTTTATTAAAACATTTTTTGCTCCGAAACTTAATAATTTTTTTCCAGCTATAATCATATCATCTGTTGTTTTAATTTTTATTTTAGCAAGTATTTCTGCCTCTGGTATATTTGGTGTAATTAAAGATACTCTATTCATTAATTTATTTTTTATTATTTCTATTGATTTATCGTCAACTAATTTTGTGCCACCCTTCGCTACCATCACTGGATCTAGAATAATTTTTTTTACTTTAATTTTCTTCAAAGAATTTATTACTGTTTCAATAACTTTTTTTGAGTGTAACATTCCAATCTTTATAGCATCAGGCCTGATATCTTTTGAGGTGAATTCAATTTGCCTTTTAATTTCATTGATTGGAACTTTTGAAATCGACAAAACTCCTGTTGTATTTTGTGAAGTTATTGCAGTAATAGCTGTCATTGCATAAGAGCCAAGACTTGTAATGGTTTTAATATCTGCTTGAATACCTGCGCCCCCAGAAGAGTCTGAGCCAGCGATAACTAATATTTTAGATTTAAATTTCAATTTATTTAATTGACCTTTTTACAATATTTATACATTTTTTTAATAAATGAATATTGTTTGACTCACCCATAATTCTGATTTTAGGCTCTGTGCCAGATTTTCTTACAAGCATTCTACCATAATTTTTTATTATTCTTTCAGATTTTTTAATAGCAACTTTACACTTAGTAGAATTAATAATTGATTTATCTTTAACCTTTACATTTTCTAATATTTGAGGTGTTAATTCAAATAAATCAAAAAGCTCACTCGCCTTTTTACCTTTTCTCATTGAAAATAGAATTTCTAATGCAACTAATAGTCCATCACCTGTTGTAGCAAATTTGCCAAGTATAATGTGCCCAGATTGCTCTCCACCTAAATTAAAGTTTTCTTTTTGCATTTTTTCCTTAACATATCTGTCTCCTACATTAGCTCTGATAAATTTAATTTTTTGATCTCTAAAAAAATTTTGCAATCCATAATTTGACATTAGGGTGCCAATTACACCACCTTTTAGAATTTTCTTTCTTTTCCATCTGGTTGCTAGCATCGCAATAATTTTATCACCATCAACAATGTTCCCCTTCTCGTCAGATACAATTATTCTGTCTGCATCGCCATCTAAAGATATTCCAATATGAGCTTTGTTTTTTCGAACTAAAAATTTGATCTTTTGCGGAAAGGTTGAGCCACAATTATCATTAATATTTAAACCATTTGGAGAAGTCCCATACTCAATTACTTTTGCACCCAAACTTCTTAATAATTTTGGTCCAGATTTATAACCTGCTCCGTTAGCACAATCTATTGCAATTTTCATTCCTTTTAACTTAAAACCTTTTGGAAAATTATTTTTTAATATTTTTATATATTTATCATTTGCATCCTCTAATCTCTTTACCCTTCCTAAAATTTTTGGTTCAGAAAGATTTTTTGCTATTTTAGAGTCAATTAGTTTTTCTATTTTCTTTTCAATTTTGTCAGAGAGTTTTAGGCCATCTGGTCCAAATAATTTTAGTCCATTATCATAATATGGATTATGAGATGCTGTAATCATAATTCCCATGTTGGCTTTCATCTTTTTTGTTAGCATCGCTAATCCATTTGTTGGTAAAGGCCCAAGCGTGTAGACATGCATTCCTGCTGAGGCCAATCCAGACACCAATGCAGGCTCAAGTGTGTATCCTGAGAGTCTTGTATCTTTTGCAATAATAGCTGTTTGTTTTGATTTTTTCTGATTTTTAAAATATGTACCTGCTGCTAGGCCAAATTTAAAAAACATTTCACCATTAATTTTATTCTGGTTAACCTTCCCTCTAATTCCATCGGTTCCAAAATATTTTTTAGTCATTTAAAATTTTAGTGATTTAAAAACTTTGATACTTTGATTAACTTCATTCACATCGTGAACTCTTAAAATCTGAATGCCCTGCATCATAGCACACAAACTAGATGATATAGTTCCTCCTAGTCTTTCCTTACTATCGTTTATCCCAGAAATGTCTTTAATAAATCTTTTTCTAGAAGTGCCTAACATTATAGGAAATCCAAGCGAATGGAAAATAGAAATGTTTCTTAATAAGGTAATATTATGTTTCAATCTTTTTCCAAAACCAATTCCTGGATCCAAAATAATATTCTTATGATTTATACCATTGTCCTCTAGTTCTAAAATTTTATTTTGAAAGAAGTCATAAATATCTAGCAAGACGTTTTTATACGAAGGTTTAATTTGCATTGTTTTTGGATTACCTTGCATGTGATGAATTATAAAGGGGGTTTTTTTATTTCTTAGGATTTTTAGTGTATTTGGATCGTAATTGAGTCCGGAGACATCATTAATGATATGGGCACCATATTTTAAACTTTTTTCCATTATGGCACTTTTTCGAGTATCAATAGATATTACATTTTTAAATTTTTTTGTTTTTTTTAATACTTCCTTAATTCGTTTCCACTCAATTTTTTCATTTACATCATTTGATCCTGGTCTTGTGGACTCTCCACCTATATCAATAATTGATGATCCTTTTTCAATAAAATGTTTTATTCTTTTTAAAGCATCTTTATGATTATAATATTTTCCACCATCTGAAAAACTATCAGGGGTTAAATTAACAACTCCCATTATTAGAGGTAAAGACTTAAACTTTAGTTTAGAAAAGTTTTTTTTTTTAGTTATATTTTTTATATCTAATTTTACTTTTTTTTTTAAATTTTTACTTAAAAAATTTAAGTTTGAAATGTGGATTCTTTTTTTCTTTTTTCTTGTTATAAGTTCTATTGTATCAAAAGAAATTTTGTCATTTCCATTAAGTGGGAGAGCAAGTTTTTTATTGACCATCAAAGTTGAATGGTCGCCATAATAGAAATTACACGCTCTAGTGTAATATTTTAACATTAAATATTAATGAACAATTTTTGGTTTTAAACCAATTGATCCTAAAGCGGAGTCAGAACTTTCATCCTCAACTTTTAAATCTTCCTTATTAGGTGGATATTCGTTTTTGTTAATTATTTTTGCTATATCCTCACCAGTCAAAGTTTCGTAAGTTAAAAGAGCTTTTGCTATTTTATGCAAATCATCAATTTTGTTTGTTAAAATAGTTTTTGCTTGATTGTAACCTTCGTCAACAAGTTTTCTTATTTCTCTATCAATTTTTTGAGCAACAGCCTCTGAAACACTTTGTGTTTGTGTTACAGATCTTCCAAGGAAAACTTCCTCTTGATTTTCACCGTATTCAACAGGACCAAGTTCCTCACTCATTCCATACTTGGTAACCATAGCTCTTGCTAATGAGGTTGCTTGGTTAATGTCTGAACCATTTCCCCCACCTGCACCTGTTGATATATTATCTTTACCAAATATGAGTTCTTCGGCAACTCTTCCTCCAAAGCACACGGCCAATCTTGCTTTCAAATATTTAATAGAGTGACCATGTTTATCTCTTTCTGGAAGATTCATGACCATTCCTAACGCTCTTCCTCTAGGAATGATTGTTGCTTTATGTATTGGATCGTAATTTGGCAAGTTAAAAGAAACTATTGCATGTCCACCTTCGTGGTAAGCAGTTAATTTCTTCTCATCTTCTGTCATGACCATAGATCTTCTTTCGGCACCCATCATCACCTTGTCCTTTGCATCTTCAAATTCTTGAGATGTTACAATTCTTTTATTTTTTCTCGCAGCTAACAATGCAGCCTCGTTAACTAAATTAGCAAGATCTGCTCCTGAAAATCCAGGTGTACCTCTTGCGACAGTTCTTAAATTTACATCTGGAGACATAGAAATTTTTTTAGCATGAACTTTTAAAATCTTTTCTCGACCTATAATATCTGGATTTGAAACTACAACCTGTCTATCAAATCTTCCTGGTCTTAAAAGCGCTGGATCTAAAACGTCAGGTCTGTTAGTTGCGGCAATAATTATTACACCCTCATTTGTATCAAATCCATCCATCTCAACCAGTAATTGGTTTAATGTTTGTTCTCTTTCATCATTGCCTCCACCTAAACCTGCACCTCTACTTCTTCCAACAGCATCTATCTCGTCAATGAAAATTATGCATGGTGAATGTTTTTTACCTTGTTCAAACATATCTCTAACTCTTGAAGCACCAACTCCAACAAACATTTCAACAAAGTCTGATCCAGAAATCGTAAAGAAAGGAACACCTGCTTCACCGGCAATAGCTCTAGCAAGTAAAGTTTTTCCTGTACCTGGAGGTCCTACTAACAAACAACCTCTTGGTATCTTACCACCCAATCTACTAAATTTTTTTGGATCTCTCAAAAACTCTACCACTTCTTGAACTTCCTCTTTTGCTTCCTCAACTCCAGCAACATCGTTAAAAGTAACTTTGCCTTTAACCTCATTCATCATTTTTGCTTTTGATCTTCCAAATCCCATGGCACCACCTTTGCCACCTTGCATTTGTCTCATAAAGAATATCCAAACAGCGATTAAAAGTAACATTGGGAACCACGATAAAAGAACTCCAAACAAAGATGGCATTTTTTCATCAAGTGGAGCTGCAGATATACTTACACCTTTATCAGTTAATTTTTCTATTAAGTTTGGATCGTTCGGTGAGTATGTTGAAAAAACCGATCCATCGGCCATAACACCTTTAATATTGTTACCTTGTATCTGAACTTCTACGACCCTTCCATTATCAACCTCTGTTAAAAATTCGGAGAAAATAATTGTTTTATTATTTTTGTTTTGAAGATTTTGTGGATTCTTGAACATGTTGTAAAGACCTATAGTCAAAACAACAATGATTACCCACATAGCTAGATTCTTTAAATTCATACGTTTAATAAGTTAAGAATTATTCTAAATTTAACAAGTGCTAAATTGTTACACAAATGAGTTTATTTTGTGTTTTCCTTAGAAATAACTACTGAATTCTCTATTTTTTCAATAACACATCCTCCTATAGTTGTTTTGGTAAAGGATTTTTGTTTAATTTGATTAATAATCCTTGAGACACCCTTACCTCTAGCGGGAAAATATCTGCCGCTAATATCTTGTAAAATTTTTGTAAAGGACCTTAAAATTATTTCATCAGTACTACTAAAAAACTTTAAAGATAAGAGTGCTTTATTATTATTATTTTTTGACGGATTGATATAAGAATTCTCACTGATGTTTTTTTGTACGAAAAATTCAATTGAGTTATTTGAGGATACTAAATTTTCAAAAGTCATTTTAAACTTTTTTTGATCAAGGCCATTTTTTTTAAGATTGTTAATCATAAATCTTACCCGTGATCTCAAATACTCTAAGCTTCTATTTGATGGATCGTCTATATAGAAGTTAAAGGTATTTTTAGTCACGTATAATAAATCTTCTTTTGAAAAATCAAGTAATGGTCTAACAATATTAATGTTATTTCTTTGCAAATTTCTATAATTATAAAAAGATACTAGTCCCTTAAGACCGGAGCCCCTTAATAATCTGATGAAGAAATTTTCTTGAAAATCATCAAAATGGTGGCCTAATAATAATGTATTAATTTTTTTTGTTTTGCAAAAACCTTCGAATACCTTAAATCTGTAATCTCTAGATTCTGATTGAGTTTTTTTAGTATTTGTCTTTTTTTTCCACTTAATTATATTGCACTTAATTCTAAATTTTCTTAAGATCTTTTTTAAAGTCCCAGCCTCCTTCGAGGATTTATCTCTTAGTTTGTGATCTACATGAACATAGTGAAAGTTATTATCTTTATTTTTAATTTGATAACATTTTGAAAGATATGCTAAAGCAAGACTATCTGCACCGCCAGATACTGCAACTAAGTACCCTTTAAATTCTTTCTGTTTAATTAAAAATTCAAATCTTTGATAGATTTTTTTTATTCTTTTATTTTTTATTTGAGGACTAAAAATTGAATTTTTAAGATTTTTTCTTTTTACACTCGAACTTTTTTTCTTCATATTTTGCTTTTTGAAGAACTGATTGTTTTGCATCAGGATATTCTTTTTTAACTCCTGTAATCATTAAACACCCTTGATCTTTTTCTCCAATTTGCACTAATGATACTCCAAGCTTAAGTAAATTTATAGCTGCTTTTTCACTTTTAGGATATTTTTGATAACCTTCTAAGTAAGCAGAAGCAGCATCTGTATAAAGTTGTCTAATTCTAAATGTTTCTGCATACCAATATTGTGCGCTACCTGCCATTTTATGTTCAGGATTGGTCATCACAAATTCTCTAAGCGCTCTTTCTGCTGTCGTATAATCTCCTTGTTTTAAAAAACTAGTAGCAAACTCGTATTGTTTATCGGGTTTATCGTTAGGTAAGATTTTTTCCTCTGACACAAATTTTTCGGTTATGACTGTACCAGTTGTATCTATTGATTGAGTTTGTTGTGTTAATTCATTTGTTTCTGATGACTTGTAAGATACTGCGCCAAGATCTTGTGGTTGAGAAGAGCCAGGTAAAACTTTTTTCTTAGATGTAACTTTTTTATCAATATCCTCACCTTCTAAATTTTGGAACCTCAATTGGTTATCTGCTTGAACTTTTGATAATCTACTTGATAATTTATCGATTTTAAAATTTATTTCCTCGAATTTATTTGTCAAATCTTGAAATTGTTTTTCTATCTCAGACAATTTTAATAAATGTCTTGTAAGCACATCTTCATCATTTGAGCTTAATTTTGTTTTGCTAGTTGTAATTATATCTGAAGACTGTGAGTAAACAGCTTTTTCTAAAGTTTTTAAATCTTTTTGTAATGTTTTTATTACTTCCAAAGTTTCTGTTTCTTCTGCCTTGACAAAGGAAATAATTGAAAAAAGAAATATTATTAAAACTAATACACTTCTATTTGTATACTCTAAAAATTTCATTACTTGATTTCTATCTATAATGATGGCAAAAAAAAGACCCCAACAACTTGTGCTATTGGGGTCTGAATTTATAAATTATTAGTTAGCTTTTACTGTTACTGATCTTCTATTTTTTGACCAAGCTAAAGGATTTGAACCAGAGTCTACTGGTCTTTCTTTTCCATAACTTATCACTGAAATTCTATTTCCAGATATCCCATAAGTCATTAAATAATCTTTAGCCGCGTTAGCTCTTCTCTCACCTAAAGCTAAGTTATATTCTCTTGTACCTCTTTCGTCAGCGTGGCCTTCAAGAACTACATTTATTTTTGAATTTTTTCTTAACCATGATGCTTGTTTTCTTAATGTTTCTCTTGAAGCAGTAGTTAAAACTGTTTCATTAGTTGCGAAGAAAACTCTGTCTGGCACACCTGAAGCTAAATACTCAACTGTATCTTTTCCAGTGTATACGTCACCTTGCAATTTGCCTGTTGTTTTTACGGCACATGCAGATAATAGAATACTCGCAGAGATTACTAGCAAAGTATTTCTAAAAATTTTGTTTAAACTCATTACTGCTCCTTAAAAGTTAATTTTGTACTTTTTCACAACTAAATAGATCTTTCAAGCTCAAAAATCAAGGAATTATTAATTTTTTTTTAAAATACCATAATTAATCGGTTAATAATGACGACCAAGATGGGTCTGAAGCATCGGTCTCGGTTTTGACCATTCTTTCGTTATATCCAGTAAGATCTATAGACCAAAGTTTAGCCGAAAAGCCTTTTCCTGCTGAGTCTGATTTTGTCTCTCTATAAAAAATTAAAACTCTTCCATTAGGGGACCAGGAAGGAGCTTCTTGATAATAGTTTTCTGTAAGTAATCTTTCACCAGTTCCATCTGTTCTCATTACGCCAATATAAAATTTTCCTTTATGAAGCTTTGTAAAAGCTATCAAATCACCTCTTGGAGACCACACGGGTGTACCGTAAAGACCATTTCCAAATGAAATCCTTTTTACCTTTGAACCATCGCTTCTCATTACGTAAATTTGCTGGTAACCACTTCTGTCTGAATTGAAGCAAATATATTTACCATCTGGAGAATATGATGGAGAAGTATCGATAGATGGATGATTTGTTATTTTTTCAACTTCTCTGCTTTCAAGATCCATAGTATAGATATCCGAGTTTCCATCTTTAGCAAAACTCATAATAATTTTTTTTCCGTCTGGAGAAAAACGTGGAGCAAATGTCATGCCAGGAAAGTCACCAACGACTTCTTGTATCCCAGTTTCAATGTCTAACAAGTAAACTCGAGGAAGATTTTTAAAATAAGATAAGTATGTAACCATTTGATTTGTTGGATTAAACCTTGGTGTTAAAACTAGTTCATTTCCTAGTGTTAAATATTTAGTATTAAATCCATCTTGATCCATAATTGCTAATTTCTTTATACGACTTGTTTTTAATCCTTCTTCAGCTACATAAATAATTCTAGTATCAAAATAACCTTTTTCACCAGTCAACCTTTGATAAACTTTATCGGTTATTATATGCCCAACTCTTCTCCAGTTTTCTGAAACAGTCGTAAAAGCTAATGCCATAATTTCTTTGCCTGCTAATACATCCCATAGTCTAAACTCAACTCTAAGTTTTTCGTCAACTATCTTTACTTCTCCTGTTATTAAAGCTTGAGCTTTAATTAGTGCCCAGTCCTCAAATCTAGGTTTTACATGAGCAATGTCTGGTTTTTGTAAAAAAGCTTTAGGATCTAATGGATTGAATAAGCCTGATTGTCTTAAGTTATTTTCAACAACTTTTGATATTTCTGCGCCAATGTCATCGAGTTTTAATAAATCTTTAAATTTTTCTTTTGACTTTTGATCAACTGATAACGGTGATACTGCTAATGGAAGTGGATTTAAATTACCTCTGGTAATATCTACCTCTATAAGCGACCAAGCTTTTCCCCAGTTTAAAATAAACAAGCTTACATATATAAAAAAAATAACTTTTTTCATCCTTGAAGCATCTCCCTAGCATCAAAATTTAATTGAATTTCTTTCCATCTTTCGTATCCAGTTGTTGGAACTCTCAATGGTTGACATAGTCTAATTGCCCTTAAAGCACTTTCAGCTAAAACTTTGTAAAATCCCTGTCCCGGTTTATTCATTCTAGCATGATCAAGAATTTCAGAATTGATAATACTTCCATCAGGCTTTAAGTTTAGTTTTATCCTCACAAGAAGGTCTTCATTATAAGGCAAACCTAACGGAATACTCCAGCATCCAAATATTTGAGCTTTCAAAGCATCTTCCTCATTTAAAGTAAGTCCAGAAGAAATTACACTTTTTCTTTGAGATTGAGTTACCTTATTATCGTTTTTTACTATTTCTGCAGTTTCTTCTTTTGATTTATCAATTAGCGCAGCAATGTTGTTTGGGTCAAATAATTCTTTTTTTTCAAATTCTGAAACTTGTTTTATTTCATCGTCAATTTTCTCTGGGTTTTGTTTATCTTCCTCGGGTTTTTTTACAATGTTTTTTTGTTGATCAGGTAATGGTATTGCATCTGGCTTTTCTTTTTTTACCTTTTTTGGAGGTGCTTGTTCGGAGACAAGTTTTTCCTTTTCTTTCTTCTTTATTTCCTCAATAATCTTTTTTGCTTTAGGGGCGTATGGAATAGATGTTTTGTCAGTTATTTGAATAAGCTCAATTGAAACTATTGGTGGAAGATCTATTGGTTTTTTTGCCAAAAAAGGAAGGCTTAGTGCTGTTATAATGATAAGTAATAAATGTAGTGCAGAAGATATAATTATATTATTTGTCACAAAAATTACCTCTCTTTATAAGGTTCAGAAATAAGTGCAACTTTAGTAAATCCAGAGCCAGAAAGCATCCCCATAACCTCTAAAACTCGACCATAATTTATAGTCTTATCTCCTCTTACATATATTCTTGTATCAGTCCTGTTTTTAGAAACAGCTAATATTTTGGCAACTACATTATCAAATTCAACTTTAGACTCTTGAATAAAAATCTCCCCTTTTGAATTAATGCTCAAAGTTAATGGTTCTTGCTCCTCAGGAAGAGAGTCAGCAGAACTTTCTGGGAGATCTACTTGAACACCAACTGTCAGTAATGGAGCTGTAACCATAAAAACGATTAAAAGAACTAACATAACATCCACAAATGGAGTCACGTTTATTTCGCTTATGGGATCTTTAGATTTATTTTTTAAATTAAAGGCCATTCGTTAAATAGTAGAGATAAACCTTTTGGCAAAATTTTCTAATCTTTGAGAATATTTTTTAGAGTCATTATTAAACTTATTGTACGCCACAACTGCGGGTATAGCTGCTAAAAGTCCAAGTGCTGTTGCAAATAATGCTTCGGCTATACCTGGGGCAACTATTGCTAAACTTGTGTTTCTTGAAACAGCAATTGATTGAAATGAGTTCATTATTCCCCAAACTGTTCCAAATAATCCAATAAAAGGTGCAGTTGAACCTACAGTAGCAAGAAACGAATAATTTTTTTCAAGTTTGTTCACTTCATTTTCAATATTAGACTCCAATAAACCTGAGAGCTTTTCATTCAAATTACTCCTCGATCTTGATTTTAATACAACTTGCATAGTCTTTTTGAAAACATTAGACATCGGATCATCTATATTTGCTGGTAAGTTATTGTAAAAACTCTCAGCAGATCTAGCTTTCCAAAACTTTTCCTCGAACTCTTGTGTTGTAATATTAATCTTTTTAAATAGTTTAAATTTCTCTATGATAATTGCCCAAGTATATATTGATGCTGCGATAAGTAAAATTATAACTGATTTTACAATTATGTCTGCTCTAATAAATAGGCTCCATAAAGAAAAGTCTACAGAACTTCCCAACCCAACTGATTGTGATGCTATATCTGCTTCCATTAAAAATTTTTCACACTAAAATGTGTCATCAATTTGACCTGAAAAATCAAATAAATCTAATATTTGGCGTTTTGGTAATAAAAACTGGAAATTAGTATTGCGTCAGCTTTATTAGCATCTTTTTTTTTTGACAATTTTGACGAAAAATATGGATAAATCTCAATGGCTTTTGTCCTACTGGCATCCTTATTTGTATTAATTAAATTAAAGAATTTTTTCCATTTAACTGGTGAAACAAAATCCATTGGGATTTGCATTGCAGAAAAAATTCCTTTCAATACTCCAAAAGATTGTCCAAAATTAAACATACTAGTAACTCCTTGTCCTGGCATCGCAGAAACTTGCTCGATCACTGCTATTACTTTTGTCTTATCTTCTCCTTCTATAGCTTTTTGAATTTCGTTAAAAATTTGAGAGGCATTGACTTGTGATTTATTTTTTTTTCCTACAGCCATTTTTGGCATTTCAAATACATCCAATATCTTGCCATCTTTAAATAAGCATATAGCTCCGTTTATTCCAGGATCTATTCCAATTATTAACATTATTTAATCTTCTTCCCTAAAGTTCGAATAAACTCTTTGAACATCATCTTCGTCATCTAATAAATCTAAAAGTTTTTTTATATCCTCCGCGTTATCACCTTTGCTTGAAACCTTATTTAATGGAAGCCACTCAATTTCGGTTGATATAAAGTTTTCAACATCGGACTCAATTTTCTTTTTTATAGAATAAATGTCTTCAGAACCACAATGTATCTCATGAAAGTTTTCAAAGGAGAAGCATTCATCAGCCCCAGCTTCAATTGCAAGTTCAAATATTTTATCATCTTTGATTTCATTTATGTCTATTCTAATAACACCAATTTGTTTAAAATTGTGAGCTGCAGAACCCTGGGTACCCAAGTTCCCACCATTTTTTTGAAAAATTGTTCTTAATTTTGAGGCTGTTCTATTTTTGTTGTCTGTTAGCGCTTCAACAATTACAGCCACTTTATCTTTGCCGAAACCTTCATATCTTATTTTCTCAAAATTTGATTGGTTTAATGATTTCGATTTATCAATTGCTCTCTCAATATTATCTTTTGGCATATTTGAAGATCTTGCTGCTTGAATAGCAGATCTAAGTCTCGGGTTCATTAAAGGATCTTTATCTCCAAGTTTAGCAGCTACAGTAATCTCTCTAGAAAGTTTCGAGAAAATCTTCGACCTTTCTTTATCTGCTCTACCTTTTTTATGTTTTATACCAGCCCAATGAGAATGTCCTGCCATATTATTTTGAGTTATTTAAAACACCCCCAACAATTATACTATTAATATTTTTAGCTAGTCCTGAAGTTTCATCACAATCTACCATAACACCCGACAAAGAACCATCCCCCAAAGATGGATAATGTTTTTCAGAATCTTGTTTAAAGAATCTTTTTAATGAGTTTTCTTTATTCATTCCAATTACTGAGTCGTAGTCACCACACATTCCGGAGTCTGTAATATACGCAGTCCCACCTTTTAAAACTCTCGCATCATTTGTTGGAATGTGCGTGTGAGTACCAGTAACTAATGTTGCTTTGCTATCAAACAAATGTCCCATTGCCATTTTTTCTGAAGTAGTTTCACAATGTAAGTCGACTACTAAAAAATCATAATCTTTTTTAAGTTGGTATTTTTTTTGAAAATTTTCAGCTGTTTTGAAAACATCTTCACTTTTCCTCATGAAAACATTTCCCATTAAATTTAGTACACCTATTTTAAAATTTTTTGATGTTTGATAAATTTCAAATCCTTTTCCTGGCGATATTCCAATTAAATTAAATGGTCTAAGAAGTCTATTGTCATCCTCAACGAGTTTTAAAGTTTCTTTATGATCCCAAACATGATTTCCGGTTGTGAGTACATTTACTCCAAATTTAATTAAATTGTCTAAAACATCTTTTGTAATACCTACTCCGTTATGAGCTGCGTTTTCACCATTTGCTATCACAAAATTTATTTTATTTTCCTCAACAATCTTCTTAAGATATTTTTTTACAACCATACAGCCCGATGGTCCTACAATGTCGCCTAAAAATAATATTTTCATTTATAAATTCTTTTTTCAGTAATTATGAAATCCATTTTTTTATCATATTTATTAATTGGCACTTTATTAATTTTTTGACAGGAAAGAGCAAGTCCGATTTTAACACAGTTATTTTGTTTCTCAATTTTTTGAATAAACCTGTCATAGAAACCTCCTCCATAACCAAGTCTATTTAAGTCAGAGTCAAAAGCTAACATCGGAATAATTAATGTAGAAGGAGTTATTTTTTTTCCTTTAAAAGGCTCTAAGATACCAAATCTATTTATTGTTAAAGGCTCATTAGGACTCCAGCTATAAAAAGACATTTCAAATCTATTATTAATTATAGGTAAAGAAATTATAAATTTTTTCCTAATTAATCGATTCATTAATTCTAAAGTAGATAACTCATCACCAAACGGATAATACAATCCAACTCTTTTGTTGGGAGAATTCTGCTCAATCAATTTGATTATTGCCTCGGAATTTACTGTGATTTTTTTTTTGGCAAATTTTGATCGAATTTTAGATATTTTTTTTCTTAATTGAAATTTGTCCACTACTAAATCTAATTTTTAAGATTAACTCGTTCAACAAATTCCTCTATTTCTTTTGCAGTGTTAGAAATTAATTGATCATAATTATTGTTTATTTTATCAAGCTCTTTTTGTAAGTTGTTGATATCATTGTTCAATTTAGTTGCTTCATCTTCTTTTTCATCCTTGTAGCCGTATACAAGAGATTTCAGTTCTTTAAATTTTTCAGTTAGATTAGTTAATTCTACCTTTTTTTTCTCAACATTTTTTTTGGTATCAAAATACTCATCCATCACTTTAATAGCAGTGATCAATAATAATTTATTTTCACCTATATTTCCTAAGTCATTTTTTAATTTTTCAAATTTATCGTTTAAATTGGCTGCTAACTCTTCAAGATGATCCTCTTGACCATCTTCACATGAAAGAAGAAAGTCTTTTCCATTAAATTTAATATTTACATTTGCCATTTTTCAATCTCATCAAGTAAAGTATCTGTTTCTTGATTTAATTCATCAATTTTTTCGTCAAACTCTAATCTTTTCACTCTATCTTCTTTTTTTTCAACCATCATTTGTTTGATTTTGACTTGAAGATTGCCGTGTTCATCACTTAAGTTTTTGTATTTTTTTTCCAATTCGTTTTTTTCAATTTCTAATTGATTTTTTTGATCAATTAATTCTTTAATGTCTCCAGATATCTGGTCATTTTTTAGATCAAGTTTTTTTAATTTCTTCAGTGCGTCTTCAAGTTTTTTTTCTTTTTCGCTGATATATTTCATATATATATAATTATATATTAATGAGTCTCTTAGTCTAGATAGGAATATTTTTGAAAATAAAACATAAAGATTTAGCTAATGCTGTAAGATTTCTATCTTTAGATGCTGTTGAAGCGGCAAATTCTGGTCATCCTGGAATGCCAATGGGAATGGCTGATGTTGCTACAGTTTTATTTAAAAACTTTTTGCGATTTAATCCTAAAGATCCTGGTTGGTTTAATAGAGATAGGTTCGTTCTTTCTGCTGGTCATGGTTCTATGCTTCTTTACTCACTTTTATATTTAACTGGTTACAAAAGTGTTTCTATAGATGACATTAAAAACTTTAGAAAACTTGATTGTATTTGTGCCGGACATCCTGAGTATCATTCTAATTCAGGGATAGAGACTACGACTGGACCATTAGGACAAGGTATATCAAATGCTGTGGGTTTTGCGCTTGCTGAAGAAATATTAAAAAAGAGGTTAGGAAAAAAAAAGATAGATCACAAAACTTATGTCTTGGCAGGAGACGGATGCCTCATGGAAGGAATAAGCCATGAAGCCTTAAGTTTTGCAGGTCATATAAAATTAAAAAATTTGATACTGCTTTTTGATAATAATTCCATCTCGATTGATGGCCCTACTAATCTTGCTGTCTCTGATAATACAAAAAAAAGATTTGAGAGTTATGGTTGGAGCTATTTAGAAATAGATGGACATAATGAAAAACAAATTTTAACCGCCTTAAAAAAAGCTCAAAATTCAAAAAAACCATTTGCTATTTCTTGTAAGACTACAATAGGTTATGGCTCACCAAATAAAAGTGGAAAAGCATCATCGCATGGAAGCCCGTTAGGTACCGATGAGGTAAAGCTAGTTAGAAAAAAATTAAAATGGAATTATGAGCCTTTTAAAATCCCTGAAAAAATTTTAAATGAGTGGAGGAAAATTGGAGAAAACGCTTCCTCAAAAGCGGAAAAAAATAAATCATATCCACCTGAATTCAATATTTTTAACGATGAAATTACGAGTGAAATAGAGCAAGTAAAAAAAGATTATCTAAAATCATTAGAACCAATTGCAACGAGGAAATCATCAGAAAAATTTTTAGATATAGTTTCAAAATTGCCAAATTTAATTGGTGGCTCGGCTGATCTTGCAGGTTCAAATAATACAAAAACTAAAAATCATAAAGTAATTAAACCAGGAAGTTTTGGAGGGAATTATATTCATTATGGAGTAAGGGAACATGCAATGTGTGGAATTATGAATGGAATCTCTTTGCATAGTAATCTTATTCCATATGGTGGAACTTTTTTAATATTTAGTGATTACTGCAAGCCTTCTATCAGATTGGCAGCGATGATGGGTCAAAGAGTTATATATGTTTTAACTCATGACTCAATCGGATTGGGAGAAGACGGACCAACTCACCAGCCTGTTGAACAACTTGCAATGTTGAGATCTATACCAAATTTAAATGTATTCAGACCCTCTGATACCATTGAAACTTTTGAATGTTGGCAATTAGCTTTAGAGAATAAAAATAAACCAAGTGTTATCGCTCTAACAAGACAAAAAATAGAACCAGTAAGAAGAGAGGTAATTGCAAACAATCTTTGTTCTAAAGGAGCTTATGAAATTTTAAGAAACGGAGATAATCTTAAGGTAACACTATTAGCAACTGGCTCTGAAACTGACCTTGCAATAAAAGTTAGTCATAAATTAGCCACAGAAAATATTTATTCAAAGGTTATATCAATGCCATGCCATGAAATATTTGATAGTCAAAGCAATGACTATAAAAAAGATATTTTAGAAGAAGGTACTCTTAAAGTTTCTATAGAGGCATCAGAAACAAGTTATTGGAAAAAATATACAGGAACTAGTGGATTAAATTTAGGAATAGATAATTTTGGTAAGAGCGCACCTTATAAAGATATTTATAAACACTTTGAATTAGATGTTCAAAATATTACACAAAAAATAAAGAAAAATTTATGAAAACTAAAATTGGAATAAATGGTTTAGGAAGAATAGGCAGAATGGTGGTTCGATCAATATTTGAGGAGGATCATTCTGACTTAAAGATTAAACATATTAATAATAGAGCTAATATTGAGACTGCTTGTGCTTTACTGAAAAGGGACAGTATTCACGGAAAATTCAATGCTGACATATCAATAGAAAAAAATCATATAAATATTAATGGCAACAAAATTTATTATTCACAAAAAGATAAACTAGAAGAAATTAATTGGAAAGATAATGATGTTGATTATGTACTTGAATGTACTGGTAAATTTAATTCTAAGGACAAGTTAATTCCACATTTAAATAATGGAGCAAAGAAAGTAATTGTTTCTGCGCCATGCAAAAATGCTGATAAGACAATAGTTCTTGGGGTTAACGAAAAGGAACTTAAAAAGGAAGATAAAATTATATCTGCAGCATCATGCACCACTAATTGTCTTGCGCCAGTTGCCCATGTTTTAAACGAAAATTTTGAAATTGAAAAAGGTTTTATGACTACAATTCATTCTTTTACAACTGATCAAAGGATATTAGATAATTCCCATAAAGATATAAGAAGAGCTAGGACAGCAAGTCAATCAATAGTGCCAACCTCAACTGGTGCCTCAAAAGCAATTGGTGAAATTATACCTTCTTTAAAAGGAAAGCTAGAGGGTGTAGCAATGAGAATACCAACTCCAAATGTTTCTTTAATTGAATTAATATTTTGCTCCAAAAAAGATCTATCTGTTGAAAAGATTAATTCTGCTTTTAAAAACTTCAGCAAGAAACAAAAAATTAAAGTATTAGAAATTACAGAAGAAAAACTTGTTTCAATTGATTTTAATCACAACCAAGCTTCCTCTATAGTGGATGCATCATTAACAAGCGTTATAGGTAAAAATATGGGTAAAATTTCTGCATGGTATGACAATGAGTGGGGTTTTTCAAATAGAATGTGTGATATTGCAGCGTATCTTCATAAAATTTCTTAATGAACAATATTAAAGATCAAGAAAATATTAATCAAAAGATAATATTATTAAGATTAGATTTAAATGTTCCTTTAAAAAATGGGGTTATCACAGATCAGACAAGAATTGATAAGATCTTGCCTGTAATCAAATTTTTGATAAAAAGAAATTGCAAAATAATTATAATTTCACACGTTGGAAGACCTAAAGGAAAAGTAGACAAAGAACTTTCTTTAAAACCAATTTGTGAAAATTTAGAAAGCAAAATAAATCAAAAAATCAAACTCATTAATGAAAATATCTTTAAGATTAAAAAAGATGAATTATTTAAAAATTTTGATGGTCAAATAATACTTTTAGAAAATATCAGGTTTTATGAAGAAGAAGAAAAAAATGACACAAATTTTTCAAAACAATTGGCGAGTCTTGCAGATGTTTATGTGAATGATGCTTTTTCTTGCTCACACAGAGCTCACGCCTCAATTAGTAAAATTACTGAATTTTTGCCATCTTTTGCCGGGTTGCAATTAGAAACTGAAATAAATGCTCTCAAGAAAGTAACGAGTGAAATAAAAAGACCAGTTACATGTATAATTGGAGGATCAAAAATTTCAACTAAGATTAATTTAATTAAAAATTTAATACCAAAATTTGATAATATTATTGTTGTTGGTGGAATGGCAAATAACATTTTAAGCTATAAAGGAAATTCGATAGGTAAATCAATTAAAGAAGAGAATTGTGAAAAACAAATAGAAAATATTTTTAAAACCTCTAATGATCACTCATGTTCAATAATTTATCCAAAGGATGTCAAAATTGGAAAAAGCATGGATGACAAATCTCAAATTAAAGACTTAACTGAAGTATCAGCCGATGATTTAATTCTCGACATTGGTCCAAAAACTCTAAAAAAAATTGGAGATATTATCGAAAATAGTAAAACTGTTTTGTGGAATGGTCCGGCAGGTTATTTTGAAAATCCAAATTTTGCTTTAGGTAGTTATGAAATAGCAAAAATGATTATAAAAAAAAATAAAAATAATTCTATCTATTCTGTTGCAGGAGGTGGAGATACAATTGCAGTATTAAATCAGATAAATGCAATAAATGATTTTAATTTTGTTTCAACTGCTGGTGGAGCTTTTTTAGAATATCTTGAAGGTAAGGAACTTCCTGGTATAAAAGTTTTAAATTAATATGTCTGAACTAAATAATATAGTTATTAAAATTCTTGGAAGTGGCAAAGGAATTCTGGCTGCAGATGAAAGCACGGGGACAATGACAAAAAGGCTTGATGGTGTAGGTGTGCCTTCAACCCCAGAAAATAGATTACTTTTTAGAGAAACTCTTTTTTGTTCATCAGAAATGAAAAATTGTATTGGTGGAGTCATACTGTATGATGAAACAATTAAGCAGATATCCTCAAAAAAAAACAAGATACCGGAATTAATTGAGAGTATGGGATCTTGTGCAGGAATTAAAGTAGATACCGGTGCAAAAAGTTTAGCTGGGTCACCAAATGAAAAAATTACAGAAGGGTTAGATGGTTTAAGGGATAGACTAAAGGAATATTTTAAACTTGGAGCAAAGTTCACCAAATGGAGAGGTGTTTATAATATATCAAAAGATTTCCCGAGCAAATTATCTATTCATTCTAATGCACACGCGTTAGCTAGATATTCCGCATTAGTACAAGAATGTAATATGGTACCAATTGTTGAACCAGAGGTTTTAATGGATGGAGACCATTCAGCTGAAGAGTGTTTTCAAAAAACCTCCGAGGTCATTAAGAAGTGTTTTGAGGAACTTATTCTTCATAAGGTTGATTTAAAAGGAGTAATATTAAAACCAAATATGATTCTAGCTGGAAATAAATCAAAGAAAAAAATCTCTAATGAGGAGGTAGCAAAATTAACCTTGGACTGCTTGAAAAGTTCTGTGCCCTCAGAAGTTCCTGGTATAGCTTTTTTATCTGGTGGACAGTCAGAACTGGAGGCGACAGAAAATTTAAATTTGATAAATAAATTGAATAAGACTAGTTTTATAATGAGTTACTCCTACGGACGAGCATTGCAACAAGGTGCTCTTAAATTTTGGTCTAAGAATATAAAAGATATTGAGGGAACCCAAAAAGTATTTAACCACAGAGCAAAAATGAATACTCTTGCTGCTCAAGGAAAATGGTCTAAAGAAATTGAAAGCCAATAAAAAAAGGTTTATTTATTTAATTTCACCAAACAAAATAAAGAAGAGTTTTTATAACAATTTAAAAGTCGTTCTCAGTTCCAATTTAGTAAGTTTTTTTCAATTAAGATTAAAACAATACCCTTTAATAGAGAGAGAAAAAATTGGAGTTAAAATCAAAAAAATTTGTAAAAAGTATAAAGTAAAATTAATAATAAATGATGATCCTAATCTGGCAAAAAAAATTGATGCAGATGGTTGTCATTTGGGGCAAAATGATATGATCATTCAAGAGGCAAGAAAAATTTTAAGAAAAAAAATTATTGGTATTACATGTCATAATTCCAAAAAATTGATTAAGCATGCCATTAAAGATGGTGCAAATTATATTGCTATAGGTGCTTTTTTTAAATCAAAAACGAAAAAAGTTAATTACATCGCAAAACCAAGTTTAATATCTTGGGTTAGAAGATTCACAAAAATACCTGTTGTTATAATTGGAGGAATAACTAATAAAAATTTTAGAAAACTTCTGTTGCATAAACCGGACTTTTTAGCTATCTCAGGGGGCATTTGGGATAAAAAACCAGCAAAAGCAATTAAAGAATTTTTATGAAAATAAACGCTAATGAAATTAAAGTTGGGATGTTGATTGAATACAAAGATGATCTTTGGGAAATCTTAAAAACTCAACACGTCAAACCTGGTAAGGGTGGAGCTTTTTGCCAAGTTGAGATGAAAAGTATAAATAAAAATACAAAGTTAAATGAGAGGTTCAGGTCTAACGATACGATAGAAAAAGCAAGTATAGAGAATATTAAATTTAATTATTTGTATGATGATGAAATAAATTATTACTTTATAAATCAAAAAAATTTTGAACAAGTAGATGTAAAAAAAGACATTATAGGAGAAAAAGGCAAGCTACTAAAAGAAAACTTAAACGTCGATCTGATATTTCATGAAGATAAAGCAATAGGTATTGAGTTACCAAATCAAGTGCAGTTTAAAATAAAATCAACCGATGTTGCGTTAAAAGGTCAAACAGTCTCATCATCTTACAAGCCTGCAATTTTAGAAAATGATATAAAAATTCAAGTTCCACCATTTATAGAAAGTGGAGATGAAATATTAGTAGATACAAGAACAATTGAGTATATAAAAAAATTATAAAAAATATGAACTCGATTTCTCCGACCCTAAATTTAATGATAAAATCTTGTGAAAAGGTTTCTAAAGTATTGATAAGAGACTTTGGAGAAGTTGAAAAACTTCAAGTTTCAATAAAGGGTCCAAAAAATTTCGTCACAAATTCAGATAGAAAAGTTGAAGATATGTTGGTTAATGAACTATCTAAATCAAAAAAAAAATATTCTTTTTTAACTGAGGAGAGTGGTTTCATTAAAAATGAAGATAAAGAAAACTTCTGGGTTATAGACCCTATAGATGGTACAACAAATTTTATAAATGGAATACCCCATTTCTGTATTTCAGTTGGCTTAGTTTTAGATAATGAAATTGTTTCTGGAGTAATATTTGATCCTATAAAAGACGAAATCTATTATGCAGAAAAAAATTCTGGTGCATACATGAATAATAAGAGCATACGAGTTTCGAGAAAAAGGGAAATTTCTGAGTGTTTATTCTCATCTAACAGTAAAAAGATTTCTTCAGACGGTTTGACAATTCGAATTACAGGTAGTGCAGCTTTAGATCTTGCTTACGTATCGTGTGGGAGATTTGACGGAAGTTTTCACAAAAATTTAAGTTTATGGGACATTGCAGCAGGCTCAATATTAGTAAGAGAGGCTGGCGGAGTTTTAAGTGATATTGATTTAAAAAAAACTGAAAATATCAGCCTAATTGCATCCAACCAAAGTATTGAAAAGGAAATTAATAACAAAATTTCTATGTTTTAATTGTTTTATAATTTTCATTTGCTATAAGTTCACCTATGAAAAAAAAAATTCACCCAAACTATCATACTATCAAAGTAGAGATGACCGATGGATCTCAATTTGAAACTAAGTCTACATGGGGCTCTGAAGGGGAGGTTTTAAAATTAGAAATTGATCCAAAATCTCATTCAGCGTGGACAGGTGGTAAGCAAAAGTTGCTAGATAAAGGAAGAGTAAGCAGATTTAATAAAAAATTCCAAAACTTCAAATCTAAGAGCAAATAAAATGACACTAACGCCATTAATGCCGATGGCTACTGCTGTTTGGCTTGTAGAAAACACAACTTTAACATTCAAACAAATTGCTGATTTTTGTAACCTTCACGAGGTGGAAGTTCAAGGTATTGCAGATGGGGAAGTAGCAAAAGGTATTAAAGCTTATAATCCTATCACATCAGGACAACTGACTAAGGAAGAAATCGAATTGTCTAGCAAAGATCAAGATAGGGCTTTAAAAATTACTAATACTGAAGTGAAAATAACATCTGATGAACAGAAAATTAAAAAATATGTTCCATTATCAAAAAGGCAGGATAAACCAGATTCTGTTTTGTGGTTAATTAAAAGCTATCCACAATTAAAAGACTCTCAAATAGCTAAACTTGTTGGTATAACAAAAAACTCAGTTGTATCTATTAGAAATAAAAGTTACTGGAATTATAATAATTTAAATGCAAAAGACCCTGTTGCGATGAATTTATTTACTCAAAAAGAGCTTCTCGAGGCAAGTGAGAAAGCAGAAAGACGTATAAAGAGAGAGAAAAAATTAAAAGAGAAGGCTTTAAAAGCAAGCCAAAGTCAAAATTCTTAAAAAACTGATGGACATGAAATTTTATAAGTGTTATTTAAACTTTTTTTTGGGAGGATGTTATTAAAATAGACGTTAAAGATAATAATGTGGAACAAGCTTTGAGAGTTTTAAAAAGAAAACTCCAAAGAGACGGTTTTTTTAAAATAGTAAAACTTAAAAACACTTACGAAAAACCATCTGAAAAAAAAAAAAGAATCCTGCAAGAAAATATTAAAAGAGTTAAGAAACTTAACAAACTTAAAAATAGAATTTAACATCGCGGGGTGGAGCAGTCTGGTAGCTCGTCAGGCTCATAACCTGAAGGTCGGCGGTTCAAATCCGTCCCCCGCAACCAATTAAATTTTAAATCTTGACTTCCTACTGTCGATTAAAAAACCTTTAACAGTATCCTTAGTAAGTTTATCAAAAGTTTTTCCAAAATTTTCAATTGTTTCAATTATTTTTGGAGGTGCAGTTATAATGTGACAACCTAATTCTTTTGCTTGTAAAAGATTGTATGCCTCTCTTGTACTTGCCCATAATATTTCAACATTTTTAAATTTTTTCGAAAACTTTAAACTTTTTTTAAATTCAGGTAATGGATTTTTTCCTGCATCAGCCATTCTTCCAGCAAATATAGATATTATTACCTTAGTTTTTTTATCTATATTCTTTAAAATCTTTTGAGTTTGTGTTGCGTTATAAACAGCAGTAATATTAAGTTTAATTTTTTTTGAATTTAAAGCTTTTATTACTTTGCCTGAAAATATACCCTTCGTATTTGAATAAGGAACTTTTACAAAGACATTTTTACCCCAGGTAGAGATTTTTTTTCCTTGTTTTATCATTTCATCATGATTGTCTGCAAACACTTCAAATGAAATTGGTTTTTTGGTCAATTCTAAAATTTTTTTTGAATAATTTTGATAGTCTTTTGCTCCTGCTTTTCTCATCAAAGATGGGTTTGTTGTAAATCCCTTAACAATTTTCTTTTTATCAAATTTTTTGATTAAATTGATGTCTGCGATATCACAAAATATTTTTGTCAATTTATAAATTCTTAATTATATCTTCTGTCATTTTTTTTGCATCTGCAAATAGCATTAAAGTATTATCCCTATAAAACAAATCGTTATCTATACCTGCATAACCTGGTGATAAACTCCTTTTTACAAACAAAACAGACTTACTTTTTTCTACGTCAAGCACTGGCATGCCGTATATTGGACTTTGGGGATCTGTTTTAGCAACTGGATTTGTAACATCGTTTGCTCCTATTACATAAGCTACATCACAATTGGCAAAGTCATTATTGATCTCTTCCAATTCAAACACTTCATCATAAGGAACGTTTGCTTCAGCTAACAAAACATTCATATGCCCAGGCATTCTGCCTGCAACAGGATGAATTGCGTATGAAACTTTTACACCATTTTTTTTCAGAGAGTCTACCATTTCTCTTAACGCATGTTGTGCCTGCGCAACAGCCATTCCATATCCAGGAACAATTATAACTGATGAGGCATTTTTCATTAAAAAAGCTGCATCATCCGCATTTCCACTTTTAACTGGTTTTTGCTCTTTACTTGTCTTGCTTGAAGTTTGATCCGTTCCTCCAAATCCTCCGAGTATAACATTAAAAAATGATCTATTCATACCTTTGCACATTATGTAAGATAGTATTGCACCTGAAGAACCCACTAAAGCACCAGTGATTATCAAGGCAGTATTTTCTAAAGTAAAACCTATTCCAGCTGCAGCCCAGCCTGAATAAGAATTAAGCATTGAAATTACTACTGGCATATCTGCACCACCTATCGGAATGATTAATAAAAAACCAACTAGAAAAGAAATTGCAATTAATGACCAGAAAAAACTAGGAGACTGATTTAAACATAAAAAATATGTAAGAATTATAATAGAAATCAAAATTAATAAGTTTAATATATGTTGTCCTGGAAAAGTTATTGGAGAACCAGACATTAATCCTCTTAATTTAAGAAAAGCTATTATTGAACCTGAAAAAGTAATTGCACCAACAGCCGCTCCTATCGACATCTCAATTAGACTAGCTAGTTTAATATTTCCTGCAGAACCTAAATTAAAAACTTCAGGACTTATAAAAGCAGATATTGCAACAAAAACTGCAGCTAAACCTACCAAACTATGAAAACCAGCTACTAATTCTGGCATTGCAGTCATAGGTATTTTAAATGCAATAAATGCTCCTATTGAGCCTCCAATCAGTAAGAATAATAACACATAAAGAAATCCACTTGAAAAATTATCAATAGAAAGGAAAGTGACAGTTATAGCGATTGCCATTCCGATTATTCCAAATAAATTTCCTTGTCTTGAAGTTTCTGGTGAAGATAAGCCTCTTAAAGCTAAAATAAATAAAATTCCTGAAATTAGATAGAATATTGCTAGTAAATTCGCAGATATCATTTTTTATCTTTCTTTTTTTTCTTGTACATTGCTAACATTCTTTGTGTCACTAAAAATCCACCAAAAATATTAATTGCTGCAAGCACAATAGCTAAAAATCCGAATATACTAGATTGATTAAAAACACTTAAGTTTGTACCAGCCAATGAAGCAATAATAGCTCCAACAATAATTACTGAGGATATTGCGTTAGTTACCGACATCAAAGGAGTATGCAATGAAGGAGTAACGCTCCATACAACATAGTAACCAACAAAGATTGATAATATAAATATACTTAATCTAAAAATAAATGGGTCTATTTCCATAGTTACTTTACCAATGTTTCCTTAATTATTTCATCTTCTAAATTTATATTTACGTTCTTTTTTTCTTTATCATAAAGATTTGATACAAAATTAAAAATATTTTTAGAGTATAAGTTTGAGGCTGAAGCTGGAAGTTTATTTAATATATTTTTCTCACCCATAATTTTTACTCCATTTAAATCAACTTCTTCATCTGCTTTAGTTGCCGCTGTGTTTCCACCCTGAACAGCTGCTAAATCATAAATTACAGAACCTGGCTGCATATTTTTAATCATATTTTCTTTAATAATTACAGGAGCTTTTTTTCCAGGTATTAATGCTGTACAAATTACAATATCAATTTTTTTTAATGTTTCAGCAAGAAGATCCTCTTGTTTTTTTTTAAATTCATCTGAGGTTTCTTTAGCGTATCCACCAGAAGTCTCAAGATTTTCTGCACCTTCTACAGTCAAAAATTTTCCCCCCAAACTCTCAACTTGTTCTTTAGATGACATTCTGACATCAGTTGCAAAAACTATACCACCCATTCGTTTTGCTGTTGCGATTGCTTGTAATCCTGCAACACCCGCACCTATAACTAAAATTTTTGCCGCTGGAATTGTCCCTGCCGCTGTCATCATCATTGGAATTGCTTTTTTGAAGTTTGCAAAAGCTTCTACTACAGCTTTGTATCCAGCTAAATTTGCTTGAGATGAAAGTATGTCCATCGATTGAGCTCTTGTAATTCTTGGTAGCAATTCTAACGAAAATACATTGATTTTCTTTTTTGATAAACCTGAGATAATTTCTTGATTAGTGTAAGGATTAAAAACACCAATTAAATTTTGATTCTCTTTTAAAGAACTTAAATTTTCCTCAGATGGTAAATTTAATTGAAGTATGAAATTAGAATCAGTCAAAATTTTTTTTTTATCTTCAGATATTTCTGCGCCTGAGGACACATATTCGTTGTCATCTATTCCAAGGTGTTGAGCATAATTTTTCTCTATTAATACTTTTAAACCTAGTCCAATAAATTTTTTTACGTTATCTGGAGTAATAGCTACTCTGCTCTCAATTTTTCTATCTTCGTTAATGGAACCTACTATCATTTCAATTATAGTAAGAAAATAGCTAGAAGTGTAAGAATAACAATGACTGAAATTGTCCCCCAAAGAACAAACTTCGTAAAATTATCCCATGTTTTTTTATGGTTTTCATTATCCATAAATTACTTCTGTCTAGCTTTAAATTTTGGGTTTTTTTTATTAATTATGTAAACTCTTCCTCTTCTCTTAACCAGCTTTGAGTTAAGATCTCTTTTTTTTAATGATTTTAGGGAGCTTTTTATTTTCATAATTTGTTAGCCTGGCAACGTCCTACTCTTCCATGTCTTAAGACAAAGTACCATCGGCGCAGAAGGGCTTGACTACCGAGTTCGGAATGGGATCGGGTATTACACCTTCGCAATAATCACCAGGCATAAGACTTATACTTAAAATTTATAAGTTGTAAATAATAATTTTAAGTTGAATTTATCTATTTTTAAGAAAATCTCTAAAAGTTTGATCAAAACCTTTGTCTAGGTTATTTGTTGGTTTCCAGCCGTATTTTTTTGCTAAACTAATGTCCAGACACTTTTTTGGCATACCATCTGATTTTTTTTTATCATAAATAATTTTAAGTTTTATACCTAATTTTTTCATTATATATTTAGCATACCACTCAATAGTAAAATCTTTTCCTACTCCAATATTTATGAAAGGTTCTTTTATTCTTTTATTCATAAAGTGTATCAAAGCATCTGCAAAATCATCCACAAACATTAATTCTCTCTTAGGTTTGCCGGTACCCCATACATTAAGTATCTTTTTTCTTTTTTGTTTGGCATAATAGATTTTTTTTAACAGGGCTGGAAAAAAATGAGAAGTTTTCAAATCATAGTTATCACCGGGTCCAAATAAATTAGGTGGCATTAAAGATTGATAGTTTAATTTGTATTTAGTAGAATAATTATAACACATCATTATACCAGCTATTTTAGCAATTGCATAAGCATCATTCGTTTCTTCTAACTTGCCACTTAGTAGGTAGCTTTCTTTCATTGGTTGTTTACAAAATTTTGGATAAATGCAACTTGATCCAAGAAAAATCAAGTTTTTAACGTTTGCAAGAAATGATCCATGAATTAAATTATTCTGAATCTGTAAATTCTCATAAATAAACATTTGCTTAAAATTAGAGTTGGCTAGAATTCCTCCAACTCTTGCAGCTGCAATTATAACTAAGTCAGGTTTTATTTTTTTAAGAAATTTAAAAACTTTATCTTGTTCCAGTAAGTTTAATTTTTTTTTGTCTACAAATATAATTTTTGAATAGCCTTTTTTTTTTAACTTTCTAATGATTGATGAACCAACCATACCTTTGTGTCCTGCAACAAAAATTTTACTTTTTTTATTGATCATTATTTAAAATATTCATTTCTTCAGTTATCATTTCATCAATAAGGGTATGAATATTTATTTGGGGCTTCCATTTTAATTCTCTTCTTGCTTTTGATGCATTTCCTAGCAAAGTATTCACATCAAGTGGTCTTAAGTAATTCTTATCTACAAATATAACATTTTTTTTGTTTAACAAATCATAACCCTTTTCATTTAATCCCTTTCCTTTCCAGGAAATTTTCATGTTAAGTTTTTTTGTAACAAAATTAACAAACTGTCTAATGCTGTATTGTTTTCCAGTGGCAATTACATAGTCATCAGGCTTTTTTTGTTGAAGTATTTTCCACATCGCTTCTACATAATCTTTTGCATGTCCCCAGTCTCTTTTTGAGTCTAAGTTTCCTAAAATTAATTTTTTTTGAAAACCCATCTTAATCCTTACTAGAGCTCTTATAATTTTTTTTGTTACGAATGTTTCGCCTCTTCTGGGGCTTTCATGGTTAAATAATATGCCGTTGGAGCCAAATATATTATATGCCTCTCTGTAGTTTTTTGTAATCCAGTGAGCATATAATTTTGCAACACCATAAGGACTTAAGGGATAAAAATTTGTTTTTTCATTTTGTGGGGTATCTTGAACTTTTCCATACATTTCAGATGTTCCAGCCTGATAAAATTTAGTTTTATTTTCAAGCCTATGAAATTTAATAGCTTCGAGTATTCTTAAAGCTCCGAGTGCATCAGCATTAGCAGTATATTCGGGTACTTCAAAAGATACAGCTACATGAGATTGAGCTGCTAAATTATAAATTTCATGCGGCCTAATCATTTCAATAATTTTTGAAACTGAGGTTGAGTCAGTAATATCCCCATAATGAAGAAAAAAATTACGAGATTTTTCTCCTGGCTCTTGATAAATATGGTCAACTCGTGAGGTATTAATTGAAGAAGATCTTCTCTTTACTCCATGAACCACGTATTTCTTTTTTAATAAAAATTCTGCAAGATAAGAACCATCTTGACCAGTAATACCAAATATTAAGGCAATTTTTTTTTTCATAGTTTTCCTATTATATACTTTTTAAACATTTGTTAAGAGTTATTTTGAGAAATAAAATTTTTTTATATAAAGTTTAATTTCTAATCTTAATTATTATCATTTTTCCTTTGCTTTTTTTTATTACAAAGTCTTTATTCTCTAAGCATTTATCTTTAATAAGATTGCAATCTTGATAGGTTTTCAAAAATCCTCTTAACCGATTGTCAATTCTGAAATGAGATTTATCTGTAAAAAAAAACATATTCTCCATGAAGTTTGCTTTATAAAATTTATTCTCGTAAACGATCCTATCAATATTTCTACCTAGAAAAATTGAAAGAATTAATAAGCATATAATAATTACTTTTAAACTAAAATTTTTTGGCAATTCATATTTCGACAGATAATAAGAAAGAGGAATAAAAAAAATTAGAGAAATAATGATATAACCTCCATACCTTAACGCAGGATGGTACAAAAACCACTCTATAAATAATAGTAAAATAAAATAAAAATATAATGAGCTGTCCTGAATTTTTTCCTGATTCAATTTTATTTTTTTTGATTTAAACGTTAATATTAAAACAGTAGATACAATTGTTAAACTTAATAAAAAGTCTGAAACTTTTGTAAAAAAATATTTTTCAGTCCAATCAGAAATCCAATTAAAATTTTGAATATATATCTGGGGATCAATGGGAGATCTATATCCAGGAGCACCACCTGCTTTTGCCCACCACTGATAATGAGTATTTAAAGCACTTACTTCTGTCCTTGGAATACTCCACTCCACAGTGCTAAAACATGTTTGTTGTATTGGATAAAGAAGACATCCAGTATTAAAAAAATAAATTAACATTAAACAAACACCCATTAAAACAGAAAAATAAAATATTGGATTTTTTAATATTTGAAGGAGAAGGTGGGTTTTTTTATCTGAAACAATGTAATAAATAAAAGGAATTATAAAAATTAAATATAAAACGTAAAAAGATTTAAGAGAAATAATAATACTTATTAAAATTATCAATTTAGGTAAAATATTTTTAAAGTTCTTATAATTATCTCTTACAGTTAAAATATAAATAAATAATAAGAAAATAAGAATTTGTGCAGACCTATCTGTGCCATGTTCTGCTATCCTATAAAAAAAAATATTAATAAATATAAAGGCTAATATACTAAAAAAGAAAAACTGACTATTTTCTTTTTTTTCCAAACATTCTCTAATATTTGAAATTAAAATAATATTAGAAAAACCCATGATTAAAATAGCACCCATATGGTAAAGATAATATTCTATATAAGGAAAATAAAATAACGAGTTAAGATAAAAAATTGATGATGGGGTTCTGAAACCATGATTCAAAGGTCCAACTCCAATTATCATTGAAAATTTATTCAAATAATAACTATATGGAAAATGGTAATATCCAAAGTCATCGTGTGTTTTGAAAATAATAAATGCTAAAAAAATTAGTGTAAAACCAATAAATACATATTTAAAATTTTGCTTGTTAAAGACTGTTGTCCTAAAAAAGAATAATGATATCAACCCTATTGTCATAAATATAATATTATGAATATACCCATGACTTACAAAAAAATGGGTTAGGAAAGAATAAAGTAACAAAAAGAAAATTCCTACTAAGCCAACAAAACCAATTTCATCATTAGATATATTTATTCTAAATACTTTTATGGCTAAAAGACCATGTCCGATTACTGAAAAAACTATCAAAAAGAAGCTTAAAAAGAATATAAAATAATTACTTACCATGAAACTATATATAATGTATTGATAAATATATTGAATAAAAAAATTAGTTCCATTGAATTAATTATTGTTGTTTTTGATTTTTTTCTGTTTTATTCAAAAAAAAATATGAGTGATCTAACTTTAATAATTCCGGCAAAAAATGAAAAAGAGTCTTTACCTAAAGTTCTAAACGAGCTTAAAAATTTTAATTTTAAAAAAAATGTTATATTAGAAAGTTCTGATAAATTAACAATTCAATCGATTGAGAACCATGACTGCAAAATAATCTATCAAGACTCTGTTGGATATGGCGACGCATTAATTAAGGGTATTCAATCAGTTGATACAGAGTTTTTTTGTATTTTTAATGCAGATGGATCATTTAATCCAAATGAATTAAAAAACATGTTTGATAAGATTAAAAATGGTAAATATGATTTTGTATTTGCTACTAGATATGAAAAAAATTGTGGTAGTGATGATGATACATTAATCACATTTGTTGGAAATTATATTTTTACATCACTGGGAAAAATTTTTTTCAAGCTTAAGATTACCGATATTTTATACACTTATGTTATGGCGAAAACTTCTAGTGCAAAAAAACTTAATCTTATTTCAAAAGATTTTTCATTTTGCGTAGAATTACCAATTAAAGCAAGCAGAGCAAATTTGAAAATTTGTAATAGCGAGTCTTATGAAAGACCAAGAATTGGTGGTAAAAAAAAAGTTAATGCTTTCAAAGATGGATTTAAAATATTATTATCAATGATAAAGTTATTTTTTAAATCCTAATTTCCGCTTATAAAATTTATTCAATAAAATATAAATTACGTTATAAAAAATAACCGATAAAATTATTAGTTGAATTTGAAAAATGGTGCTACTCGGGTTTAAAGTAGAAACATATATTATCAGGAAATTAAAAAAACAAATAATTATACTACTTAAATTATTAGAAAGAATAACATTTAATTTAAGCACTTTTTTTATAAAGAAAAAAACAAGTTGATGTAAATGTTTATTGTCAGGTTTTAAAGGTGAAAATTTTTTATTAAATTTTCTAATGATGGAAAAAAGATTTTCAAAACAAGGATACCATATTAATGAAATAAAAAAATACGGAGAAATATTAGGACTATTAATATGTGAACTAATTATTATGAATCCAAGAAAAAAACCTAATAAGTACGCCCCGCTGTCTCCAAGCATCAAGATATTTGAAATATTTAAAAGTAAAAGAAGCAGCAATAGAATTAATATCAGATCGATAAATTTATCTGAAATTATAAAATTATCTAATAAACCTAAATTTATTAAAAAATACAAAACAATTAATGTATAGGAAATCAATAGTCCATTTAAACCGTCAATAAAGTTGCTACCATTAACTAAAATGAGCAAACAAAATGTCGTAAAAAAATATGCAAAAATTGTATTATTTAAAATGATATCAAATAACTCAATTCTAGATGAAGCTATTTTAAGATCTATAATAATTACAAATGAAAAAATTAATATACTTTGAATAATGAACCTTTTTTTTGGTGAGACCAAAAATTTCCTATCAGAAAAAAAACCAATTAGGAATATTGAAACTAAAAAAAAATTAAATTCAAGATTATTTGAAAAAAAAAATATTAAAGGAATAAGTATAAAAAAACCACCACTTAAAGGAACGTTTCCTTTGTTTGAAAAAGATTGATGATTTTCTCCGGAATAGTTTAAAAATAAACTCTTTTTTTTAAGAAGAAAAGAGATTGCAAAAACTGAGAGAAGGTAAATATAGTAAAAAATCATTTTATTTTTTTTTAAGATAATTCAAACTTAAGCATAATAAAAAATAAATGGACTTAAATATATTAAAATTCATATAATAGTAATAGACTTTAAATCCATCACCTAATTTTTGGATTATGGATGAAGAAAGTGAATTTTTTGCATCAGTCCAATTTGTAAGATACTTATCATATCCATAAAACTTATATTCTTTTTTTAATAACATTAACCAAAAAACAAAATCCTCTTTAGTATTAATTTTAGGAAATTCAATTTTATTTTTTATAATGATTGATTTCTCAATAATCACAGTGGATAAACCTATATCGCAAGACTTAAGAACTTCATTAATTGATAGTAAATCCCTAGCTTTTCTATGCCCAATTATTTTTTTTTTTTCATTAATAATATAATAAGAAGTATGTGATATTTTGTAATTATTTTTACTCATAAATGATATTTGATTTTTAAGTTTATCTGGGCTCCAAATATCGTCAGCATCTAAAAAAGCAATGTATTTTCCACTAGATTTTCGAATACCCAAATTTCTTGAAAAACCGGCACCTAAGTTTCTATCATTTTTTAAGATCTTTATTCTGTTGTCTAATTTCCCAATTTCTTTCACATATTCATAATCGTTTATATTAGTGTCGTCAAAAATAACTAATACTTCGAAATTTTCATAACTTTGATTGATGACAGAAATTATTGTTTCTCTAACAAAATTTCTTTTTTTATAGTATGGAATTATTACACTTACTAAGTCCATTTAATAAAATAAAATTTTAACTTTCTAGAAAGCTTTTAAGTTGTTTAGATCTACTAGGATGTTTTAACTTTCTCAAAGCTTTTGCTTCAATTTGTCTAATACGTTCCCTGGTAACAGAGAACTGTAGACCAACTTCTTCTAAGGTGTGGTCTGTGTTCATACCAACACCAAACCTCATTCTTAACACTCTCTCCTCTCTTGGAGTTAAAGTTGATAAAATTTTAGTTGTAGCTTCACTCAAGTTAGATTTAATAGCTTGTTCTAAAGGAGCCAGAGCTTTTGTATCTTCAATAAAGTCGCCAAGACTACTGTCTTCTTCATCTCCAACTGGTTTTTCAAGTGAAACAGGTTCTTTTGAAATTTTTAATACTTTTCTAACTTTTTCCAATGGCATTCTTAATTTTTTTGCAAGTTCTTCAGGTGTGGCCTCACGACCAAACTCACTTAAAATAAGTCTTTGGGTTCTAACTATTTTATTTATTGTTTCTATCATATGGACAGGTATTCTAATTGTTCTAGCTTGATCTGCTATTGATCTTGTTATGGCTTGTCTAATCCACCATGTAGCATATGTAGAAAATTTGTAGCCTCTTCTGTATTCAAATTTATCAACAGCTTTCATTAAACCAATATTACCCTCTTGAATTAAATCTAAAAATTGTAGGCCTCTATTTGTATATTTCTTTGCAATTGAAATTACTAATCTTAAGTTAGCTTCAACCATTTCTTTTTTAGCAATCCTAGACTCTTTCTCACCTTTTTGAACTCTACTGACTAATTTTTTAAAATCTGTTACGCTTATGCCGAGTTTATGACTTATTTCTGTTAGCCTATTTCTTATATTCTTGAACTCTTCTTTATTTTTTTGAAAAAAAGATTTCCATATCTGGTTGGTGCTTAAAAAATTTTTTAAATTTGGATTTATTTCATTTCCAACATAAAATTTAATAAATTCATCTCTTGAAATTTTATTGTCAATCGCAAGACGAAGAAGGTTCCCCTCTAAAGAAACAATTTTTCTGTTTTCAAGGTAATGTTTTTGAACTAAAACCTCTAAAACTGAAGGTGATAATTGTAGAGATTTAATATTGTCGAGTATCTCAGTGACTATTTTTTGGTAACTTTTTTCCTTTGAGTTTGTAAATTCTGAACTCTTCAAAACACACTCTAATTTTTCATTTTGATACTTGATAAGTTTAGAATAATCTTTGGTAAGTTTATGAATGGTTTGTAAAATTTTTGGTTTAATTTCACTTTCCATTGCAGCAAGTGTTGGGTTAAATTCATCTTCTTCGACTTCTTGTTGGTTCTGTTCATTTTTGTCATCTATATTATTCTTTTCATTTTTATTTTTTTTATTGTCATCTTTTTTTTCTTTCGTCTCTTGAGAGGAATTTTCTTCCTCCATATAGTTAGTATCAATGTCTATAATTTCTCTTACTAAAATTTCGTCATTTTGAAGTTTATCGTTCCATTCAAAAAATTGTGCGGCGGTGATTGGACTTTGGGATAAGGCATTTAACATCACATCTTTTCCAGCTTCTATACGTTTAGCTATTGCTATTTCTCCCTCTCGAGATAAAAGTTCAACACCTCCCATTTCTCTCAGATACATTCTTATAGGGTCATCACTTTTTTCAATAGTTTTTGGTTCTTCTTTATTATTTGGGTCTCTTTTTTTTAAAGCTTTAAAATCGGATTTTTTTTCAACCAAGGAAATTTTTTCATCTAAGATGTGTAAAAATGCTTGTGCAAGATTTTCTCCAGACAAGTTTCTTTTTCCTAAAGATTTATTCAATTCCTCGTGAGTTATAAAACCTCGGTGGATCCCACGACCCATCAATCTAGCAAATGATTTTGTAATTATTCTTTCCACAGTTAATAATGTTTGGAAAATCTTATATAATAGCTATTTTAAAAAAATCCACGAAAAATTTAACTGAATTAATTAATATTTTGCTCTTTTTTAAGCCTATTAATTTCATCAAAAGTGTTTTGGTTAAAATCTTCAGCAAATTTCGATTCTAATTCTTGAATTCTTAGCTCTAAATCGTGTGTTTTAAGTTCGTTCTTAATATCATTAAATATTTCTACAATTTTACTCTCATCCTTATCATTCTTTTGAACTATATGCTTTATGTTTGCATATTTTTCAATTTGATCCAAAAGTTGATCATCAATTTGCAAACTATCGAGATTTCCATTCTTTAAGCAGTCCAGGATTTTCTCAAAAACTAATATATTTTCTTTTTTAAAAAACTTAATTTTTTCCAACAAATCTGATCTTTGATAAAAAAAATTCAAATTATTAATCATGATATAAAGTAAACAAAATTCTTTTATATCAACTGAGGAAAAATTTTCAGTGTCTTTGAATAATTTTTTGGTTTTATCAAGTGGCTTATTAAAATTGACAGAAGATTTTTTAAAATTTTTAAAGACTGTTCCTGGAGAATATTTTGCAAGATTTTCTAAGAAATATCCTAATATATATTTTTTGACTACAGTATCTTTAACGGAATTTGCTATAGCTTTTAATTTCTTTTCAAGAGATGCAAGTGCAGATGGGGATGAAGAGTTTTCTTTTTTGTAATGCTCAAAAATTAATTTGTGCACCGGAATTTTATTATTCTTATAAAAATCTAAAAATTCATTTTTTCCTTTTTTTTCAACAAAAGTATCTGGATCTTCTCCGTCTGGAAGAAATAAAAAATATATTTGCTTATCGGGAAGAACACTTTTAATTGAATTTTCTGCAGCTCTTATTGCAGCTTTATATCCACTTTCATCACCATCAAAACAAATTATAATATTATCAAAGAACTGGGTTACCATATAGATTTGTTTGTCAGTCAACGCAGTCCCTAAATTTGCAATACAATTTTCTATTTCAAATTTGCTTAAACCGATTACATCCATATAACCCTCCACCAAAAAAACTTCATCGAATTTATGAGAAATTTTTCTTACTCTATCTAAGTTATATAAATTATTCCCTTTTCTAAAAAAGTTTGTTTCTGGAGAATTTATATATTTTGCATATTTGTTTTTAGTATCAATTATTCTTCCACCAAAAGCCATTGGTTTACCTGATAAAGAATTAATTGGAAAAATTATTCTATTTCTGAATCTTTCAACATATATTTTTTTATTTTCATCATAATAAAATAATCCAGACTCGTTTAAAATTTTCACATCGTAATTTTTTCTTAGTTTTTCATAAATACTTGAATTGAAATTTACAAATCCAATCTTAAAGTCCTTAATAATTGAATTATTGATTTTTCTTTTTTTTAAATAATCTAAAGCAATCTTAGAATTAGTACTATTTACTAATTCATTGTGATAGTAATCAGCGTAGTCTGAATATATATTGGTGTATTCATTCCATTCTTTTTCTCTTTGCTCATCAACTTTAGAAAACCTATAAGGTGCCATTCCAGCTAAGTTAGCTAAAAATTTTACTGCTTCGCCAAATTTAAAGTTTTGCATTTTCATCACAAAGTCAAAAATATTTCCATGTTCTGAAGTACTAAAACAATGATAAAAACCTTTCTCATCATTAACAGTGAAAGATGGAGTCTTTTCATTTTTAAAAGGTGATAGTCCTACAAACTCCTTTCCTCTTTTTTTTAATGACACATGTTTTGAAACAACAGTAGAAACCTTCAGTCTTATTTTAATTTCGTCAAGATACTCTTTTGGATATTTCATTATTTATTTAATAATTCCTTTAGTATTGAACCGGCTTTTGAAAAATCTATGCTATCAGAATAATTCTTTTTCAGTTCACCCATTACTTTACCCATGTCCTTAATAGTTTGAGCTCCGACTTTTGTAATAATTTCCGAACATATTTTTTTAGTTTCTTCTTCGTTTAGTTGTTTGGGTAAGTATGTTGATAGCAAGTCTATTTCTCCTTGCTCTATTTTAAACAAATCCTCTCTCTTATTTTTTTTGTAAATTTCAACTGATTCGTTTCTTTGTTTAATCATTTTTTTTAAAAGTTTTTTAATATCTTCATCATCTGTCTCTTTCTTATTTGGTCCTGATCTATTTGAAATATCCAAATCTTTTATCCCAGACAGAATTAACCTATAAGTTGATATCTTGTTTTTATCTTTCGATTTTAGAGCAGTTTTATACTCGTCGTTAATTTTTTCTTTAATGGACATTTTTATCTAACTTAACTTAAAGATTTTTTCTTAAAAGAAAAATTGTTTTTTTTTTTAAATTTTGTATTAGTTCAGTTGCTTAACTCGAGCTTTTATTGTATTAACCTTTAACTCATGAGTTGTAATTGAACAAAAAACAAAAAGTAAACTCAAAAAAAAAATCAAATTTTAGCCCGGGTATTTTAGTTCTTGAAAATAAATCAATTTTTAATGGAATTGGTATTGGTTATGAAGGTACTGCTACAGGAGAAGTTTGTTTTAATACTTCAATAACGGGTTACCAAGAAATAATTTCAGATCCCTCTTATGCGGGACAAATTATTAATTTTACCTTTCCACACATTGGTAATGTTGGAACCAATATACAAGATAATGAATCTGAAAAAGTCTGGACTAGAGGTGTGATTTTCAATTCAGAAATAACTAATCCCTCAAACTATAGATCGTTAATAGAGTTAGATTTGTGGCTTAAAAAAAATAAAATTGTTGGTTTAACTGGTTTAGACACCAGAAGCTTAACAAATTTTATAAGAGATAAAGGAGCGCCAAGGGGAACTATTTCTCATAAAAAAAAAGGCGTTTTCCCATTAAAAAAACTTATCAATACAACTCTTAAATGGCCGGGACTGAAGGGTCTGGATTTAGCAAAAACAGTGTCTACTAAAAATAAATTTTCATGGAAAGGGCTTAAGACATGGACAAAAGAAGATGGTTTTAAAAAGATTAAAAAAAAGAAATTTAGAGTAGTTGCAATTGATTATGGTATTAAAACAAACATTTTAAGGTATTTTTCAAATTTTTATTGTGATGTAATAGTTGTGCCGTGTGATGCTTCAGCTGAATATATCATGACACTTAAACCAAGTGGAATTTTTTTGTCAAATGGCCCTGGTGATCCTGCGGCGACAGGCAAATATGCAATTAAAATTATAAAAAATCTTATAAAAAAAGGTTTACCAATTTTTGGAATTTGTCTTGGACATCAATTATTAGCTCTTGCTCTAGGTGGTAAAACAAAAAAAATGAAGCTTGGACATAGGGGCGCGAACCATCCTGTCAAAAACATAAAAGATAATAAAGTTGAAATAACCAGTCAAAATCATGGATTTGAAGTTACCAAAAATAATTTGCCGTCTAAAATCGAAATTACTCATAAATCATTATTTGACAACAGTATTGAAGGCATCAAGTTAAAAAATAAACCAGTTTTTTCAGTACAGTATCACCCTGAATCAAATCCAGGTCCTCAAGACAGTCATTATCTATTTAATAACTTTATTATGGAAGTAAAAAAATATGCCAAAAAGAAAAGACATTAAAAAAATTTTGGTAATTGGTGCTGGTCCAATCATTATAGGTCAAGCATGTGAGTTTGATTACTCAGGAACACAAGCATGTAAAGCTCTTAAAGATGAAGGCTATAAAGTAATTTTAGTCAATTCAAATCCTGCAACAATAATGACAGATCCTGAAGTTGCAGATCAAACATATATTGAGCCAATATCTGTAGCAGTCCTCGAAGAAATAATTAAGAAAGAAAAACCTAACGCTATTCTACCTACAATGGGCGGACAAACAGCATTGAACCTGGCTTTGAAAGCAGAAAAAAATGGATTGTTAAAAAAATATAAGATTGAGTTAATTGGAGCAAATTCTAAAGCAATTGCTAACGCAGAGGATAGAAAAAGATTTAGAAAAAACATGTCAGATATTGGTATTGATCTTCCTAAATCTGAGATATTAAATAATTTTAAAAATGCTTCAAAGTGTTTAAAAAAAATTGGATTACCAGCGATAATAAGACCTTCATTTACCTTGGGTGGGCTTGGAGGCGGAATAGCAAGAACAAAGAAAGACTTTTTTAAAATTGTTAAGGGTGGACTTCACGAGTCTCCTCAAAATCAAGTGCTCGTGGAAGAGTGTCTAGATGGTTGGAAAGAGTTTGAAATGGAGGTCGTGAGGGATAAAAATGATAATTGTATTATTGTTTGTTCAATAGAAAATATAGATCCGATGGGGACCCACACAGGAGACTCCGTTACAATAGCTCCCGCGTTAACATTAACTGATAAGGAATATCAGGTGATGAGAAATGCTTCGATTGCTTGTTTAAGAAAAATTGGTGTTGAAACCGGAGGCTCAAATGTTCAGTTCGCAATCAATCCAAAAAATGGAAGAATGGTAATTATTGAGATGAATCCTCGAGTTTCTCGGTCTTCTGCTTTAGCATCAAAGGCAACAGGTTTTCCAATTGCTAAAGTTGCAGCTAAACTTGCTGTTGGATACACCTTAGACGAACTTCAAAATGAAATTACAAAAGTAACTCCAGCATCATTTGAACCAACTATAGATTATGTGGTCACAAAAATACCAAGATTTACTTTTGAAAAGTTTCAAGATACTAAAGCAATTTTAGGCACCTCAATGAGATCAGTTGGGGAAGCAATGGCTATAGGTAGAAATTTCAAAGAGTCGTTTCAAAAAGCACTGGTGTCTCTTGAGATAGGTTTGAGTGGACTAGATGAAATTTTTAATTATTCAAAAAAGGAAATTATTAAAAAATTAAGAGAGAATATACCTAACAAATTGTTACTGATTGCGGAGGCTTTTAGAAAGAAAGTTTCTTTAGATAAAATTTACAAGTTATCAAAAGTTGATCCTTGGTTTTTAAATCAAATTAAAGAAATAGTAGATGACGAAAATAGAATTAAGGTTAATGGTTTACCAAAAAACTATATAGAATTTAATAGAATTAAATCATGTGGATTTTCGGATAAAAGGTTATCTAAACTTACGAAATTAAAAGAAGAAGTTGTTAAAAGAAAAAGGAAAGTTTTGAGAGTGGTTCCAGTTTTCAAAAAAGTTGACACATGTGCTGCGGAATTTAAATCATTTACTCCATATATGTATTCGACATACCAAAGAAATTTTGCTCTAAACTCTGAATGTGAAGCTGATCCAAGTAATAAAAAAAAGATCATTATATTAGGTGGAGGTCCCAACAGAATTGGCCAAGGTATTGAATTTGACTATTGTTGTTGTCAAGCTAGTTTTTCACTTAAAGATGCGGGATATGAAACAATAATGATAAACTGTAATCCTGAGACAGTTTCTACCGATTATGATACAAGCGACAGACTTTATTTTGAGCCTTTAATAGATGAATATGTGGAAAATATAATTTTTAAAGAAAAATCAAAAGGTAATCTATTAGGTATAATTGCACAATTTGGAGGACAGACTCCTATTAAACTCGCAAAATTTCTTGATGAAAATAAGTTGCCAATTCTCGGGACTCAATATTCATCAATTGATCTCGCAGAAGATAGAGACAGATTTAGAGATTTATTGATTAAATTAAATTTAAAACAAGCAGAAAGTGGAATTGCTAAAAGTTTTAACTCTGCAGTTAAAATAGCTCGTAAAATTGGTCTTCCAGTAGTCGTACGTCCCTCTTATGTCTTGGGTGGGAGAGCTATGGAAATTGTTCACGATGAGGATCAATTAAAAAAGTTTATTAAACAGGCTTTTGATGCGTCTGAAAATAATCCAATTTTAATTGATAAGTTTATTGATAATGCAATGGAAGTTGATGTTGATGCGATTGCAGATGGAAAAGATGTTTACGTTGCAGGTATTATGCAACATATAGAAGAAGCTGGAATACATTCTGGAGACTCTGCTTGCTGTTTGCCGCCAGTATCAATTAAAGAGAACATATTAAAAGAGATAAAGGTTCAAACAAGAAAATTAGCTTTGGCTATGAATGTTAAAGGTTTTTTAAATATTCAATTTGCAATTAAAAAAGATGAAATTTTTGTTATAGAAGTAAACCCGCGAGCGAGCAGAACTGTTCCATTTGTTTCAAAAGCTAACGGTATCCCTTTAGCTAAAATTGCCTCTAGAATAATGGCTGGAGAAAAACTTTCTAAATACAATTTAAAATACAAAAAAAATAAGAGATATGCTGTTAAAGAAGCTGTCTTTCCATTTAATAAGTTTCCAGATAGCGATGTCTTGCTTGGTCCTGAAATGAAATCGACCGGAGAGGTTATGGGTTTTGATGAGGATTTTGGGATGGCAGTAGCAAAAAGTCAAATCGCTGCCTCTAATTCTTTGCCAGTAGGAGGTATGGCATTTCTATCTGTAAAAGACTCACATAAGCAAGAAATAATAGGAATAGCGCAAAGATTAAAAAAATTTGGTTTTACTATTTCAGGAACAAAAGGAACTTCAAAGGTTTTGAATAATAACGGTATTAAATGCAAAACAATTAACAAAGTAAGTAGTGGTCGACCACATATCGTTGATGTTTTAAATTCAAAAAAAATTTCTTTGGTAATTAATACTGGAGGTGGAAACAGTGAACATAGAATTAATGATGCAAAAGCCTTAAGAAGAGGGGCGTTGGCGAACAAAATCCCCTATTGCACAAACATGTCAACTGCTTATTCTTTTTTAGAAGCTATTAAATCTCTGAAAACCAAAAAGTTGAGTGTTAAATCTATTCAGGATGTCTAGTCAACTTTCCAGTCAGTTTTAAAAGTTACGTAGTTTACTTGTAGGCATCTTCTCTCTTGACGAATTTCTTTTTTTTCCATACCATGCCATGTACCTGGCCCACTAGTGAAAAAATAACCATAATTATCTTTATAAGGCATTGTCTTTACTTTTTTTAGGTCGTTATTGTAAAAGTCAGTTCCTAAGTCTTCACTTTCATTTGTTTTATTAACAAATAGCAAACACGACATTAATTTTTCTTCAATATCACAATGAGGTTTTAACCAAAAACCTTTCCTATCACATATAACTTCAACTCTTACATAAGAATTTGACAAATCTTTACCAACAAGTTTAGAAACTTTTTCATGAGTTTCCTTGCTCTGAAGCTCTTTAATCAATTTCATTAAGTTTGGGAATTCATTTGAATTATCTTTTGTTATAAAACATCTAAACTTAAGCGCTTTTCCGCCATGAGATAACCCTTTTCTAAATTCTGGAGCTCCACCATCAATAGCTCTTGTCCCATCATAATTCAAATCATGTTCAATAGGATTTGCAATATCAGCTTTGACTATTTCGTTAATTTGTTCTTCAGTAAGAGGTTTGTCTAATTCCCAATGCAAAAATGGATCATCAAACTTCTTTGATTTATTTTGTAAAGAATTCAAAAATGACATTATAATTTCTGTTTTATTAAATTTGCAATTCTATTAGTCTCATCAAGTTTTTCATATTTCCATATATCTAAACTATTTTCTAAATTCTTTATAATATTTAATTTACTAAACAAGCCCCTAAATTGCCTAAACCTGTGGTCATCCCTTTTTGGTGGTATTTGAGCTACATATATTGGTTTTCCGGTCAAAGCAGCTTCAGAAATCATTGACGTCGAGTCGCAAGTAACTACTAAAAATTTAGCAATCGATAGACCGCTTAAATAAGCTTTTTTGTCAACATTTTGAATAACAAGATTTTCACTTCCAAAGAATTTATTCGCGTAATCAATGGCGTCAGCTGGAGTTCTCATGGAGGGAATAATAATAATTTGAAGATTATATTTTTCTGCTAAATTTTTAATATTTTCAAAAATTTTACTCAAGTTTTTTTTATCGTAATTATAGTATTTATTAGGACCTCCTAAAACTAGAAGTATTTGTTCTTTGTTTTTATTAATTTTATTAACTAAGTAATTATGATTTTTTTCAATTTCTTTTAAAGTAAGATAGTGTAAAGCACCTTTGGAACTAATAATGTTTTTGCCATTCAATCCATCATGCTCAGGTACAATCACATAATCAAAATTTGATAATGAAACTTTAGGATCCTGAATATGAATATTCACAATTTTTTTAGTTGAATTCTTTTTTAGATATAGCGAAGGTATGACGCTTTTTCTTCCACATGAAATAATTAAATCAATTTCTGGTACTATGAACTTTTTAAAAAATAAATTTGAAATAGGAGTTATTTTTGGGGGAAAAAGTTTTGCAAACATGTTCATTTCAACTTTTTGGTGAGTGTAATCAATGTCTAATGCCTTGGCCAAACCCTCGACTTGACTTATCATGCCATGCATTCCCTCTGTTAATAATAACCCTTTTAATTTAGACATAAATTACTATATAGCTTTGATATGAATCAAAATCCAACTAAACACACAAAAGTGTTAATAATTGGGTCTGGCCCAGCTGGATATACAGCTGCAGTTTATGCTGCAAGAGCTATGTTAAATCCAATTTTAGTTCATGGAATGGAACCTGGTGGACAGTTAACTACAACTACTGATGTAGAAAATTATCCTGGATTTGCAAAAGTAATTCAAGGGCCTTGGCTAATGGACCAAATGAAAGATCAAGCTAAAGCTGTTGGAACTGAAATGATTGAAGATCATATCTCATCTGTTAATTTTAAGTCTAAACCTTTTGAAGCTGTGGGTGAAAGTGGCAAAAAATATACTGCAGACTCAATTATCATTTCTACAGGCGCTCAGGCAAGATGGCTAAATCTTGAGTCTGAAAAAAAATTTAGAGGTTTTGGGGTATCTGCATGTGCTACATGTGACGGTTTCTTTTTTAAAGAAAAAACTGTTGCAGTAGTTGGTGGTGGAAATGCAGCCGTTGAAGAAGCAATGTTTCTCACAAAATTTGCTTCAAAGGTAAAACTAATACATAGAAGAGATAAGTTGCGAGCAGAAAAAATGCTACAAAAAAAGCTTATGGATAATAAAAAAATTGAGATTATTTGGGACTCAGTCGTTGAGGAAATTATTGGGGATGATGATCCTAAAAATGTTAAAGGTTTAAAAATCAAGAATGTAAAGAATAACAAAACAAGTGATTTAAAAATCGATGGGCTATTTGTTGCGATTGGCCATGATCCTGCAACTCAACTGTTTAAAGATCAATTAAAAATGGATAAGGAAGGCTATTTGATTACAAAGCCAGACTCCACAGAAACAAATGTTCCAGGAATATTTGCAGCCGGAGATGTTAAAGACAAAATTTTTAGACAAGCTGTTACAGCGGCAGGTATGGGATGTATGGCTGCTTTAGAGGCAGAAAAATATCTAGCAAGTTAAATTTTATTTTAAACTCTCACAAAAGGATTTTATTCTTTTCATTGCTATCTCAAGCTTCTCCATTGAAGTTGCATATGAAATTCTAAAAAAACCCTCTAGCCCGAAAGCTGATCCTTGGACAACCGCTACATCATTATTTTCTAATAATGACTGAACAAAGTCTGTGTCATTTGTAATTTTTTTTCCACTTTTATCTTTTTTACCTATTAATCCTTTGCAGTTTGGAAAAACATAAAAAGCTCCCTCTGGTTTCAGGCAACTTATTCCTTCAATAGCATTTAAAGAATTTACAACAAAATCTCTTCTTTCCTGGAAAGCTTTTGCTCTTACTGGGATAAAGTCTTGTTTTCCATTTAGGGCCTCAACGGCTGCTGCTTGACTTATAGATGAAGGATTAGTTGTTGATTGAGATTGAATCTTGGCTATAGCTTTAATTATATCTTTGTCACCAGCTGCATAACCTATTCTCCAACCAGTCATTGCATATGATTTACTAACACCATTCATAGTAATAACCTTATTTTTAATTTCAGGTATTTGAGCAATTGTAAAAAATTTGAAATCATCGTAAGTGATATGTTCATATATGTCGTCACTAAGTATATTCACATGCGGATTTCTTTTTAAGACCTGAGATAAATTTTTGATCTCTTGCTCTGAATAACAAGCTCCTGTTGGGTTAGACGGTGAATTTAGAATAAGCCATTTAGTATTATTAGTGATTTTCGCCTCTAAATCTTTTGCACTTAATTTGAAACCCTGATCTTCAGAACACTCTATGACTATCGGATTAGCTCCTGCCAATAAAACAATATCTGGGTATGACACCCAATATGGTGCAGGAATGATTACCTCATCGCCTTTGTTTAACGTTGCCATCATTAAATTGTAAATTACATGCTTGCCCCCTGCTCCAACAGTTATTTGATCTATTGTATAATTTAGATTATTTTCTCTTTTAAATTTTTTAACAATTGCCTCTTTCAAATCTTTGGTTCCATCCACAGCCGTATATTTTGTATCACCAGATTGAATGGCATCTATTGCCGCTTTTTTAATATTATCTGGGGTGTCAAAATCTGGCTCTCCAGCGCCTAAACCTATTACATCTTTTCCTGCAGCTTTTAATTCCTTGGCTTTTTGAGTAACGGCGATAGTTGGAGAAGGTTTTATTCTTTTTAAGCTATCCGATATAATGCTCATTGAAATATAATTTTATTTTATTACTTTGTTTAATATATGCAAAATACATATCAAGATTTAATTACCGATTTAGAGGGAAAAAAACCACAAATCAGTGGAAAACTTGAGGGAGGAAAGAAGTTTAAAATAATTTCAAATTTTACACCCGCAGGTGATCAACCGGAAGCAATTAAAAAACTGGTCTCTGGGGCTAATAAAGAACAATTTAATCAGGTTTTATTGGGGGTAACGGGATCAGGTAAAACTTTCACAATGGCAAAAGTTATTGAAGCTACGAATAGACCAGCTTTAATATTAGCCCCAAACAAAACATTAGCTGCTCAACTTTATGGCGAAATGAAAACTTTTTTTCCTGAAAATGCTGTGGAGTATTTTGTTTCATATTATGATTACTATACTCCTGAAGCATACGTACCAAGGTCAGATACATATATCGAAAAAGAAGCTTCAATAAATGAACAGATTGATAGAATGCGTCACTCGGCAACAAGATCTTTGCTAGAAAGAGATGACGTACTTATTGTTGCGAGTGTGTCGTGTATTTACGGATTAGGTTCTGTAGAAGCTTATAGTAAAATGACACTAACGCTCCAAAAAAATTATGAATATAACAGGGAACAAATAATTAAATCTTTTGTTGCTTTACAATACAAAAGGAATGATCAAAACTTTTATAGAGGCACTTTTAGAGTCAGGGGTGAAAATCTTGAAATTTTTCCCTCACATCTAGAAGATAGAGCCTGGAGAATAAGTCTCTTTGGAAATAAACTTGAACAAATAGAAGAATTTGATCCTTTGACCGGTGATAAGGTCAGAGATTTAAACTTAATAAAAGTTTATGCAAATAGTCACTACATTACGCCAAAGCCTACTGTAGAACAGGCGGTGATAAATATTCGAAAAGAATTAGAACTTACTCTTAAAAAACATAAATCTGAAAATAAGTTATTAGAGGCACAAAGACTAGAGGAGAGAACAAAGTTTGACTTAGAAATGATAGAGGCTACTGGGTCTTGCGCAGGAATTGAGAACTATTCAAGATTTTTATCTGGTAGAAAACCGGGTGAACCTCCACCAACTCTATTCGAGTACTTTCCAGATAATGCAATTATATTTGTTGACGAGTCTCATGTAACCGTTCCTCAATTAAATGGAATGTATAAAGGAGATAGATCAAGAAAAAGTACACTTGCTGAATATGGATTCAGATTACCTTCATGTATGGATAATAGGCCGTTAAAATTTGAAGAATGGGATTTAATGAGAACACAAACCATCTTTGTTTCAGCAACCCCGGGACCGTGGGAACTAGAGCAAACAAAAGGTAAATATATAGACCAAGTTATTAGACCCACTGGATTAATTGATCCAGAGGTGGAGGTAAGACCAGCAAAAAATCAGGTAGATGATTTAATGCACGAGTGTAAAAAAGTTGTTGAAAAGAATTATAGAGTTCTAGTTACCACTTTAACAAAAAAAATGGCAGAGGATTTGACTGAGTATCTCCATGAGAATGGAATTAAAGTTAGGTATCTTCATTCAGATATTGACACACTTGAAAGGATAGAAATTATGCGGGATCTTCGTATGGGTGTTTTTGATGTTTTAGTTGGAATTAACTTATTAAGAGAAGGGCTTGATATACCTGAATGTGCATTAGTTGGTATTTTAGATGCAGATAAAGAAGGGTTTCTAAGATCTGAAACATCTCTAATTCAAACAATTGGAAGGGCTGCAAGAAATGTAGAAGGAAAAGTAATCCTATATGCAGATAAAGAAACAAAAAGTATTAAAAAAGCAATACTGGAAACAAAAAGAAGAAGAGAAATTCAATTAGATTATAACAAAAAAAATAAAATTGATGCTAAATCAATTAAAAAAGAAATAAGCGATATTTTAGAAAGTGTTTACGAGAAAGATTACGTAAAAATTAGTGAGGGATCAAATATAGGTGGCAATTTAAAAAAACACTTGAAGGGTTTAAATAAAAAAATGAAAGACGCTGCATCTAATTTAGAGTTTGAAGAAGCTGCTAAATTAAGAGATGAGATTAGAAAATTGGAAAGTACTGAACTTGAAATTACTTTAAATCCTAAAATAAGACAATATGATGTAAAAAATAAGCTTTATCCTAAAGGTAGATCCACTCTGGGAATGCCAGGAACTAAGGTGACTAAAAAAAGAGATAAAAAGTGGAAGCACAAAAAATAATAATTACTGGGGGAGCAACTAGAATAGGTGCTGCAATCGCTAGGAGTTTATCTGGAACTAATAAAGATATAGTCATTCATTATAATAAATCAAAGTCGAAAGCTGAAAATTTAAAAAAAGAACTAATAAAAAGAGGGTCAAAGGTTTATCTCGTTAAGGGTGATTTAGGAAAAGAAAAAGATTTAAATAAGATAGTAAAATTTGCAAAATCCAAACTAAAATACTTTGATTGTTTAATAAATAATGCATCAATTTTTGAGAACGATAAACTGGAAAATTTCAATTCAAGTAGTTGGGAAAAACATTTATCTATTAATCTTAAAGCTCCAGCAATATTATCGAGAGAATTTGGAAAAAATATAAAAGGAAAAAATAACA